>NZ_JAMYMZ010000015.1:0-147740 GCF_040318825.1 Mesorhizobium sp. M1006
GCGGCCATTCGTCTGGAAAGCAGATCCCGATGAGATCATTGCAGCAGTCAAACGCGGGCACCAAGCGTTGGAATCAATCCACTAGGCTAGTTTCCGTCCACAAAATCCACAAACGCTTCTTTTTGCGAGCATTTGCAATGGCTTGTGGCCGTTGATGGGCGTTGAGCGGTATGGGCAGGACGTGGGACGGTCTCGTCGGAAAGGTGTTGTGGGCGCGAACCCGCGCACGCCCACGAGCCGGCTGTTGCCGGTGCGACGCAAATCCGAGGGGTCAGCATCAGGTCGGCTTGAGGCGCGTGAAGAGGACGAGATTGTAGGCCACGACCGAGGACCAGACGTAGGTCTTAAAGTGGTCAAGGCCGCGCCACGTGCAGCGCGCCAAGCCGTAAGCGCGCTTGAGGCATGAGATGTCGGCCTCGATGCCGGCTCGGAAGTTGCGCAGCTTGCGATAAACCACGATGCCGGCGACGCTCCAGACGATGCGCCAGGCGCCGCGACCCTCTGAGGGTAGAACGCTGGCCAAACCAAGTGCCCTATTCGCAAACCATACGGTACCGCTTGCCCGGCTCGCTGACGTTCTTGCAGACAAGCAGCTTGTGCGGCTCGGAAGAGGAGAGCGGAGGACTTGCGACCCGCGATGCACGTCTGTTTGATGTCTTGTGACTTGCCGTACGGCGCGGTTCGAGCCTTTCCGGCTCCTGTGGCGCAACCGGAAACACGATGGTTTCGATCTGTGGCTGCTGCAGGGGTGGCGGCTCTTTGTCAAAGAATCGCCTGGCATCAAGCGATCTCGGAATAACCACCGTACCATCATCGCTGCGCGCGCAGCCGCTGCCCAACAGTAAAACCAGCCCCAGGAAAAAAGGCATTATCCGTCCAAACATAAGCACAACCCTTGGCGGGCATATACCCCGGCTTGCGGGTCGCCGACAACCGGCGCAATGGGCACGAAGAAAGGGCGGCATTGCTTGCCGCCCTTTCGTAAGCTTGCGAAATTGGCTGGATTAGAAATCCATGCCGCCCATGCCGCCCATGCCGCCGCCGCCCATGCCGCCCGGCATGCCGCCGCCAGCCGACTCCTTCTTCGGAGCCTCCGCGATCATGGCTTCGGTGGTGACCAGGAGGCCGGCGACCGAGGCCGCGTCCTGGAGAGCCGTGCGCACGACCTTGACCGGATCGACGATACCCATGGCGATCATGTCGCCATATTCGCCGGTCTGGGCGTTGTAGCCGAAGGTCGCGCCCTTGTTCTCAAGGATCTTGCCGGCAACGATCGATGCTTCCGCACCGGCGTTGGCCGCGATCTGACGGGCCGGAGCCTGCAGCGCGCGACGCACGATGCTGATGCCGGCGGTCTGGTCGGAGTTGGCGCCAGTGACGGTGATGGCCAGCGAAGCGCGCAGCAGGGCGACGCCGCCGCCGGGAACGATGCCTTCTTCGACGGCCGCACGGGTCGCGTTCAGGGCGTCATCGACGCGGTCCTTCTTTTCCTTGACTTCGATCTCGGTCGCACCGCCGACGCGGATGACGGCAACGCCGCCCGCCAGCTTGGCGAGACGTTCCTGCAGCTTCTCCTTGTCGTAGTCCGAGGTGGTCTCTTCGATCTGCTGCTTGATCTGGGCGACGCGGCCCTGGATCTCTTCCTTCTTGCCGGCGCCGTCGACGATGGTGGTGTTCTCCTTGGAGATCGACACCTTCTTGGCGCGGCCGAGCATGTTGAGGCCGACATTCTCGAGCTTGATGCCGAGGTCTTCGGAAATGACCTGGCCACCGGTGAGGATGGCGATGTCTTCCAGCATGGCCTTGCGGCGATCACCGAAGCCCGGCGCCTTGACGGCGGCGATCTTCAGGCCGCCACGCAGCTTGTTGACGACCAGCGTGGCCAGAGCCTCGCCTTCGACGTCTTCCGAGATGATGAGCAGCGGCTTCGAGGTCTGCACGACGGCTTCGAGGACCGGCAGCATGGCCTGCAGGTTGGAGAGCTTCTTCTCATGGAGGAGGATGTAGACGTCCTCGAGCTCGGCAACCATCTTGTCGGCGTTGGTGACGAAGTAGGGCGAGAGATAGCCGCGGTCGAACTGCATGCCTTCGACGACTTCGAGTTCGGTCTCGGCGGTCTTGGCTTCCTCAACCGTGATGACGCCTTCGTTGCCGACCTTCTGCATCGCTTCGGCGATCATCGAGCCGACCGACTCGTCGCCATTGCCGGCGATGGTGCCGACCTGGGCGACCTCTTCCGAGGTCTTGATCTTCTTGGCGTTCTTGATCAGCGTCGCAACGACGTCGGTTACCGCGAGGTCGATGCCGCGCTTCAGGTCCATCGGGTTCATGCCGGCGGCAACCGCCTTGTGGCCTTCCTGGACGATCGACTGCGCCAGAACGGTCGCGGTCGTGGTGCCGTCGCCGGCGATGTCGTTGGTCTTCGAAGCAACTTCGCGGACCATCTGCGCGCCCATGTTCTCGAACTTGTCTTCAAGCTCGATTTCCTTGGCGACGGTGACGCCGTCCTTGGTGATGCGCGGTGCGCCGAACGACTTGTCGATGACGACGTTGCGGCCCTTGGGGCCGAGCGTGACCTTCACGGCGTCGGCGAGGATGTTGACGCCGCGCAGCATGCGCTCACGGGCATCGCGAGAAAATTTTACGTCTTTGGCAGCCATTTTTTACTCCTGGGCATTTCGCCCGAAATTCAGATTGGATGGTGCGGATGAAGGCGGCGGCGTGTCAGCCGATGACGCCCATGATATCGGCTTCCTTCATGATCAGAAGGTCTTCGCCATTGAGCTTGACTTCGGTGCCCGACCACTTGCCGAACAGGATGCGGTCGCCGGCCTTGACGTCCAGCGGGACGAGCTTGCCGGCTTCGTCACGGGCGCCGGAACCGACGGCGAAATGGCTTTTGCGCGCGACGCATCGAGCCGCATCGTTTTCATGGCGGATGGCGGCGTCAGTGCCGTCGGACCACCCGCCGAGATTCTGGCGGCGGGGTTCGACAATGAACGCCTTCGCAGTTTTCTGGCGCGGTTTCGCGCCTCGCATTTTTGACATCGGACGGCGAAAGCTGTCGCAAGGAGCTTTTATGACGCCTTACACCCGGCTCACGGAATTGGGCCTGACACTGCCCGAGCCGCCGAAGCCCATCGCCAACTTCGTCACCTATGCCGAGAGCGGACGGCTGATCTTCCTCTCCGGCCAGGGGCCGTTGCGCGCCGATGGCGCGCTCTGCACCGGCAAGGTCGGCGAGGATGTCAGCGTTGAAGAGGCCTACGGGCATGCGCGTCTGACCGGCCTGAACCTGCTCGCCGTCATGCATGCGGCGGCCGGCGACCTCGGCCGCATCGTGCGCGTCGTCAAGCTGCTTGGCTTTGTCAATGCGACGCCGACATTCAGCGAGCACCCCAAGGTGGTGAACGGCTGTTCCGATCTTTTCGCGGCCGTCTTTGATACGCTTGGCGGACATGCCCGTTCCGCGATCGGTGTCGGCTCGCTGCCGGGCAACATCACAGTTGAAATCGAGGCGGTCGTCGAGATCGCCGCCTGAAATCTTAAACAGGATCTACAGAGATGACGACCTATGCCGCTGACCGTTCCAACACGACAATCCGCGAACGACTTGGCCTTCGCCCAATCATCAATGTCTCCGGCACGATGACGGCACTCGGTGCTTCGATCATCGTGCCAGAAGCGATTGCCGCAATGTCGGAAATGGCCTCGCAATGGGTCGAGATGGACGATCTGCAGCGCGCCGCAAGTAGGGTGATTGCACGCCTTACCGGCGGCGAGGCCGGCTTCATCACCGCATGCTGCGCCAGCGGCATAACAATGGCAATTGCCGGCGCGATGACCGGGACCAGCCTTCTTGCGATCGAGCGGCTGCCGGACGACACCGAGGGCCTCAAATCGGAGGTCATCGTTCAGCTTGGTCACATCGTCAATTACGGCGCGCCGATCGACCAGTCGATCCGGCTTGCCGGAGCCAAGGCAGTGCCTGCCGGCACGGTCAGCGTCACCCAGGATTATCATGTTGCCGAGGCGATCCGGGACCGGACGGCGGCAGCCCTCTACGTCGTTGCGCACCACACCGTGCAATACGGCATGCTCTCGCTTGAGGAGTTCTGCGAGATTTGCCACGCCAAGGGCGTGCCGGTGATCGTCGACGCCGCCTCGGAATACGATTTGCATGGCTTTCTGGCGCGCGGCGCCGACATTGTTGTCTACAGCGGGCACAAATTTCTCTCAGGGCCGACAAGCGGCATCGTTGCCGGCCGCAAGGATCTGGTACGGGCCGCCTATCTCCAGAACCGCGGCGTTGCGCGCGCCATGAAGGTCGGCAAGGAGAGCATTGCCGGCACCATGGCGGCCCTGGAAGCCTGGGAGCGGCGCGACCATGCCGGCATTCGCCAGCGGGAAGAAGCCGCACTGCATCTGTGGCAAACCGCATTGCAGGACCTGCCTGGCATCGAGGCACGTATCATTCCAGATCCGACCGGAAATCCTCTCGACCGCCTGCAGGTGTTTGTTGCGCCGGAAAGCCGCTTCACCGCCGCCGGCCTCGCCTCGGCGCTTGCGGCGGGTTCGCCGCCCGTGATCGTGCGCAACCACGAGGTCGAGCGCGGTCACTTCTTCCTTGATCCGTGCAATCTCCATCCCGGCGAGGCGGAGATCGTTGCCGAACGCCTGCGGGCGGTATTGATTGCTGCCGATCGGCCCACCGATGCGATGAAACCCGCTCGCAAGCAGTCCGCCGGAGCGCTGCGCTGGCCGGACTAGACATCGCCAGAGCGTGGTCGAGCCAGTGCCTTCCAGCACCGGCTTCGCATCGGGCCAGTGCGCCATCACGGCAGTGTGAATGAACTTTTAGTCTTCGGGCGGAATAAACCACCCCGCCCATTGGTCTCCCAAACAGACGCCATTTCCGGCGTGCAGGAGACCGGTATGATCCACCACCACGACAATGAAGCTGACGGCATCAGCCGCCGTCATGCACTGGAATGCATGATCTGGGCCGGCACGGGAGTGCTGTGGACAATTTCGGCCGGCGTGCCGGTCTCGCTCAGCCTGCTCGGTGCGTCGCAAGCCGCCGAGGCCTTGGCCACCGGCTTCACTTTCCTCCAGATCTCCGACAGCCACATCGGCTTCGACAAGGCTGCCAACCCGCACGCCATCGACACGCTGAAGGAGGCCATCGGCAAGATCCAGGCGTTGCCGCAAAAGCCCGCTTTCATGATCCACACCGGCGACATCACCCATTTGTCGAAAGCCGCGCAGTTCGACAACGCTGCCCAGATCATCGGCGGCGCAGGCTTCGACGTGCATTATGTGCCCGGTGAGCACGACCTGATCGATGACGGCAATGGCCAGGCCTATCTCGACCGCTACGGCAAGGGCACCAAGGGCGCTGGCTGGTATTCGTTCGACCAGAACGGCGTCCATTTCATCGGGCTGGTCAACGTCGTCAACCTGAAGGCTGGCGGGCTGGGCAATCTCGGCGCCGACCAGTTGGCATGGTTGGCCGATGATCTGAAGGCGGTCACCGCCTCGACGCCAATCGTCGTCTTTGCCCATATCCCGCTATGGGCTGTTTATCCCGAATGGGGCTGGGGCACCGACGACGCGGCGCAGGCCTTGGCGCTGCTCAAGCGCTTCGGCTCTGTCACCGTACTCAACGGCCATATCCACCAGATCATGCAGAAGGTCGAAGGCAACGTTACCTTTCATACCGCGCGCTCGACCGCTTTCCCGCAACCGGCGCCGGGCACCGCAGCCTCACCCGGGCCGATGACGGTACCTGCCGGCCAGTTGCGCAGCCTGCTCGGCACAAGCAGCGTGACAGTCAAGCAAGGCGGGCAGGACCTCGCCATCATCGACAGCACGCTGGCCTGAGGGGAAATGCGATGATCCGCTTCCCATCCCGCGTCTTGGTCGTATCCCCTGTCACGTTCGGTTTGGCGGCGATCCTGATAATGGTTGCCATGCCACTGAACGCAGCAGGCCAGCCAATGGTCAAGATCGAGAACTTTGCCTTCACGCCGGCGGTGCTGACGGTAAAGCAGGGCACTACCGTGACCTTCGAGAATGACGACGACATCCCGCATCTGGTGGTCGCCAACGATGCCTCGTTTCGCTCCAAGGCGCTTGACACCGGTGACACATATGCCTTCACCTTCACCAAAGTGGGCGACTATGCCTATTTCTGCGGGCTTCACCCGCACATGCAGGGCAGGATCACCGTCGCTCCGTGAGGATTTTCGGAAGGTTCTGCCCGGGATGCCGGGCGATGCGACGGTGTTGAACCAAGAGGCCGCGACCGAGCGCTTTCGCGAGGTGGTTCTGCCCCATCTCGCGGATGCGCTTGCGCTTGCCCGCTGGCTGACCGGCAACGCCGCCGACGCGGAGGATGTGGTGCAGGAGGCCTGTTTGAAGGCGCATGCGGGCATCGCCGGCTATGCCGGCGGCAATGCGCGCGCCTGGCTGCTGGCGATCGTGCGCAACGCCTCTTACTCCTGGCTGGCGCGCAACCGGCCGCGCAGTATCGTCGCCGTCGGCGACCTGAGCGACCTCGATGACATGACGGCTGCATATGGCGCCGGCCTGCCGGATACGGATAGTCCTGAGGCAAGCCTGATCGCCAAGGCCGACACGGCCGCACTCGAGGCGGCGATCGCCGCGCTGCCGCACCAATTTCGCGAGACTGTGGTGCTGCGCGACATCAACGGCCTCAGCTATCGCGAGATCGCGACGCTGCTTGGCGTGCCGCTAGGCACGGTGATGTCGCGACTGGCGAGGGCGCGCGGTCTGCTGATATCCCAACTTGGGAGGGCGCCATGAGCGCGCACAACGATGGACTGCCCGATGACCCGGCGGGCGTGGAGCTGATGATCCATGCCTTGGTCGATGGCGAGCTCGACGCAGCAGCAGCATTGGCTGTCGAGCGACGCATCGCGGCCGATCCGGCGCTCGCCGCCGAGCATGCCCGCATCGCTGCGCTGCAGACGGTCGTCAGCGGGCTGCCGAGGCTCGATGTCCGTGAGGATTTCAAGGCTCGCATCGCTGCAATCGGGACAGCCGGTACGGAGAAAGTGCTGCCGGCGCCGGCGCCCGTCGCTCGAGTGCCGCCGGCACACAGAGCGGTGCACCGATTTGGCGCGTTCGACTGGCGCGCGCTGGCGGCGTCGATCATCGTTACCGCCGTGCTGGCCAGCGGTGCGACGCAATGGATGATGCTGAGCAGGGCGCCCGACAGCTTTGCCGCCGCGGTCGCCAGCGGCCATCGCCGCAGCCTGCTGGCAGCCAGCCCCGTGGACGTCGTCTCGTCGGACCGGCACACGGTCAAACCCTGGCTGGATGGCAGGGTCGGCCTGTCGCCGCCGGCACCTGACCTTGCCAGTGACGGCTTCGCGTTGCTCGGCGGCCGGGTCGAGGTGATCGCCGACCAGCCAGTGCCGGCACTGGTCTACAGGCACCGCGAGCACCTGATCACTCTCGTCGCCGCGCCCGAGGAAACCGGCTCGACAGCCGGACCGGTCGATCTTTCTGCTGGTGGCTTCTCGCTGGTCCACTGGAGCGACAGCGCCTTTTCCTACTGGGCGATTTCCGATACCGAACGGCCTGAACTTGACGACTTCGTCAACCGCTTCCGAGCAGCGGCCGCCCGATGACAGACCGACCCTGTCCATGTGCGTAGCCACGGAGACGGCACAAGCGGCTTTGCCGTTTCCGGCCATCCTTGCGGCTCCCCTCGATTTCAGCTAATGCGCGCTTTTGCCGCCGGAGAGCAGAAGCTTGGACGATCACCGCGCCGACGTCGCCATCATCATGGGCAGCCAGTCCGACTGGGCGACGATGCGCCACGCCGCCGAAACGCTGGAGGCGCTTGGAATTCCGCACAAGCGGCTGATCGTCTCGGCCCACCGCACGCCCGACCGGCTCTATGACTTCGCCAAGGGCGCCAAGGCGGCCGGCTACAAGGTGATCATCGCCGGTGCCGGCGGTGCGGCGCATCTGCCCGGCATGACGGCGGCGATGACGCCGCTGCCGGTGTTCGGCGTGCCGGTGGAATCAAAGACGCTGTCGGGCCAGGACTCGCTGCTATCAATCGTGCAGATGCCGGCCGGCATTCCGGTCGGCACTTTGGCCATCGGCAAGGCCGGCGCCGCCAACGCTGCCCTTCTGGCCGCCGCGGTGCTGGCGCTGAGCGACGAAAAGCTCGCCGCCCGGCTGGATAGCTGGCGCGCCGCGCAGACCGCCAAGGTGGCCGCCGAGCCCACGGACGCGCCGTGAGCCTGCCGGCGGGATCGAGCATCGGCATCATCGGCGGCGGCCAGCTTGGCCGCATGCTGGCGATGGCCGCGGCCCGCCTCGGCTACCGCATCGTCGTGCTGGAGCCGCAGCCGGATTGCCCGGCGGCACAGGTCGCCAACCGGCAGATCGTCGCCGCCTATGACGACGCGGCCGCGCTTAGCGAGCTGGCTGCGGCCAGTGCCGTCGTTACTTATGAATTCGAGAACGTACCGGTCGCGGCCGCCGCGGCACTTGCCTCTACGGTGCCGGTCTATCCGCCGGCACGCGCACTGGAAGTGGCGCAGGACCGGCTGGCGGAAAAGAAATTCCTCAACGGCACCGGCATACCGACCGCGGATTTCAGCCCCGTCGACAATGACGAGGAACTGACGGCTGCGCTGAAACAGTTCAACGGCAGCGGCATATTGAAGACGCGCCGCATGGGCTATGACGGCAAGGGCCAGCGTGTCTTCCGCAACATGGAAACAGGCGGCTTTGCCGGCACTTGCGAGGCGATGGGCAACGTGCCGTTGATCCTGGAATCCTTCGTCACCTTCGAGCGCGAGATTTCGGTGATCGCCGCGCGCGGCAGCGACGGCTCGCTCGCCGCCTACGATCCAGCGTGGAATGTCCATCGCAACGGTATTCTTCACAGCTCGACGCTGCCGGCCGGAGTAAAATCCGAGACGGCGGCTGCGGCTCAAACGGCGGCGGCAGAGATCCTTGCAGCGCTCGACTATGTCGGCGTCATCGGCGTCGAATTCTTTGTCCTTGCCGACGGTTCGCTGTTGGCCAACGAGATAGCGCCGCGCGTCCACAATTCCGGCCACTGGACGGAGGCCGCCTGCACCATCTCGCAATTCGAGCAGCACATCCGCGCCGTCGCCGGCCTGCCGCTGGGAAATCCCGCCCGGCAGTTCGACTGCGTGATGGAAAACCTGATCGGCGACGATGTCAGGCGCGTTCCTGAGCTACTCGCCGAGCCCGATCTGATGCTGCACCTCTATGGCAAGGCCGAGGCGCGGCCCGGCCGCAAGATGGGCCATTTTACGCGCGTGAGCCGCCGCAGCTAGAGCATGATCCCGAACCGAAGGTCCGCGCTAGCGAAAAGTGGAATCCGGATTTCGGAAAAGATCATGCTCAAACACAAAGTTAGAACCTACGCTTACTGGATTTCGCCGCTCTCGTCCTCGTCGGGGCTGGCGCAGCTAACATCGCCTTCCGCGCAGGTCGAATCGGCGGTGAGCTGCTTGGTGCGATCGTCGGTCAGCCGCGTCAGGCATTCCGATATCAGCATCGGATAGATCGAGCCGCCTTCGCTGTCCGCGGCCGAATAGCTGCATTCCGCGTCGCGAAAAGCGATCCAGGCGCGCTGCGCCGTCTGCAACAGCTTCCTGGCTTTTGCGTCAGTTCCGCCGATGATTTCCTGGTAGGCCTTGTTGAGCTTGGCGTCGGCGGATTTGTAGTCCGCGTCGGCGCAGATGTTCATCATCTGCTGGCTGTCGTCGTTGCGGTCGCATTCCTGCGCATAGGCAACAGAACCTGCCGCGAGGACGACAAGACAGGCGGACACAAGAATTCGGCGCATGACGATCTCCAATTCGCAACCGCATCATTCCAGCCGTCTCAAGCCTGCGCAACGCCAGTGACGGATATTTGATGATACGAAACGGTCCGTATCGTTTAGGCAACGCGCTTGCGGTTGACACGGGCAACGCTCCTCGTCTATGAGCCACGCACAGTTCAAAGGCGCGTCTGTGGGCGCGCCTTAATAATTCGGCCCGTGACCGGGCCCAGACCGACGGGCAAGACCATGAAAATCAAGAATTCGCTCAAGGCGTTGAAGGCGCGTCACCGCGACAACCAGCTGGTTCGTCGCAAGGGCCGCGTCTACATCATCAACAAGACCGCGCCGCGCTACAAGGCGCGCCAGGGTTGAGTTTTCGACGGAGGCTGCGCGCCTCCGTTCGCATGATACGACTCTCACGCTAAATTCAGTTTGACGATCCGGCGTCGGGGGCTAGATTCCCGCGATGCGGATTCTTTTTGCATTTTTCACGGCCTTCCTCGTTTCCGGCGCTGTCTCGCTGCCGGCGTGGGCTGAAGATCCGACCACAACTCCGCCGGCAGCACCTCCGGTCGTCAAGACGAAACAGGCGCGGCTCGATCAGCTGTTTGCCGATCTCAAGCGCGAACGCAATGAAAAGGCGGCCGAGCGCATCGCCGGACGGATCGGCAGCGAGTGGTCCCAGTCGGGCAGCGCCTCTATCGACCTGATGATGCAATGGTCGCAGAAGGCGATCGAAAACCAGAAATTCGATGTTGCACTCGATTTCCTCGATCAGGTTGTGACTTTGCAGCCGACCTATGCGGAAGGCTGGAACCGGCGCGCCACTGTTCATTTCATGATGAAGAACTACGGGAAGTCGATGGCGGACATCGACCGCACCCTGCAGCTCGAACCACGCCATTTCGGCGCGCTTTCGGGCCTGGCTCAGATCATGGCCGAAACCGGCCACAAGCAGTCGGCACTTGAGGCCTGGCAGCGCGTGCTCGGCATCTACCCAATGATGCGCAGCGCCCAGGACCAGGTCGCCGCACTTTCCGAGGAGCTTGCCGGCGAAGGCATTTGAGACCAGTAAGGGAGTAGGGGGAATAGGGTAGTATGTGAGAGGTGCAGATTGCACTGTGGAACACATGCGCCCTACTCCCCTACTCCCCTACTCCCCTATAGGCCCGATCTATGCCGTTTGCTTCTGTGACGAGTTTCTCCACAAGGGCGGCGGCCGGCATCTCCCGCAGCTTCGCAACGCCCTGCCCGGCCCAAGTGGGCAAGAAGTCAGCCCGCTTGCTTTCATCCTTTGCCATCGAAAGCGGCATGACCAGACTCGCCTGCAGCGGAAACGCCAACGCTGCATCTTCCTCACCAGCCATTTCCATCACAAACCGGTTGCGCACCACGCGCGCTGGGCGGCCAGTGAAGCAGCGAGTCACCGACGTGCTCTCGTCGTTGGCCGAGCGCAATGCTACGCGATAGACTGGCTGCACATTGGCTTCAGGACAGGCCAGGAAAGCCGTGCCGATCTGCACACCAGATGCACCAAGTGCAAAGCTGGCAGCAATGCCGCGACCGTCGAAGATACCGCCGGCGGCAATTACAGGCACCCGCACGGCATCAACAATCTGCGGTACGAGTGCCATAGTGCCGGCTGTGCCGATAGCAGGGTCGCCAGTGAATGTGCCGCGATGCCCACCCGCCTCGTATCCCTGGGCGATAATGGCGTCCACCCCTCCTGCCTCAAGCTGGCGCGCTTCCGAGACGGTGGTGGCCGAACACAAGACAGTACAGCCGGCCGCCTTCAACTGCTGCACAATTGCGGTGTCGGGTAGACCGAAGTGGAAGCTGACCACCTTGGGGCGCAGCTCGAGCACAATTTCGAGACGCTCACGATCGAAGGTGGGGAAGGGCTCGCCCGGCTCGGGCACCGGTCCGAGGCCGACCTCCTCATAGGAGCCGCGAAGGCGGTCTCGCATACTTTGGGCTGCCGCATCATCGTGTATCGGCGCCGGGTGCGCAAAGAAGTTGACGTTGATCGGACGATTGGTGGCGTGCTGTGTCGCCGTGAGCTGCTCGCGGATAGCCGCCGCAGGCAGAATGCCGCATCCGAGCGAGCCAAGCGCCCCGGCATTGCTGACTGTCGCCGCCAGTTCCGGCGTGGTGATGCCGCTCATCGGCGCCTGGATTATCGGGTGCTCAATGCCGAGGAGTTCCAGAAGATCAGTGCGCATCCACATTGGATCACCCTCCTCTTTCTCCCAGGAGAGATTACCTTAACTGACTTCCAGCTCAAGATCGGATAGGGCCTTCGAACCGCTTCACGGCCGGCCACAGGCTGATGCAAGCTGGCGGAGTTCGGCGTTGATCGCAGCCCAACTGCCGTCAATGCACCGGGCCGCCGCGTTTACGACGCGCCATGCAGCCGGCCTATCCGGCAGCCGCGGCCGACATTAGCGGCCGACTTCCGATCCGACATAGGCGATGCGCAGCATGTTGGTCGAGCCCGGCGTCCTCAACGGCACGCCGGCCGTGATGATGACGCGGTCGCCCGGCTTGCCGAAACCTTCATCGAAGGCGATGCGGCAGGCGCGGTCGACCATGTCGTCGAGGTCGCTGGCGTCGGGGGAAACGACACAATGCGTGCCCCACAACAGCGACAGCCGCCGCGCCGTGTTGAGGATCGGCGACAGCGCCACGATCGGCACTTGCGGCCGCTCGCGCGCGGCGCGCAAGCCGGTCGTGCCGGACGCGGTATAGGTGATGATCGCCGACAGCTTCAACGTCTCGGCTATTTCGCGGGCGGCGAGCGAGATCGCGTCGGCTCCGGTCGCTTCCGGTTCCGAGCGTTGCGCGTTGATAATGCCGGCATAGGTCGGGTCGGTTTCGACCTTGGTGGCGATCCGGTTCATCATCGCCACCGCCTCGACCGGATAGGCGCCGGCGGCGGACTCCGCCGAAAGCATGATCGCGTCGGCGCCTTCAAACACGGCGATCGACACGTCCGACACCTCGGCCCGCGTCGGCACCGGCGCGGTGATCATCGATTCCAGCATCTGCGTGGCGACCACCACCGGCTTGCCGGCACGGCGCGCGGCGCGGGTGATCTGCTTCTGAATGCCAGGCACGGCTTCGAGAGGCATCTCGACGCCGAGATCGCCGCGGGCGACCATCAGCGCATCCGAAAGCTCGATGATCTCGGCCAGCCGGGCGACGGCCTGCGGCTTTTCGATCTTGGCCATGATCAGCGCCCGGCCGCGTGCGATCTTGCGCGCTTCGGCCAGGTCCTCGGGCCGCTGCACGAAGGACAGCGCCACCCAGTCGACGCCGGTCGCCAGAACCGCGTCGAGATCCCGGCGGTCCTTTTCCGTCAGCGCGCCGACCGGCAGGTCGGTGTCGGGCAGGCTGACGCCCTTCTTGTCGGAAATGGTGGTGCCGGCGACGACGGTGCAGACGATCGCCTTGCCGTTGCTGCTGACCGCCTTGAGCTCGAGCTTGCCGTCGTCGATCAGCAGGCGATGACCAGCCTCGACCGAACGCAGGATTTCGGGATGCGGCAGGTAGACCCTCGTCGAATTGCCGGGCTCGGGATTGTCGTCGAGCGTGAAGGTCTGACCGACGGTCAGCACCTCTTTGCCGTTGGCGAACTTGCCGACGCGCAGCTTTGGCCCTTGCAGGTCGGCGAGAACGCCGATCGGCCGGCCGACCGCCTCCTCGACGGCACGAATGCGGCCGACAAGCGTCCGCATCAATTCATGGTCGGTGTGGCTCATATTAATGCGGAACACGTCGGCGCCGGCTTCGAACAGCTTCTTCAGCATCTCCTCGGACGAGGAGGCCGGACCGATGGTGGCGAGGATCTTGACCTTGCGGCTGCGTCTCATTGACTGTTTGTTCCCGGGGCGGCTGGAGCGCCATCCGTTGCGGGCTCGTCAGTCAGCTGGACCATCCAGCTTGCCTGCTCGCCCGTGTCATATTCCTGGAATCCGGCGCGCTGAAAGCCCCGGGCGACGCAATCGGTAACGCCGGCGATCTTGAACTCTTTTTCGGCCACGCACATGTTGATCGGGCCATCCCAGCGTCCGCCGCGCTCGGCGTCTTCTGCATAAAGATAGTAAAACCTTGATGACAACGGTCCCTCGATCAGCGTCTTGCAGCTCGATCCTTCGATGTGCCACCAGCCTTCGGTGATCCAGCCGGCCTTGGCGCGATAGCCGATGCCGACACCGACCAGGTTCTGCGTGGCGTTGCAGACCCGGAAATCGGCCCGTGCCGGCGAGGCCGAAATCACCGCGAAAAGAGCCATGGCCGGTACCAGGAGCGGCATGGCCAAGGCGTGGCGCACACGCAGCCTGCCGGCGAAACCCATCCTGAAACCCCTCAAGAACCACATTTGCATCTCTCAACGCCCCTTTTCGGAAAAGTCCGTACGCATGTCAACGCGCCGATCTGTCCAATTCCAATCGATTTAGAAGGCTCTGGCGCGCTTGCGGTCGCCCCTGCTCAGTTTTTTGGCAGAAACCGTGGCCAAACAACGGCATTGCGCAAGCGTTCTCTTCGTGGAATGACGATACCACCCTCCCCGAAAGCCAGCGAACAGACCTTTCCCGCCAATGACCCGATCCACAGTTTTCGCGCCTTTCGATATCGTCGAAGGCGATCGCAAGCGCGGCATGGTGCTTCTGGCCGATCACGCCCGCCGCGACCTGCCGGAGGAGTATGGCAGTCTCGGCCTGCCGGCGGCGGAGTTCGACCGCCACATCGCCTACGACATCGGCGTCGAGACTGTAACCCGCGAACTCGCAAGTCTGCTCGGCGTTCCGGCCGTGCTTGCCAATTTTTCGCGACTGCTGATCGACCCCAATCGCGGCGAAGACGATCCAACGCTGATTCGTCAGCTCTATGACGGCACCATCATCCCGGGAAATTATCCCATTGCCCCGGAGGAGCGCGAAAGACGGCTGGACCGCTTTTACCGCCCCTATCATGATGCCGTCAGCGCCATGATCGCCTCTGTGGCGCGAGCATCCGCGCAGGCACCCTTCATCTTTTCGGTGCATTCCTTCACACCGACCATGCAGGGATTCGTGCGGCCGTGGCACGCCGGCATATTGTGGGACCTGGACGACCGCGTTGCGCGGCCGCTGATCGACATACTCGCCGAGGACAAGAGCCTCATCGTCGGCGACAACGAACCCTATGACGGCGCACTGCGCGGCGATACCATGTTCAGGCACGCCATCGTCAACGGCTTTGCCCATGCGCTGCTCGAGGTCCGCCAGGACCTGATCGCCGACCGCAAGGGTGCCCTCGCCTGGGCCGAACGGCTGGCGCCGGTCGTTGACGCGATAGATCGACGTGCCGATATACATGCGGTGAAAATATTCGGCTCTCGCACCGGGCCGGTATGATGAGGCCCAAGGGAGGCCAACATGACATGACCGAACTCAGCGACGAACAAAAGCGCGATTTCGAAGCCGCTGCCTTCCGCCGGCTGGTCGCGCATCTGCGCGAGCGTTCCGACGTACAGAACATCGACCTGATGAACCTCGCCGGCTTCTGCCGCAACTGCCTGTCCAACTGGTACCGCGATGCGGCGCAAGCCGAAGGTGTCGAACTCAGCAAGGAACAGTCGCGCGAGATCATCTACGGCATGCCCTATGCCGAGTGGCAGGCACTGAACCAGGTCGAAGCCTCCGACGCCAAGAAGGCCGAGTTCGAGGCAAGGCGCCCTAGGGATCACTAGGGAGGACGCCGTGCCTAAGATTGACGTTGCCGACGTGCCCGGACGCAAGGGCTCATCCTATCCACCGCCGTTCGATGCACCCTGTGCCGAACGCGTGCGCCAGCGGCTAGGCAACGCAGGCGGGCTCACCGACTTCGGCATCAATCTCATGCGCCTGCCGCCGGGCAACTGGTCGAGCCAGCGCCACTGGCATTCGCACGAAGACGAATTCGTCTACGTGCTTGAAGGCGAGCTGACGCTCGTCGAAGATGCCGGCGAGACGGTGCTGCGCGCCGGTGATTGCGCGGCCTTTCCGAAAGGATCAGGCAACGGCCATCACATGATCAATAAATCGGGCGGGATGGCGATCTATCTCGAAGTCGGTTCGCGCTGGCCCGACGACGTCGCCACCTGCTCCGACATCGACATGATGAGCACCAACGCTGACGGCCGGTTTGTGCACAAGGATGGCGCGTCTTATCTCGAGCCGTAGGGATTTCGGAGTGGACCGCCGAGATGGTTGGCCGACGCGAGAGGACGTAGCGTCTGGTCCAAGCACTTTCGGCGAAGAGCGCTTGACTGTGAATTGAATCGATCTAATTTGCCGCGCAACGCCATTTCCGGACCGGATTCTACCCAATGGACGCGCAGAAAATCACGCAGATCGCGATTCGTGGACGCTGGGCAGTGGCCGGCATCTTCCTTGCCAACGGCTTCTTGACCGGCAGTTGGGCGCCGCAGATCCCGGTGTTCCTGACGCGACTCGACATTTCGAGGTTCACGCTCGGCTTGCTGATTCTGTTGTTCGGTGCCGGCGCCGTCACTGCCATGACCTGGTGCGGCCATCTGATCTCGAAGCATGGCTCGCGCACGGTGCTGCGCTGGTTCGGACTTGCCGGCAGCTTCGGCCTTTTGGTTGTGGCTCTGGCCCCCAACGTGCCCCTTGCAGCCATCGCCATGTTCATCTTCGGCGGTTCGATCGGCGGCATGGACGTCGCCATGAATGCCAATGCAGTGGCAGTCGAACGGCGGCTGTCCCGTGCCATCATGTCGTCCTCGCACGGCTTCTGGAGCCTTGGCGGTTTCGCTGGCGGCGCTTTGGGCGGTTTCGCCCTCCAGAACTACGGTCACCTCGCCCATGCGACAGTGGTGACGGCTCTTGCCTTTGCCGTAATCGCCGTTGCGATCCGCTACCTGATCGCCGAGGACAAGCACCCGGTCGCCGAGCACCACAAATTCGCGCCGCCGGCAAACCCGCTGGTCTATCTGGTCGGACTTATGGCGCTGCTGACGATGATCTCCGAAGGCGCGGTACTCGACTGGGCAGCGCTGTATCTCCGGCAGGAACTCGGCGCCGATCTTGCCGTCGCAGGCCTGGCCTATGCCGCCTTTTCCGGTGTCATGGCCGTCATGCGCTTCCTCGGCGATGGCGTCCGCAACCGTTTCGGTGCCGTTACGACGTTGCGCGCCTCGGCCCTTTCCGCTGCTGCCGGCATGCTGGTGGCCGGGCTGGCTCCCTCGCCTTGGCTGGCCATTGCCGCCTTTGCCTTTTGCGGCCTCGGCATTGCCAACATGGTGCCGATCATCTTTTCGGCCGGCGGCAACCAGGAGGGCATGGCGTCCGGCACCGGCATGAGCGTCGTCACCACAATGGGTTACTCAGGCATTCTGGTGGCGCCGTCGGCGATCGGCTTCATCGCCGAGCACTCGAGCTTCGGCCCGATCTTCGTCGCTCTGTCCGGGCTGCTGGTCGTCGTGCTGGTGATGGCCGGCCTCGCTCACCGTGCCGAATTCGCTGCCGAGCCTGCACCGGCTGAATAGCGCTTGAACTCTTCGTAGAGGAAATCCGCCGCCAATGGCCGCCTCGGCCGCACGGTGGCCAAGGCCTTCATCGATGCCGGCTACGATGTCCGTGCCATCACCCGCAGCGGCAAGGTGCCGGCCGAGCTCAAAGGCGCCACGGCGATCGCCGGCGACGCGCTCGACCGTGCTGCGCTGATCCGCGCGACCGAAGGCGTCGATATCATTTTCAACGGCCTCAACCCGCTCTACACCGACTGGAGCAAATGCCTGCCGATGGCCGAGAATGTGATGGCTGCCTGCCGGGCGAACGGCGCGCTGCATCTCTTCCCGGGCACCGTCTACTATTACGGCTCGCAGATGCCGGCGGTGATCGCCGAAGACACGCCGTTTCGCCCGACGACGGAAAAGGGCCGTATCCGCGTCGCCATGGAAGATCTGTTTCGCCGCGAGGCTGATGCAGGTCTGGTGCGCACGATCCTGCTGCGCGCTGGTGATTTCTTCGGCGGCACCGGCAGCGGATCGTGGTTCGATCTGGTTGTTGCCGCCAAGATGACCAAGGGCGTCTATACCGCCCCAGGGCCGGTCGATCTCGTGCATGAATGGGCCTATCTGCCCGACCTGGCCAAGGCCTTCGTCGGGCTGGCTGACAATCTCGACAAACTCGGCTTCTACGAGGCGCTGAACTTTCCCGGCCATGCGGTGACCGACCTGCAGATCAAGGCGGCCGCGGAGAAGGCGCTCGGGCGCTCGCTGAAACTGACGTCGATGCCGTGGTGGGTGCTGCGTGCCGGCGGCCCGTTCGTGGCGATGTGGCGCGAGATCGTTTCGATGTCCTATCTCCGCTTCGAGCCGCACCGGCTGGTTTCAGGCAGGCTGGAAAGCGTTATCGGTACGATCCCGCACACGCCGCTGGAAAATGCAGTGTCGAAAGCGCTCGAGGATATCGGCATCGCCACGATCAAAACGACGCAAAAAGTTGCCTGACAACAAACCAAAAAAAGGCGGATGGCCTCACGGTCATCCGCCGCTGGTCGGGGAGGAAGGTTGCGCTCAGATCCGGCCCATCAACAGCAGCACCAGGACAACGATCAGGATGACGCCGACGATGCCTGATGGTCCGTAACCCCAGGACCGCGAATGCGGCCACGCCGGAACCGCGCCGATCAGAATAAGAATAAGGATAATGATGAGAATGGTGCTGATCGTCATCAGAAAATCCTCGCTTTGAGGTTGCAATGACGGAACAATGCAGAAGGCCGCCCATTGTTCCCGGGCGGCCTTGCTTGATCAGGACCGCGATCCGGACTCTGTTCGGCGGCCTTCGGGAAGGCGATCGCCGGTTCGGCGCCCAGATCGGCGTCCAGGCCTTTCGACGGGGTTTCGGCCTTGCGACGCCCGAACAGGCGGCTGAACCAGCCCCGACGCGCACCGGGTTTGACCTTGGCGCGAGTGAACACCATCAGCATCGACGGCGTCACCACCAGCGTCAGCACGGTGGCGAAGGACAGCCCGAAGACGATCGCCGAGGACAGCGAAATCCACCATTGCGTCGACGGCGCGTTGATCGTCGTCTCGTGATGAAAGATTTCGAGGCCGAGGCCGAAGGCGATCGGCAGCACGCCGAGGATCGCCGACACCGCCGTCAGCACCACCGGGCGGGCACGCTCGCGGCAGGTCTGCAGAACGGCCTCGTATTTGTCCCAGCCCTCTTCGCGCAACCGGTCATAGGTGTCGATCAGCACGATGTTGTTGTTCACCACCACCCCGGCCAGCGCGATGACACCGATGCCCGACATGACGATGCCGAATGCCTCTCCCGTCAGCAGCAGCCCGAGGAACACGCCGATCGTCGCCATGACCACGCAGGACAGCACCAGCCAGACGCTGGTGAACTTGTTGAACTGCGCCAGAAGCACGATGAAGATCAGGAAGATCGCCGCACCGAAGGCTTTGCTGAGGAAGGCACCAGCCTCCGCGCTGTCCTCATTCGAACCGGCAAGCTTCCAGCGAATGCCGCTGCCGAGGTTCATGTCGGCGACAGCTTTGGTGACCTCCTGCTGGACGGCAGCCACCTGGGCGCCGGCGGCGACGTTGGCCTGGACGACGACCGTTCGCGCACCGTCGATGCGGTTGAGGATACCGACCGTCGGCTCCGGCTTGCGCACGACGAAGTTCGAGATCGGCACCGAGCCTTGCGCGGTCTGCACCCTGAGTTCGTCGAGCGTCGACAGCGTGCGCCGATCCTCGGGCAGGCGCAGCCTGATGTCGACTGCATCGTCGGCGCCGGCGGGCCGGTACTCGCTGAGCTTCAGCCCGTTGGTCACCAATTGCACGACCGTCCCGACCGCGGTTGGGCTGATGCCGTACTGCGCCGCCTTGGCGCGATCGACCTCGAGCGCCCAGTCGACGCCGGGCGGCGCCAGGCCGTCGGAAATATCGATGACGCCGGGCACCTTGGCTATGCGCGCGGCGACGGCGCGGGCCTTGTCGTCAAGGCCCTTCGGATCGACGGCCGAAAGCCTGATCTGGATCGGCTTGCCGGTAGGCGGGCCGGCTTCCGGCACGCGAACCTCGACGTCAACACCGGGAATGCCGGCCATAACGCCGCGCAGTTCGTCCAGGATTGAGTTCGCCGATTTACGCTCGCGCCAGTCGACGAATTCGTACTGGATCACGCCAACCACGTCTTCCGGAACATCCTGGCCGCCGCCCTGCGTCTTGCCGACGCGGGTATAGACAGACTTCACGCCCGGCCAACCGAGCAGGCGATTTTCCGCGGTCTTGGTGGCCGAGTCCATTTCGGCAAGCGAAAGATTGCCGCGGGCGTGGACGTAGAGCAGGCCGTAGTCAGGCTCGACATTCGGGAAGAATTCGACGCCGGCGCCGAATTTCGAATAGGCGTAGCCGACGCCGAACAACAGCGCCACAGTGAGGACAAGCACGGTGATGGGATAATGCACCGCCTGCTTGACCACGGCCATGTACCAGCCGTCGCGATTGTCGTCGGGGTGATGGGCCGGCGCCTTGGCAAATATCGCGCCCAGCGTCGGCGCGAAGACCAGCGCATAGAGCATCGAGGCCGAGAGCGTCACGATCAGCGTGATCGGCATGTACTTCATGAAGTCGCCGATAATGCCCGGCCAGAACAACAGCGGCGAGAAGGCGGCAATGCGCGTCATCGTCGCCGCGATGACCGGGCCGGCCATGCGCTTGGCGGCAAGCGCGAACGCTTGCTCCTTCGGCATGCCCTCGCTCATGCGTCGCTCGGCGAATTCGGTGACGATGATGGCGTCGTCGACCAGCATGCCGACCGCCAGGATGAGGCTGAACAGCACGATCATGTTGATCGTGTAGCCCATCATTGCCAGCAACAGGATGCCGATCAGGAAGGATGATGGGATGGCCAATCCGATCAGCAGCGAGGCACGGCCAGACAGCGCGTAGAGAATGACGATGAACACCAGGATGACGGCGATCATCACGTGGTTCTGCAGGTCGCCGAGCAACTGGTTCACGAAGACCGACTTGTCTTGCGTGTAGGTGACGTGCATGCCCTCCGGCATCGTCTTGATGAAGGCGTCGGACACCTCCCTGACCTTGCCAATCGTATCGATCAGGTTGGAGCCGATGCGCTTCTTCACCTCGATGGCGATCGCCGGCTTGCCGTCGAGGCGGGTGACCGTCTCGGCGTCCTTGAATGTGGAGCGGATGGTGGCAATGTCCTTGGCCTGCACCACCGCATTGGGGCCGGCGACGACCGGAAGCGCCGCCACATCCTCTGGTGTCTCGATAAGCGAGGGCACCTTGACCGCGTATTTGCCCTCGGATCCTTCGATGTTGCCGGCGGCGACAAGACTGTTGGAAGCGCCGACCGCACCGATCAACTGGTCGAGCTGCAGCCCGTAGGAAGACAGCTTCATCGGATCGATGACCACTTCGACGAGGTCGTCGCGCGCACCCTGCAGCGAGCCCTCGAGCACGCCAGGCACTTCCTCGATGCGGTCGCGCAGCTCGCGCGCCGCCGCCGTCAGCACACGCTCAGGCACCTCGCCCGACAGCGTCACGACCAGGACGGGGAACTCGGAGATGTTGACCTCGGAGACCACGGGCTCCTCAGCCGCTTGCGGCAGGTCGGCCTTGCCGTCCTGCACCTTGCTGCGCGTGTCCTGCAGCGCCGTGGCGAGATCCGTCTGTGGCTGGAATTCAACGAGCACATAACCGCCGCCCTGGAAGGCGGCCGAGCGCATCTCCTTGAGGCCTTTCAGGCTCTTCAGCTTGGCTTCCATCGGCCGCAGCAGGAGGCGCTCGGAGTCTTCCGGCGAGATGCCCTGGTAGATCAGACTGACATACATCATCGGAATCGGAACGTCGGGTTCCGCTTCCTTCGGCGTCGACTGGTAAGCGACCGCACCAGCAAGGATGAGAAAGACCAGGACCGAAATGGTCAGCCGGGCATTGCTGATTGCAAGTTTGACGATGTCCATGATTACTGCGTCCCGGTCGTCGCTTCGCCCAACAGCTTTTGGATGGTCGCCTGGTCGGCTTCGACCGGCTTGACCACTTCGCCTTCCTTCACCAGTTCCTGGCCGGCGACGATGATGCGGGCGTCGGCCGGCATGCCGCCGAGCACCAGGCCGGTCGGCGTGTCGTCGACCAGGTCGATCGGGAAGAACACGACCTTGTCGTCCTTGTCGACGGCGCGAATGCCGAGATCGCCCTTGTCGCCGAGCGTCACCACCGAGCGCGGCAGCATGACGGCGTCGGTCGGCTGGGCGCTGAGCGCAATTTCTGCCGTCATGCCGGCCGGTACGGAACCATCGGCGTTGGGGATGGCGACTTCGACGCGGAAGGTACGGGTTGCCGAAGATGCATCGCGGCTGATGTAGCGCACCGTGCCCTCGACATTCTGGCCGCTGACCAGACGCACATCGGCCTTGTCGCCGATCTTCAGATAGCCGAGATCGCGTTCGCTGACTTCGCCGCGGGCGATCACCGGATCGAGCTTCAGAATGGTCGCCACCTCGCCGCCCTGCATCACGGAACTGCCAAGCTCCACCGGTACCCGGTCGATAACGCCGTCGAAGGGCGCCTTCACCTCGTTGCGGTCGAGTTCGGCTTGCGCTGCGTCCAGTAGCGACTTGGCCAGCGTCAGGTTGGAGCGGGCTGTGTCGAGCTGCAACTTGGGCAGATTGCCGGTTTTCATCAGCCCCAGGGCCGCAGCCAGCTCTGCCTCACGTTGCACGACAAGCTGCTTGGCATTGTCGACCGCCGAGATTTTTTCCTCGGCGGCAAGCATCAGGATCAGGTCGCCGGTCTTGACGTGCTGGCCCTGCTTGACCGGCAGCTTGTCGATGACGCCGGCGACGCGTGTCGCCAGGACGGCGCGCTTGTCGGCTTCGGTCAGTCCGGAAATGCGGATAGCGCGTGCATAGGTGCGCCGCGGCGGGGCTATGACCGCGACCGTGCGCAACGGCGCCTTGGGCTGTTCCGCCTCGGCGGTCCCCGGCTTGGCAGCCCCCTGTTTACCAGTTTGGGGCTTGCCTGCGTCGGCTGCCTTGGGCTGCTCGACCTCTCCTGCCTTGGGCTTGTTGTCGGCGGACGCGCTGCCGACGGACGAGAACTCGCCTGTCGCCATCCAGCCGGCGAACCCGATGAGCACAACAATGGCTGCAAGCTTGTGAAACCTGAATTTCGGCATCGTCATTTTTTCCAGTGCGCGGGGTTCGGCCAGGCCGCATCTTCTACTTGGGGCGCGTCGCCGATATGGGTGCGCGCGAGGCCGTATTCAAATTGCCGTGATCGGCGAAGCGCGCTTCTACCTCAAAGTTGCATCGCAATATAGTCAGAAAAGTTGATGGATTGTTGCTTTGTCCGCAAAGATGCGGCCGCAGCATCGGCTGTTGATTGCCAAAACAGCGGCATGGCAGCAAGTGTCAGGATGATTGGACAGATTGCGAATGCCATCTGCTTTGCGAAGCAGCTAGGCCGGACGGCGGGCGGCCTAGGGCTGCTTGCGCGCCGCAAGAAACTCCTTGACCCGCCGACCCGGCGCCGGCCCGCGCAAAGGCTTCAAGCCGTCGTCGAGTTCGCCGGACAGATCGATCGTCGGCCGCTTGCCGACGGCGTCATAATTTTCTTCCAGCCAATCACTGGCTGCGGTGCGGCCGAGGTCGCGCAGATAGGCAAGGAACGCCCATTCGGCATTGACCTTGGACGATGCCGACAGATCCTTGAACGCTTCGTCGGCATCGATGCGGTGCATGCGGATGTCGCGATATTCGCCGTGCGGCAATCGGCCGGCGGCGATCAGTTCCTTGACGAAGGCGATCGAGCGGAATTCGCGCAACAGCCCGGCGTTGAAGGTGATCTCGTCGATGCGGTTCTGGATCTCATTGGCGCTCTTCGGCGTTCCCTCGCGGACCACCGGATTGATCTGCACCAAAAGCACGTCCTCGGTGGCCGCCGTCTTGAAGAACGGGAACAGTGCCGGGTTGCCGCCATAACCGCCATCCCAATAGGGCACGCCCTTGATCTCGACGGCACGGAACAATTGCGGCAAGCAGGCCGACGCCATCACTGTGTCGAGGTCGATCTCGCCGTCCGAGAAGACCCGCAACTGGCCGGTCTCGACATTGGTAGCGGAAATGAACAGTTCCATCGACTTGCAGGCGCGCACATTGTCGAAATCGATCTCACGTTCGACCACGTCGCGCAGCGGATTGATGGCGAGCGGATTGGCGACATAGGGCGAAAATACCCGAGACATCGTATCGAACAGGAAATAGCCGGGCGTGTTCTCGATCGACCAATTGCCCCAGGCGACGTCCCAGGGCATGCGCTGTACCGGGCTGAAGCGGCCCTTTGCCGCCACCGCACGCCAGAAATCGTCGAGCTTCCGCCGCGCGCCCTCGACACCGCCGCGGACAAAGCCGTCGGCCAGCGCCACGGCATTCATGGCGCCGGCGCTGGTGCCCGAAACCGCCGTTATGTCGAGGCGCCCGTCCTCGAGCAGCCGATCGAGCACGCCCCAGGAAAACGCCCCGTGCGAGCCGCCGCCTTGCAGCGCGACATTGATCTTCTTTGGCTCTTCCGCCTTGCCGTTTTTCGGCATGGCGTGGCCCTTGACCGCTGGAAGCCTCACTAAGCGGTCCAGCCGCCGTCGACAGAGATGTGCGTGCCGTTGATCTGCGCCGCCGCATCCGAGCATAGGAACACCGCGGCCGCCGCAACCTGCTCGACGGTGACGAACTCCTTGGTAGGCTGCCTGTCGAGCATGACCTCACGGACCACCGTCTCGCGGTCCATCTTGTTGGCCTTCATCTGGTCGGGGATCTGCGCCTCGACCAGCGGCGTCAGCACATAGCCCGGACAAATGGCATTACAGGTGATCTTGTCGCGCGCCAGCTCCAGGGCGACAGTCTTGGTCAAGCCCATAATGCCATGCTTGGCCGAGACATAGGCCGACTTGAACGGCGAAGCGACAAGGCCGTGGGCCGAGGCGACGTTGACGATCCGGCCGCCACCGGCCTGTTTCATCAACGGGATGGCGGCTGCGATGGTGTGGAAGGCCGATGACAGGTTGATGGCGATGATCGCATCCCATTTCTCGATCGGGAAGCTTTCGACCGGCGCGACATGCTGGATGCCGGCGTTGTTGACCAGGATGTCGACCGAGCCGAATGCCTCGGCTGCCTTCGCCACCAAAGCCCGGCACTCGGCCGGCTTCGACATGTCGGCCTTGACGTAGACGGTCTTCACCACGTGGTGCTTCGCGATCGCGTCGGCGATGGCGTGATCGTCGGCGGTGTCGGAAAAGGAATTGACGACGACGTTGCAGCCTTCGGCCGCGAGCGCGTGGGCAATGGCCAGGCCGATGCCCGAGGTGGAACCGGTGACGATGGCGGTTTTTCTGGCGGTCAAGGCGGCTTTATTCCTTTCGAGGCGGGCTCCCGTGAACCATGCTGCACTGCAACATATAGGCTCTCTGTCACCCAAGAACAGCGGATGTGTGGAGCAATGACATGAAATTTTTGTCATGTAGACCTCTCTCGTCCCGACGAGAGAGGTGTTCGGCACCGGCTGTTGCGACCGGTTTTCGCAAGTATGCGAGGGAAAAATCCTCAGGCGACGAGGTCCGGCACCGGCCCGATATAGCGCGACTGCGGCCGGATCAGCCGTCCGCTCGTCTGCTGCTCGCGCGCATGGGCAATCCAGCCGGCGACGCGCCCGGCAGCAAAGACGTTGGTGAACGCCTCTTTCGGAAAGCCCGCCGCTTCCAGCAGGAGCGCTGTGAAGAACTCGACATTGGTCTGGAGCGAGCGCGACGGCTTGGCGATGCGGAGCACTTCGAGCGCCGCCTGCTCCACGCTTTCGGCAAAGGCCAGCCGGTGGCCGCTTTCGCCCCTGGCGCCGAGCTGGCGCACCACCGCTTTCAGCACGTCGGCACGCGGATCGCGCACGCGATAGATGCGATGCCCGAAGCCCATGATGCGGCGGCCACGCGCGATCTCGCTACGCAGCCAGCCGGCGGCGTCGCCATGCGCCTCGATCGCATCCAGCATCTCGATCACCGGACCTGGCGCGCCGCCATGCAGCGGCCCCTTGAGCGCTCCGAGCCCGGCCAGCACCGCCGAAGTAAGCCCGGCCTGCGTTGAAGAGACCACGCGCGCGGCGAAGGTCGATGCGTTGAGGCCATGGTCGCAAACCGTCACGAAATAGGCATCGAGCGCCTTCGCCAATTTAGGCGAGGCCGCAATGCCGGTCAGCATCCGCAGCATGTCGGCGGCATGATCGGCCTTGCTATCGGGCGCAATCGGGCGTTCGCCGCGCTGCAAGCGCAGCAAGGCCGGCGTCAGCACGGCAGGTGCCGCAACCAGCCGCAGCGCGTCCGACAATTTGTCACCATCCGGCAGCAGGGCAATACCGGCGCGCATCGCGCTGTAGATATCGACGGATGTGAGAAACGGCAGCAAGGGTTTGATCTGCTCGAACACTTCGCTGCGCGCCCGACCGATCGCGTTCGCCAGCTCCCTGCCGTCGGGAAGATCGTCGAAAAAGCCGTCGAACAGCAGATGAACCACCTCGGCGTATTTCCAGCGACCTGCCAGTTCGGGCAACGAATGGCCCCGGATGGTCAGGCGGCCACCAAGACCGTCGACATCGGAGAGCACCGTTTCCGCCGCCACAACATCATCGAGCCCATTCGCCATCGGTTTTCTCCTTGACCCTTTCCGGGTGGTAGATAAGGGTTGGTGACTGGACCATCAATCTTGATCAATGGAATCAACATGACAAGGCTGACATGACGGAGTGGCTGACGCGGGACGAAGCCCTGAAGCGTCTCAAGGTGCGAGCCCAGACCCTCTATGCCTATGTCAGCCGCGGGCGCATCGGCGTGCGGCCGGACCGGGCGGATCCACGCCGCAGCCAGTATCGCGCCGACGACATCGCGGCGCTGGCGAGTCGCCGGGCTCGTGGCCGAAATCCGCAGGCAATCGCCGAAAGTGCAATTGCCTGGGGTGAGCCGGCGATCGCCACCACGATCTCGACCGTTTTGCATGGCCGCCTTGTCTATCGCGGCCAGGATGCGGTTGCTCTCTGCGAGGCTGCCACGCTGGAGCAGACGGCAAACCTGCTTTGGGCATCTGACGCACCGGTGTCGTTCGTCTCGGCGAGCCGCCATGGCAACGGCGCAACTGGCCGGCCGGCTGCCTTCGCGGAATTGGCCGCGTTGGCGGCCAACGGCCGGCCTTCGCTCGGCCGAAGATCGGCTTCGCTCAACCACGATGCGGCCGGCGCCATCGCCGCTTTGGCCCAGGCGCTCGGCGCGATTCCCGGAACTGGTGCCGTGCACGAAAGGCTGGCGCGGGGATGGTCGCTCGATGCGGCCGGCGCAGACTTGATCCGCCGCTCACTGGTACTGTTGGCCGATCACGAATTGAACGCATCGACCTTCGCCGCACGGGTCGCCGCGTCCACCGGCGCACCTGTTTCGGCCTGCCTGCTTGCCGGCCTCGCCACGCTCTCCGGGCCGCGTCATGGCGGCGCCGCGGAGGCGGTCATGATGCTGGCGGAAGATGCGCAGAGATTGGGGCCGGACGCGGCTGTCGGACGCTGGCTCGGTCACGACAGGCCGCTGCCCGGATTTGGCCATCCGCTTTATCCCGACGGCGATCCGCGTGCGGAACCGTTGCTGGCCGCGATAGATGTCGATGATGGGCTGTTACGGCTTTGCGATGCGGCCTTTGCGGCAACGGGCATGCGCCCGAACGTCGATTTCGCTTTGGCCGCGCTGACGCGCGGTCTCCGTTTGCCGTCCGATACGCCGTTCCGCCTGTTCGCGCTCGGCCGCAGCGTCGGCTGGGCCGCGCATGCCGTGGAGCAGGTGACGAGCAACGGCCTGATCCGGCCACGCGCCCGCTACCAGGGACCGCTGCCGGAGCAGCTCTAGTCTAGCCGCGCTGCTTGCGAAGTCTCAGCAGCACCTGAAGGAAGGTCCGACGCTGCACTTCGCCAGCCGGCAGTCAGGACATCGTGTCGAGCTTGCGCTGCATCGCGGCGATCTGCTCCTTCAGCTCCTGAAGGTCGTCGGGTTTTTCCGGCGTTTCCTTCCTGGCCGGTTCGGCCGGCGCTGCTGCCGGCGCCGAGCCCGCGGGCGGGAACGGCGTGAACAGCCGCATGGCGTTCTGGAACATTTCCATGTTGCGCCGCGTCTGCTCCTCCAGCACCTTGATCGGCGTAGCGATCTTCATCATGTCCATCGGCGACTTGCCGAGCGCATCTTTCATCTGCTCGCGAAAGCGCTCCTGCTCCTTCGAGAAGGCCAGCATCGACTGTTCGAGAAAGCTCGGCACGATCATCTGCATCTGGTCGCCGTAATAGGCGATGAGCTGACGCAGGAACGGGATCGGCAGCATGTTCTGCCCGTCCTTGTTCTCCAGCTCGAAGATGATCTGGGTCAGTACCGGATGCGTGATGTCGTCACCGGTCTTGGCGTCCTGGACAGTAAAGTCCTCGCCTCTTTTGACCATTTCAGCGAGATCCTCGAGCGTCACATAGGTGCTGGTGCCCGTATTGTAGAGACGGCGATTGGCATATTTCTTGATAACAATAGGTTCGTCTTTTGCGGCCATCTGCATCCTCCCCGGACACCGGGCAGCTTAAGTAAGCCGCCGGTAACGATTGCGCCTTTTTAAAGGATATGCGCAAAAGCGTCATGAATCCAAGCAGTTTGTGCAGTGCGGGAACATTTTATGCTGCGCAGCACGGACGGGCCGCCGTTGCAGCGACGGGCGGCATACTTGCGGGAGTGGGACGCCATGCCCATTTCGGGTTTGACTCGGGTTGTGGAAAGGGCAAGAAAAGTCCCCGACGGCACCCGAAATCATTCCCCGAAAGCCTGGAGAAGAACATGTCCGCTTCCAACGCCATCGTTGTCGCCAGTGCAGCGCGCACGCCCGTCGGCTCCTTCAACGGCGCCTTCGCCAACACCCCAGCCCATGAATTGGGTGCCGTCGCCGTCAGGGAAGCGCTGGTCCGTGCCGGCGTCGACGGCAAGGAGGTGGACGAGGTCATTCTCGGCCAGATTCTGACCGCGGCTCAAGGGCAGAACCCGGCGCGGCAGGCGGCAATGGCTGCCGGCGTACCGCAGGAGGCGACCTCCTGGGGCCTGAACCAGCTCTGCGGCTCGGGCTTGCGCGCTATCGCGCTCGGCATGCAGCAGATCGCCCAGGGCGATGCAAAAATCATCGTTGCCGGCGGCCAGGAATCGATGTCGATGGCTCCGCATGCGCAACATCTGCGCGGTGGCGTCAAGATGGGCGACTTCAAGCTGATCGACACCATGATCAAGGACGGCCTGACCGATGCCTTCTACGGCTATCATATGGGCAACACCGCTGAGAACGTCGCCCGCCAGTTTCAGATCACCCGCGACGACCAGGACCAGTTCGCACTGGCTTCCCAGAACAAGGCCGAGGCCGCGCAGAAAGCCGGGAAATTCAAGGACGAGATCGTTGCCTTTACAGTCAAGGGCAGGAAGGGCGACACCGTAGTCGACCAGGATGAATACATCCGCCACGGCGCGACAATCGATGCCATGACCAAGCTCAAGCCCGCCTTCGACAAGGAAGGCACGGTGACGGCTGCCAATGCTTCCGGCATCAACGACGGCGCCGCCGCCGTGGTGCTGATGACCGAAGCAGAAGCCGCAAGGCGCGGCATCACACCGCTGGTGCGTATCGTTTCCTGGGCGACCGCCGGTGTCGACCCGCAGATCATGGGGACGGGACCGATCCCCTCCTCGCGCAAGGCGCTGGCCAAGGCCGGCTGGTCGGTTGGCGACCTCGATCTGGTCGAAGCCAACGAGGCCTTTGCCGCGCAGGCCTGCGCCGTCAACAAGGACATGGGCTGGGATCCGGCCATCGTCAACGTCAATGGCGGCGCCATCGCCATCGGCCATCCGGTCGGCGCCTCGGGCGCCCGCATCTTCAACACGCTGGTCTACGAGATGCGCCGCAGAAGTGCCAAGAAAGGCCTTGCCACGCTGTGCATCGGCGGCGGCATGGGTGTTGCCATGTGCGTGGAAGCATTGTGATGAGATAAGCGATACGAATAGGATGCTGGCGCAAAGCGAGTAGGGAATAGGGGGCAAACCCCACCGCTTCAACGCTCAGTCATCTGCATTTCCCGGGAGGACATATGACAAAGGTTGCAATCGTCACAGGCGGGTCGCGCGGCATCGGCGCGGCGATATCGGTCGCCTTGAAAAGCGCCGGCTATTCGGTCGCCGCAAACTACGCCGGCAATGAAGAAGCGGCGGCAAAGTTCAAGGCCGCGACCGGCATCCCGGTCTATAAATGGTCGGTCGCCGACTACGAGGCCTGCGCCGCCGGCATCAAACAGATCGAAGCCGATCTCGGTCCCGTCTCGGTGCTGGTCAACAATGCCGGCATCACTCGCGACGCGATGTTCCACAAGATGACCCGCGAGCAATGGAAAGAGGTCCTCGACACCAACCTTTCCGGCGTCTTCAACATGACGCATCCATTGTGGGGCGGCATGCGCGACCGCAAGTTCGGTCGCATCATCACCATCTCCTCGATCAACGGCCAGAAAGGCCAGGTCGGCCAGGTCAATTATTCGGCCTCGAAGGCCGGCGATATCGGCTTCACCAAGGCACTGGCCCAGGAAGGCGCGCGCGCCGGCATCACCGTCAACGTCATTTGCCCCGGCTACATCGCCACCGAGATGGTCAAGGCAATGGACGAGAAGGTCCTCAACGAGCGCGTCATCCCGCACATCCCGGTCGGTCGTCTCGGCGAGCCGGAGGAGATCGCGCGCTGCGTCGTCTTCCTCGCTTCCGACGATGCCGGTTTCATCACCGGCTCGACCATATCAGCCAATGGCGGCCAGTACGTCGCCTGATCGTTTGTCTTTACGTTGAGACAGATCCGCGCTTGGACGAACGGGCCTGCAAAACGGCCCGTTTCTATAGCGGTCTTCCCGTTGCAAGATCTCGATGCAGCACGCTGCCCCAATCCGGCACGCAAAGGTTAACGGCAAACTCGCAGCTTGTGCAAAAGCCGCCCGGCAGCCTGTGGATTCTCGGTGGAAAAGCTGTCCACAACACAACATGTTGCGGTGAACAAACCAAGAAACTTCGGCTATCTCTGATTCGTCGCCGATTCGTTCCGGCTTTGAGCGGAACGTTAACGGCGAGAGCTGAAAACACCCTCGAAATGATTAAAGCGCGTTAGGAAACATCAATAATTTCATAACGTTGTGCGAAGCAGATTGGCCGGCCACGACCATTCGCCGGCAAAGGTTAACCGCAGTGCTCGCTTGGATGCCGCCTGCATAAATCGGGCCAGTTTCCGTGATTCAGCATGTGGTGAGGTACGCCGACAGAAAACCCAGATGTAGCCGTGAACAAACCCTGAATCAGCGCGAGTCAGTGATTCGTCGCTGATTCGTTCCAGACTCGTTCCAACTGTTAATCGGGAACAGATTTTCTGGCTTCGAACCAACCAATCGGCCTGCCCTCGGCATATTCCGCTTTCGCTTCGCGCCCGAAATCCCTATGTGTCGCCTGTCATACGCGGCCAATATGGGCGCGCTCCCGACAATGCGAGGCAGAGAGCCTTATTTCCAGGCCGATGAACATCCATCCGAAACACACTGAACCGCTGATCCTGTCGGGTCGAGACGTGACGGCCGTGCTCGGCCCGACCAACACCGGCAAGACCCACCTCGCCATCGAACGCATGGTGGCGCATGAAAGCGGCGTCATCGGCCTGCCGCTCAGGCTGCTTGCCCGCGAGGTCTATACGCGCGTCTGCGAGAAGGTCGGCGCCCATAAGGTGGCGCTCATCACCGGCGAGGAAAAGATCCAGCCGGCGGGCGCGAAATACTCGGTCTGCACCGTGGAAGCGATGCCGCGCGAGACCGACGCCGCCTTCGTTGCCATCGACGAGGTCCAGCTCGCCGGCGATCTCGAACGCGGCCACATCTTCACCGATCGCATCCTGCATCTGCGCGGCCGCCAGGAGACTCTGCTGCTGGGCGCGGCCACCATGCACGGCATTCTGCAGCGCCTGCTGCGGGGCGTGTCGGTGGTGACGCGACCACGCCTCTCGCATCTTGCCTATGTCGGTTCGAAGAAGCTGACCCGCCTGCCGCGGCGCACGGCGATCGTCGCCTTCTCGGCCGACGAGGTCTATGCCATCGCCGAGCTGATCCGCCGCCAGCAGGGCGGTGCCGCCGTCGTGCTCGGCGCACTCAGCCCGCGCACCCGCAACGCCCAGGTGGCGCTGTTCCAGTCGGGCGACGTCGACTACCTCGTCGCCACCGACGCCATCGGCATGGGCCTCAACCTCGACCTCGACCACGTCGCCTTCGCCCAGAACCGCAAATTCGACGGCTACCAGTACCGCAACCTGACGGCGGCCGAGCTCGGCCAGATTGCCGGCCGCGCCGGCCGGCATCTGCGCGACGGCACCTTCGGCGTCACCGGCCAGGTCGATCCGCTGGATGATGAACTGGTCAACAAAATCGAGGCGCATGATTTCGACCCGGTGAAAGTACTGCAGTGGCGCACCGCGCATTTCGATTTCGCCAACCTTGATGCGCTGAAGCGCTCGATTGAGACCAACGCTCCGGTCGAAGGCCTGACGCGCGCGCTGCCGGCCGTGGACGCGCAGGCGCTCGAGCATCTGTCGCGCGACGAGGACGTCCGGGCACTCACCACCGATGCCAGGCGCGTGGCGCTGCTGTGGGAAGCCTGCGCGCTGCCCGACTACAGGAAGATCGCGCCGGCCCAGCACGCCGACTTGATTGCCTCCATTTACATGGACCTTGCCAGGCATGGCCATGTCGACGAGAACTACATGGCCGAGCAGGTGCGCCGTGCCGACACAACCGAAGGCGACATCGACACGCTGTCGCACAGGATTGCCCAGATCCGCACATGGACCTTCGTTTCCAACCGGCCCGGCTGGCTGGCCGATCGGGCACACTGGCAGGAAAAGACGCGCGAAATCGAAGACAGATTGTCGGATGCGCTGCATGAGCGGTTGACGAAACGTTTTGTAGACCGCAGGACTTCCGTCCTCATGCGGCGCCTTAGAGAAAACACGATGCCTGAAGCCGAAATCAGCCCAACCGGAACCGTCCTCGTCGAAGGCCATCACGTCGGCGAGTTGCAAGGTTTCCGCTTCACCGCCGACCAGAGCGCCGGCGGCGAAGACGCCAAGGCGGTGCGGGCGGCGGCGCAGAAGGCGCTTGCCGCCGAGTTCGAGGCGCGGGCCGAGCGCTTCGGCGCCTCGGCCAATGGCGACATCGCGCTGGGTTCGGATGGCACGCTGCGCTGGATCGGCGCGCCGATCGGCACGCTGGTCGCCGGCGAAGACGCTTTGAAGCCGCGTCTGGTTCTGCTGGCCGACGAGCAACTCACCGGCCCGGCCCGCGACAAGGTTGCGGCGCGCGCCGAGCGCTTCGTCAACTTCCAGATCGAATCCCTGCTGAAGCCGCTGGTCGATCTCAAGAATGCCGAGCAGATCACCGGCATCGGCCGCGGCATCGCTTTCCAGCTTGTCGAGCATTTCGGCCTCATCAACCGTCGCGACATCGCCGACGAGATGAAGTCGCTCGACCAGGAAGGCCGCGCGGCGCTTCGCCGTCTCGGAGTGCGCTTCGGCGCCTACCATGTCTTCGTGCCGGCGCTGATCAAACCGGCGCCGGCCGGGCTGATAACGCTGCTGTGGGCGCTGAGAAACGACGGCAAGGACAAGCCCGGCTTCGGCGATGTCGTTCACGCACTGGCCTCCGGCCGCACCTCGGTGGTCATCGATCCGACCTTCGACAAGACCTTCTACAAGCTTGCCGGCTACCGCAATCTTGGCCGGCGTGCTGTACGCGTCGATATTCTCGAACGGCTGGCCGACCTGATCCGGCCGGCGACCAACTGGAAGCCGGGCCTCGGCCCTCGCCCCGACGGCGCCTATGACGGCCAGTCCTTCATGGTGACGCCGCCGATGATGTCGATTCTCGGCGCCACCGCCGACGACATGGAAGAAATCCTGAAGGGACTCGGCTATCGCGCCGATGCCAAACCGGCGGCCGAGGTCAAGGCGCGGATCGAAGCACAGGACAATGCCGCGCGTGAAGCTGCCGCTGCAAAGCAGGCGGCGGAAGAGACTGCGCGCGTCGAGCAGGCGAGGATGGCGGAAGCATCTGCCGCGGCAGAGCCGCCGGCGGAGGCTTCGGAACCTGTGTCGGATGCGGCTCCTGTTGCGGAGGCGGCGGCCGAAGCTGTGACCGAAGCGACGGCAGAGCCTGTCGCGGAAGCTCCAGCCCCTGAAGCTGCGGCAGAAGTCACGCAAGAGACCCGGCCCGCCGCGGAGGCGACTGCTGAAGCGCCTGCGGAACCAGCGGCCGAGCCAAGGGCGGAACTTGGGGCGGAAACTGAGGCTGCGGCACCGGCAGAGCCGCCGGTTTCCGACACTACGGAAGCATCGCCGGCCGAACCTGCAGCGACGGCAGGAGCCATCGCCGGCGAAGCTGCTCCAGAAGCCGAGGAGCCAAAACCCATCCTGTTGTGGCGGCAGGGTCGTTTCGACCAGCGCCCGCGTCATCGCCAGCATGACAACCGCCCCCGGGACAATCATCGGGACAATCGCGCGCGCAGTGGTCAAGCTGCGCCGGACAGCCGCAGCGATGCGCCGACAGATGCCGGCGGGCAAGCGACGCCGGGCGACCGGCCCGCCCGTCAGGGGCGCCACGACCAGCGCGACGGCGCCGGCAAGCCACGCTTCGATCGCAGCAAGTTCAAGCCCAGGCCGCAAGGCGACGCGGCAGATCAGCGCGCCGGCAAGCCGCAAGGTGAACGCCCGGACCGGCGCGAAAACCGGCCCGACTGGAAGGCTGGCCGGCAGGACGGCAAAGGCGGCGCCCAAGGCGCAAAGCCGGCGTTCCAGCCAAAGCCGCGTGAGGAACGCCCGGTCCGCTTCGATCCGGACTCGCCCTTCGCCAAGCTCGCCGCGTTGCGCGACCAGCTGAAGAAGTAAGCTGCTCGTCCAATGGTCACTGATGCCCGCCAGCGCATCGACAAGTGGCTGTTCTTCTCGCGCGCGGTAAAATCGCGCACGCTGGCAGCCAAGCTGGTCGTCGCCGGACGCGTCCGCATCAATCGCGACAAAGCAGCGCAGGCCTCCGATACGGTCCGGCCGGGCGACGTTTTGACCATCACGCTGGAGCGGCGGATCTTCGTCTGGAAAGTCCTTGGCACCGGCGTACGGCGTGGCCCGGCCGAAGAGGCCCGCCTGCTCTACGAGGACATGTCGCCGCCCCCCGCGCCCAAGGGCGAGGCGCTTCCGGATGCGGTGCCGCCGTTGCGCGAGGCCGGCAGCGGTCGCCCGACGAAGAAGGAACGCCGCCAGACCGACCACCTGCTCGGCGACGATTGAGCAAGGTCGAACGCCCGCTTTGCCGGCCTTCCGGAATTCCATTCCGGAAACCGCGGCACCGCTGGCAGGGGCCGCCCTTGCCACCGGCGGACAAAGGCGTTACCTCACCAAAAAAGCCCAACAAAATGGGACGTCCCGGAGCCGACCAATGACCTACGTCGTGACCGACAATTGCATAAAATGCAAATACATGGACTGCATCGAGGTCTGTCCGGTCGACTGCTTCTACGAAGGTGAGAACATGCTCGTCATCCACCCGGACGAGTGCATCGATTGCGGTGTCTGCGAACCGGAATGCCCGGCCGACGCGATCAAGCCCGACACCGAGTCGGGCCTCGACAAATGGCTGCAGATCAACACCGAATATGCCGACAAATGGCCCAACATCACCGCCAAGAAGGAGCCGCCGGCCGACGCTAAGAATTTCGATGGCGAAACTGGCAAGTTCGAGAAATATTTCTCCCCCGAGCCCGGCGAAGGCGACTGACGAGCCTGCCGGCTGCGGCGGCCTGACGCCGCGTAACAGCCGTGATACATTAACCGCCTTGACAGGCGGCGACGGCGCGTGGCCTTCGCGCGTGCAGCAAAACCTTGATTCTTCCGACTTTTTGTGTTATATCAACCAAACATGCCGGTGACACAACGTCGATTTATGGCGCAAACGCCCCAAATCACTGAAAGGTGAATTTCTCAATCCGGACCAGAGCGATCTGGGGCAGGCGGTCGCAATGTTGCGATTTGCCGGTCCTGGCCTTTCCGGTGAGTTCATCGTTGTGTGGCTGAGGACCGGTCACCCCGGTCGCACGAGTTCGGGCCGGCACGATGCCGGTACCACAACAAGGAGTTCAGGGCGTAATGGCAACGATCACCCCGCAGAAGAAGTCCACCGCAGCGCGCCACGGTTTCAAGACCGGCGAGTACATCGTTTATCCGGCGCATGGTGTCGGCCAGATCGTCTCGATCGACGAGCAGGAAGTCGCGGGCCACAAGCTGGAGCTGTTCGTCATCGACTTCCAGAAGGACAAGATGCGCCTCAAGGTGCCGGTCGCCAAGGCGACCTCGATCGGCATGCGCAAGCTGTCGGAAGAGGATTATGTCGAGCGCGCGCTGAAGGTCGTGCAGGGCCGCGCCCGCGTCAAGCGCACCATGTGGTCACGCCGTGCCCAGGAATATGATGCCAAGATCAACTCCGGCGATCTGATCTCGATCTCGGAAGTGGTGCGCGACCTTTACCGCGCCGATAACCAGCCGGAGCAGTCCTATTCCGAGCGCCAGCTCTACGAGGCGGCCCTCGACCGCATGGCCCGCGAGATCGCGGCCGTCAACCGCATGTCGGAGACCGAAGCGGTCCGCCTCATCGAGGTGAACCTCAACAAGGGCCCGAAGCGCGGCGCCAAGGCCGACAACGAGGAAGCCGAGCAGGAAGAAGCTGCCTGAGCCTTTTCGCCCAGGAAACATGGAAAACCCGGCCTCGCGCCGGGTTTTTTGTCTTAGCTGACCGGCGACGCGCATATCTAACCTTCGCCGCCCTCCCTTTCCGCCTCGTGCTTCAGCGTGGCGATGAACCGCTTGGTCCGCTGGCGTTCCGGGTTGCTGAACAGCACCGCGGCCGGGCCTTGTTCGACGATGTTGCCGGCATCGAGGAACACCACTTCCCGCGCGATCTTGGAGGCGAGCCGCAGGTCATGCGTCGCCATCACCATGGTCGTGCCCTCGCTGGCGAGCTTGCCGAGCACGTCAACCACCTCCTGCGCCAGTTCCGGATCGAGTGCCGAGGTCGGCTCATCGCAGAGCAGGACCTTCGGCGAAGGCGCCAGCGCCCGGGCAATCGCCACGCGCTGCTGCTGGCCGCCCGACAGGGTCGCCGGCCAGGCATCGGCCTTGTGCGCCATGCCGACTTTTTCGAGCAGGGCCAGCGCCCGTTCGCGCGCCCTCTCCTTGGGCCATTTCAGCACCGTCACCAGCCCCTCCATGATGTTCTCGATCGCAGTACGATGCGGAAACAGCTGGAAATTCTGGAACACCATGCCGGTCTGCAGCCGCAGCCGCTGGATATCCCTGGTCGAGACCCTGCCGCCGGGATGGAATTCGAGTGCATCGTCGCCGATCCGTACCGTGCCTGAAGTCGGCAGCTCGAGCAGGTTGATGCAGCGCAAAAGCGTGCTCTTCCCTCCGCCCGACGGCCCGACAAGCGCCGTAACGCTGCCTTCCTCGATCGTGACGGTGACGCCCTTCAGCACCAAATTGTCGCCGAAACGCTTTTCGATGTTGGTGAGGCCGATCATGCGCGCGCCTCCAGGAAGCCGCCATAACGGTTGAGCCGCGTTTCCAGCCGCGCCTGCAAGGCCGACAGCACGGAGCTCATGATCAGATAGAGGGCCGCTGCCTCGACATAGAGGATCAGCGGCTCATAGGTGGTGGCGACGATGCGCTGCGCTGCCTGGAACATCTCCGGCACGGTGATGGCGGCGGCGAGCGAAGTGTCCTTGACCAGCGAGATGAAGGTGTTGGACAGCGGCGGCACGGCGACGCGCCCCGCCTGTGGAAGAATGGTGCGCCGCATTGCCTGGGCCCAGGTCATGCCGATCGAATAGGCCGCTTCCCACTGACCCTTCGGCACCGAACCGATGACGGCGCGGATGATTTCCGACGAATAAGCACCGATGTTCAAGGTGAAGCCGATCAGTGCTGCCGGAAAGGCGTCGAGCAGGATGCCGACCGATGGCAGGCCGTAGAAGATAAGGAACAGTTGCACGAGAAGCGGCGTGCCGCGGAATATCCAGACGTAGAAGCGGACCACGGCGACCAGCGGTTTGGGACCGAACAGCCGGACAAGCGCCACAACCAAGCCTAGGACAAGACCGAATGCAAACGACAGCAGCGTCAGCGGCACGGTGAAGATCAGTGCAGCCCATAGCAGCGTAGGCAGGGATTCCAGCATCAATTGCAGCCAGTGCGGCACGAAGGCTCCTCCTTGCCAGATTGCCGTCGCTCATATCACGCGAAAGCGGCGGGCCGTCAAAAGACAGCTCGCCGCGATATGAACGACGCGGGCCGGCGTTCGGCCCACACGAGAAAGCCGTTTTACTTCGAAACGTCCTGGCCGAAATAGGTGTCGGCGATTTTCTTGTAGGTGCCGTCGGCCTTGATGTCGGCCAGCGCCTTATTGATGGCGGCCACCAGTTCCGGATCGCCCTTGCGCACGATGACGCCGGAATAGTCGGCGTTTTCTTCCTGGGCGGCAATCTTCACATTGGCGTCGGGCTTGTGCTTCTTGAAGTCGAGGAAGGACAGGCTGTCGTTGATGGTGGCGTCGGCGCGGCCCGTAAGAAGCAACTGGATCGACTGGTCGAAGCCGTCGGTGCCGACGAGTTCGGCGCCGTTGGTTTCAGCCAGCTTGCCGAAGTTCGAAGTCAGCGATTGCGCCGCCTTCTTGCCCTTGAGATCGGCGAAGCTCTTGATATCGGTGTTGTCGCCGCGCACGATCAGCACCGCCTTGGAGGCGATGTAGGGATCCGAAAAGTCATATTTGGCCTTGCGCGCCTCGGTGATGCCGACCTCGTTGATGACGGCATCGTAGCGGTTGGCATCGAGACCGGCGATCAGCCCGTCCCATTTGCCTTCGAGGAACTGGGCTTTGACGCCGAGGCGCTCGGCGATGGCCCGCGCGATCTCGACGTCGAAGCCGACCAGCGCGCCGGAAGCATCATGATAGGTGAAGGGCGCATAGGTTCCTTCTGTGCCGACCTTGAAGACGCCGGACTGCTTGATCTGGTCGAGATTGGCGCCGGCGTGACCGGCGGCGATGGCCAGAACCTGCAGCGTTCCGGCGATGATGAGCGATTTGAGCCATTTCATTTTTCTGTGATCCGTCCTTGGCCGTATCCGGCGTCATTGCGAGTGCCGGAAAATGACAGATGCGCGATGCCAGAATAAGAAACTGAATTTCAAAAATCTCCCGCCCTTGAAATCCAATTCTCAACCAGCATCTCCCGGCGCCATCCGGCTGAGTCAAGGCCGGCGGCGAATCGCCTGGAACAGCGCAATCGACATGACAGTCCGGGGGAACATTCCCCCGCATGGCACGTTCTTCGCTGTTGTAGGGCGCGGCGCCGCCATTTCAACCATCGGCGCCAACTCACGATTCGATCGCACCGCAACGCCTGGAGCAGGAGCGCGGCATGATGGAAGACAGTGCAGGACGGACCATGGTTCGCGCGGCGATGAAAGCCCCTTATCTGGAACGTGACGAAGAGCATCTCCTGGCGCTGCGCTGGAAGGAAAACAATGACCAGCACGCGCTGCACCGCATCACCGTCGCGCATATGCGGCTGGTCATTTCCATGGCGTCGCGGTTTCGCCACTACGGCCTTCCGCTGGGCGACCTGATCCAGGAAGGCCATGTCGGGCTGCTGGAGGCCGCGGCCCGTTTCGAGCCCGAGCGCGAGGTGCGGTTCTCGACCTACGCGACTTGGTGGATTCGCGCCTCGATGCAGGACTATATCCTGCGCAACTGGTCGATCGTGCGCGGCGGCACCAGCTCGGCGCAAAAGGCGCTGTTCTTCAACCTGCGGCGTCTGCGCGCCCGCCTGGCAAACGGCGCCGAGCAGACGTCGAATGCCACGCTCTACCGCGAAGTGTCGGCGGCTCTCGGGGTATCGGAGGCCGATGTGGCGATGATGGATTCCCGCCTTTCGGCGCCGGACAGCTCGCTCAACACACCGCTAGCCGACGATGCGGGCGCAACCGAGCGGATGGAGTTCCTGGTTTCGGATGACCCGCTGCCCGATGAGGTCGTCGGCGATACGATCGACGTCGAACGCCGCTCGGTGTGGCTGAAGACGGCACTCGGCGCTCTCAATGCGCGCGAGCTCAGGATTATCGAGGAACGCCGGCTGAGCGACGAGGGCGCGACGCTCGAAGCGCTCGGCGAGACGCTCGGCATCTCCAAGGAACGTGTCCGGCAGATCGAGGCGCGCGCCATGGAAAAGCTCAAGGCGGCGCTGGTAAAGCAGAATCCGGAATTTCTCGCAGCCTGAATCGCGTCGCCTGCTATTTGTCGGTGACGATCTTGACCTTGTCGCCGGCCGAAACCGCGGCACCCGGCGACAGCGCGTTGAGCACCCTGAACAAATCCAGCTTGCGGTCGACGCCGACCATCTGCGCGGCCAGGGAGCCCATTGTCTGGCCGGGCTGCACCGTGACGATGCGGATACGCAGCGGCTTCAACGCCGCCTTCTCGGCAGCACTCAGGATGCGGAACGAGCCGCTGACCGAGCGCGCCACCGTGCTCAGCGAGGTGCTGGCCGACGGTGCAGCAGTCAGCAAGCGGTAGACCTGGCCGCCGGCGCGGATCACCGCAATGTCGAATTGCCAGCCATCGGCGCCGGCATGCGCGGTTGCCGCTTCGTTGCCGTTGATCGTCTCCTGGCGCACGCTGCTGTCGTCGAGGCCGGCAACCCAACCGCTGCGGATGTAGTCGGTCAGCGAGCGGTTCTTGTCGATCGAAACGCCGTCGAAGCGGATCGCCATGTCGCCCGGGCCGGTCGCCGTCACCGCCGCCGCCGAATTGTCGATGACGAAACCGTTGGGCACCGAGAACGACACGCCGAGGCCAGGGTGCAGGAAGGTTTCGCCGCGCACGTAGCCTTCCTCCGGCGTGTCGCCGTAAAGCAGCCCGTCTACGCCGGCAAGAAATGAATCGCGGTCGCGCGACCCGACACCGGGCGCGCCGAACTGGCGGGCGTGGCGCTGCGCGAGATCGATTCGCTGCGGCGTGTTGGGGTGCGTCGCCAGGAAGTCGAGGCTGGCGTCGGTGGCGCCGCTGATCGAGCGGAAATCGGTATAGGCCGACATCGACTGCAGGAAGCGGCCGGCGGCGTAGGGATCGAAACCGGCTTCGCCGATCGACTTGATGCCGATGGCGTCCGCCTCCAGCTCCTGATTGCGCGAGAACTGGGCCAGCCTCAGCTTGCCGCGGATCAGCGCCGCCTTGGCCGTCGGGTTGTCGCCGAGCACGTCCGAAACGACCTTGGTCGCCAACCCCTCTTCGGCTTCCAGCTGCTGGCGCTGCAGGCCGTGGTTGGCGGTAACGTGGCCCATCTCATGCGCGATGACGGCGGCAAGCTCGGCGGAATCGTTGGCCAACGCAAGCAGGCCGCGGGTGATGTAGAGATAGCCGCCCGGCAGCGCGAAGGCATTGACGTTGGGCGAGTTGAGGATGGTGATGCGGTAGGTCTGGGTTGGGTTGGCCGACACCACGGTCAGTCTGCCGACGACCTTGGCCACCATGCGCTCGAGCTTGGGGTCGGAATACTCGCCGCCATAGGTGGCGAGGATGCGCGGGTGCTGCGCCTTCGCCAGTTGGGCGAGCTTGCTGTTGGCGGCGACATTGTCGACCGTGATCGGCTTGTCGGAGGGCTGGAAGCCCGATTCCTGCACGTCGGGAGGCGTGAACATCTGGCAGCTTGCCAGCGCCACGGCAAGACCGGCCAGCGCCAGAAAGCGCGCCAGCGGTTTCACCCTCCGATTGTCGATGCCGGTCGGCAGATCGGCTTCCTTTCAAGTCCTGGCACGTGACCGCGAAAATCGGGCGCGATTTCCGAAAAGCATCACGCGCAAAGTCAAGTGCTATGGCGTCCTTCGTGCGTCCGACGGATACGAGACAGCAACGGCAAATCACGCTCTAGGCCGGACCAGCTCCTGGCGGACCTAGCCACACTACCTCGACCATGGCAAGCAAGCGCCGCTTCGCCTTCCGCCGGTTTGACCATAAATTATGTCCGCTTCCGGGCAACATCTCGTGATCCAGCCGCAAACGGACCCGAGCCGATATAGCGTCGGAATGCCTCCGGTCCAGCCCCGACGAAAAAATCGGCGGCGGTGCCGGTCGCGGCAACCGTGCCACCATCCAGGAAAACCATGTTTTGGCCGATACGGCGCGCATCGTCCGGCTGGTGCGTGACGAATAGCACCGTCATGCGCTGCTCCGAATGAACGTCGGCTACCAGATCGAGCATGTCATCGCGCAGTGCCGGTCCGAGCGAAGCGAACGGCTCGTCGAGCAACAGCACCGGCCGGTCGCGCACCAGGACCCGGGCGAGCGCGACGCGCTGCCGCTCGCCGCCGGAGAGTTCGCGCGGCAGCCGGCTTTCCTTGCCGGCAAGACCGACGCGCCTCAGCGCTGCGGCGATTGCGGCGCGGTCAGCCTCGCTCAGCCTGAGCGAAGGCGAGCGGCCGAGCCCGACATTCTGCTCGACCGACAGATGGGCAAACAGGTTGTTTTCCTGGAACACCATCGATACCGGCCGCGCTGATGGCGGCGCAGTGCTGACGTCGGCGCCGCCGATCAGCACGCGGCCCGACCGCGGCGTCTCGAAACCGGCCACCAGATTGAGCAGCGTCGACTTTCCCGAACCGCTCGGCCCCATGATGGCGGTGATTTCCGACACCGGGAAATCGACATCGAATATAAGCGGCGTTTCACCATAGCTGAACGAGACATTATCGAGCCGCACGGCCGCGCCTTTTTCCACCGAAATGGACCGTTCCGGGCTTATCGGCATCATGATTTCTCCCTCCTTCCCAGCCAGTCCGCGGCCAACACCAGCGCCAGGCAGACAAGGCCGAGCAGCAGCGCCAGGCCGGCGGCATCCTCGGTGCGGTAACTGCCCATGCGCGCCAGCAACAGATAGGGCAAGGTCTGCACGGAATCGCTGCCGAACAGCGCAATGACGCCGAGATCGCCGAGCGACAGCGCCATGGCGAACGCGAAGCCGGTGGCGAGCGGCCGCCGCAGCGACGGCCAATCGACCAGCCGCAACCGGTTCCAGCCCGAGATGCCAAGCTGTGCGCAGAGCCGTTCGTGGCGTTCGCTCGCCGCGTCATAGGCAGGGCGGATGGCGCGGATGGCGAACGGCATCGCCATCACCGCATTGACCGCAACGACGATGACAGGGGCGATCGCAAAGACATCGCCGACGGTGCGCAGGAGCAAGAACCAGCCGGCACCGATGACGATGGGCGGCACCACCAGGACGAACCCCGCACCGGTGTCGGCCAGGTGTTCGAGCAGCGTCCTCCTGCCGCTCCGCCGGGTGAGCGCCAGCGCCCGGCGCGCCATCACCAGCGACAGCGACAACGCCACAGAGAGCAGCGCCGACAGGAGGGAGAGCACGGCACTGGTCGCCGTCGCTTGCCGCACCGCGCTCTCGCCGGCCAGGCGGCCGAGATCGGCGCCAAGCCCGGCTGCCAGCGTGGCCGCCATCGGCCCGGCGACAAACAGCAGTGCGAGCCCGATCGCCAGCGCGTTCAGCACGGTCTCGGCCGCACCGGCTGAAAAATACCGGCGCGGCGCCACCGGCAGATTGGCGTCGCCGGTCATATTGGCGCCAAGCCGCGTCAGTGCCAGCACGACGACGAAGGTCAGGGCAATCTGCAGCAGGGTCAGCGTCACAGCCCGCGCCGGGTCGAAGTCGAAACGCAGCGCCTGGTAGATGGCAACCTCGAGCGTCGTCGCGCGCGGCCCGCCGCCGAGCGTAAGCACGATGGTGAAGGAGGTGATGCACAGCATGAAAACGAGCCCGGCAACGCCCGGCAAGGCCGCACGCAGCGGCGGCCATTCGATCAGCCGGAAGGCCGGCGCAGCACCCATGCCAAGCTGGCTCGCCAGCCGCCATTGGTTAGCCGGCACGGTCTGCAACGCCTCCAGGAACAGCCGCGTCGCCAGCGGCAGGTTGAAGAAGACATGCGCAACGAGTATGCCCGACAGGCCATAGATGCCGGGCCAGCTCTGGCCGCCTAGCGCGCCCAGCGTGCCGGCAAAATAGCCGGCGCGGCCATAGAGCGCCAAGACACCGAGTGCGGCAACAATGGCCGGCAGCGCCAGTGGCACGGCGAAAAGCTGGAGGATGAAGCCTCGCCCGAAAAAACGCGGATGCCGCGACAGGGCGCGCGCGACGAACAGCGCCGGTGCAACGGAGAGCAGGGTCGACAGCAGACCCTGCCAGAGCGTGAAACGGACGACGCGCAAGAGATAGGAATCGAAAGCGGAGGCGGCGCCGGACAGGTCGCGTGTGGCTTCGACGACGAGCCCGGCGAATGCACCGCCGATCAGCAGCGCGATGGCGGCGAGCGCGACGATGCCGGCAGTGACGCGGGGATCGGCCGGATGACGCGTAGGCATGTCGCGCTACCCGACACTACGACAGGCGTAGATCGAAGGAAATACCTGGCAAAGGCCGAGCCCACCCCTCTCTGGCCTGCCGGCCATCTCCCCCTCAAGGGGGGAGATTGCGCACTCAGCCGCCTTCGCCAATCTCACAAGTGGCAGGACGAGGAGAGGCGACAAAGCTGCCGATCTCCCCCTTGAGGGCAGGGCTATCGCATTTGGATTCTTACGAAGTTGGACCCCCACCCTAACCCTCCCCACAAGGGGGAGGGAACGCTGCCGCATGCCCTTACTTCCCCTTTTGGCGCCGAAAGGCAGACAATTTGCCGAGGTCAGTGCCAACGGAAGTCTCCCTCCCCCTTGTGGGGAGGGGTTAGGGGTGGGGGTACGTCGTAGAGCGAAAGCCTCGGCGTTCCATCTGCGATAGCCGTGCCCTTGAGGGGGAGATGGCCGGCAGGCCGGAGGGGGGTGGCTTGGCGCAAACATCCGACGAGGCTTGAGCCCTACCTGCTCATCGCCGCAAGCCACTCATCGACCCAGGCCTTGCGGTTGGCCGCGACGTCTTCCGGGCTGAACAGCAAGGTCTTGGTCGGCTTGACCAGCTTGTCGAACGCCGGGTTGAGCGGCTTGTCGGTTTTGCCGGCCGGGAACATCCAGTTGGTTTCGGGAATGACATCCTGGAATTTCGGTCCGGTCATGAAGGCAATGAACTTTTCCGCCAGCGGGTTCTTCGCGCCCTTGGTGGTGATCCCCGCAACCTCGATCTGCAGATATTCGCCCTCCTCGAAGGACGCCGCCTGGTAGCGCTCGGTGTTTTCGGCGACCATGTGGTAGGCCGGCGAGGTCGTGTAGGACAGCACCATCGGCGCCTCGCCCTTGGTGAACAGGCCGTAGGCCTCGCTCCAGCCCGGCGTTACCGTCAGCACCTTCGCCTTGAGTTTGGCCCAGGCTTCCGGCGCCTTGTCGCCATAGACCGACTTGACCCACAGCAGCAGGCCAAGGCCCGGCGTCGAGGTGCGCGGATCCTGGATGACGATCTTCTCTCCGGCATCGCCCTCGACCAATTCCCTGAGGCTCTTCGGCGGGCTCTTCAGTTTTTCGGTGTCGTAGACGACGGCGAAATAGCCATAGTCGAACGGCACGAAAATATCGTCGCTCCAGCCGCCCGGTACATTGACGCCCGAGACGGCGCCGTGCGGCGAAAACAGGCCGGTTGCCTTGGCGTCGGCGGTTAAGTTGGTATCGAGGCCAAGTACGATATCGGCCTTGGTCGCGGCGCCTTCCAGCTTCACACGGTTGAGCAGCGCCACGCCGTCGGCGACCGAGACGAATTCGACGACGCAGCTGCATTCGACCTCGAAGGCCTTCTTCACCGCCGGTCCCGGACCCCAATCGGCGGTGAAGCTTTCATAGGTATAGACCGTCAGTCTATCCTGTGCCGATGCCTGCCCCGGCAGGGCGACCGCGGATGCCGCAAGCAGGACAATTGAGACAAGAGAGTGGAAAAAACTGCGCATCGGCGCCTCCTTCGTTCGCGTTGAAAGGAATTGAGGCGTCGGGCTGTCCGAAACGTCTAATCCCTCCGCCGGTACAAACCGGATCAGGTTCAGCGGGTTGGCAGTCTTGCCTCTCAGCCGGTCCGCGAAAATCGCGTCCGGCACCCCGTTAGAGCGTTGCGACACATAGGCCCGGCCGAAGTGCTGCGCAAGCGGAAGTTTGCCGGGCATCCAAAGCCCAGCCTTCCGTTTCGTCTGCCGTTTCATCTTCCGTTTCCGGGGCAGGGCTGGTAAGGGCCACGAGATATGAGCACATTCACCATCCTGCTTGGCGGCGATCTCATCCGCACACCGCTGCTCGACCGCCAGGTCGAAGGCTCGCGCGTCATCGCCGCCGACGCCGGCATCGGTCATGCCCGCATGCTGGGCCTGAGGCCGGAACTCTGGGTCGGCGATTTCGATTCCGTGCCTGCCGAGTTGCCGGAGGATCTGGCCGCCGTGCCACGGCAGGTATTTCCTGCCGAAAAAGACAAGACCGACGGTGAACTCGCTATCGCCGCCGCGCTCGAACGCGGTGCGACAAGCCTTGTGCTCGCAGGCGCCTTCGGCGGCAAACGTACCGACCACATCTTCCTGCATCTGGCGCTGAGCGTCCGGCTGGCGGAAGGCGGAACGGAAGTGCTTTTGACCAGCGGCGCACAGGAAGGCATTCCTTTGCTGCCTGGAAAGACTGGCTTCGACTATGCCGACGGCACGCTGTTTTCGGTGCTCGGCTTCTCCGATCTCGCCGGCCTGACAGTCACCGGCGCCAAATGGCCGCTCGACCATGTCGAGGTTGCGTTCGGCTCGTCGCTGACCATTTCCAACGAGGTCAGGGGCCGGCTGGAAATCGCGCTGGCCAGCGGCCGGGCGCTGCTGCTCGCGCATCCCTACCCTCTTCCGGAAAGCTGAGCCCAGAAAGCTGATATGGCGCCGCCGCTTCTCAATCTCGACGGGATAAAGCTGACCTTTGGCGGCACGCCGTTGCTCGACGGTGCCGCCCTGACGGCCTCGGCTGGCGACAAGATCGCCCTGGTCGGCCGCAACGGCTCTGGTAAGTCGACGCTCCTCAAGATCGCCGCCGGGCTGATCGAACCGCAGGATGGCGAAGTCTTCCGCCAGCCCTCGGCAACCGTGCGCTACTTGCCGCAAATGCCCGACATGGACGGTTTTGCGACCGTCCGCGCCTATGTCGAGGCGGGGCTCGGGCCCGCCGACGATCCCTACCGCGCCACCTATCTGATGGAGCATCTCGGCCTGACCGGCGAGGAACGGCCGAACGACCTTTCCGGCGGCGAGGCGCGGCGCGCCGCCCTCGCCCGCGTCATGGCGCCGGAGCCCGACATTCTCCTCCTCGATGAGCCGACCAATCATCTTGACCTTTCGGTCATCGAATGGCTGGAGGAGGAGCTTGCCCGCACCTCCTCGGCACTGGTCGTCATCTCGCATGACCGCCGTTTTCTCGAGCGCGTGTCACGCGCCACAATCTGGCTCGACCGCGGCCAGACCCGCCGTCTCGACAAGGGCTTTGGCTATTTCGAGGAATGGCGCGACACGGTGCTGGAGGAGGAAGAGCGCGAGCAGCACAAGCTCGGTCGCCAGATCGTGCGCGAGGAGCACTGGCTGCGCTATGGCGTGACAGCGCGGCGCAAGCGCAACATGCGCCGGCTCGGTGAGTTGCAGACCATGCGCCAGCGCTTTCGTGGTCATCGCGGCGCCGAGGGTGCGGCGACGATGACAGCCAGCGACGCCGCCGAATCCGGCAAGCTGGTGATCGAAGCCAAGAACATCGAGAAGACCTTTGGCGATCTGACCGTGGTCAAGGGATTCTCGACCCGAATCCAGCGCGGCGATCGCGTCGGTCTGGTCGGGCCGAACGGCGCCGGCAAGACGACGCTGTTGAAGATGCTGACCGGCGAATTGAAGCCGGACGCGGGCACGGTGCGGCTCGGCACAAATCTGGAGATCGCCACGCTCGACCAGAAGCGCGAAGCCGTCGACCCGCAGGAGACATTGGCGCAGTATCTCACCGACGGGCGCGGCGAGAACCTCGTCATCAATGGCGAGCAGCGCCACGTCGTCTCTTACATGAAAGACTTCCTGTTCAAGCCGGAACAGGCGCGCACGCCGGTGCGCGAGCTTTCGGGCGGCGAGCGGGCGCGGCTGATCCTCGCCCGCGTTTTGGCGCGGCCGGCAAACCTGCTTGTGCTCGACGAGCCGACCAACGACCTCGACATGGAGACGCTGGAGCTGCTGCAGGAATTGGTCGCCGGCTTTGCCGGCACGGTGATCCTGGTCAGCCACGATCGCGATTTCCTCGACCGCACCGTGACCAGCATCATCGCGCCGGATGGTGACGGCCGCTGGATCGAATATGCCGGCGGCTATTCCGACATGCTGGCGCAGCGCGGCGGCACCAGACTGGACGACCGCAAGGCGCGACCAAAGGCCGAGACGGGCGACGCGACGGCGGCAAGCAGGAACGAAGCGGCCGCACCGAAGGGCCCGGCCAAGAAACTGTCGTTCAAGCAGAAATTCGCGCTGGAATCGCTGCCCAAGAAGATCGAGGCGGTGTCGGCCTCGATCTCGCGGCTGGAGAACAACATCGCCGATCCGGCCTATTACGAGCGCGATCCGGCCTCGTTCCAGAAGACGATTGCCGCGCTCGACAAGGAGCGCGTCACACTGGCAGCGCTCGAGGAGGAATGGCTGGAACTGGAAATGCTGCGCGAGGAGATGGAGGGGTAATTCACGAGTTCAAGCATCTTGTCATTGCGACTAGAGAGGAATGCGCATATATTATGCGCATACTGCGGAGGTGATCATGCGCAAGATAGCTGTGAATGCGGTTCGCCAGCCGGCAAATCTGTCGATCGACTCAAAGCTCATGAAGGAAGCCAAGGGGCTCGATGTGAATGTCTCGCGCGCCGCTGAAGCCGGCATCGCCGAGGCCGTGGCCGCCGAAAAGACGCGGCTGTGGAAGCTTGAGAACCGCGCGACGATAGATGCCTGGAACGAATATGTCGAAAAACACGGTATTCCGCTGGCAGAACATCGGCAATTCTGATGGCGCGCTACGACGTCTTCGCGGGTAGCATCGAAGGCGGCTATCTCCTCGACGTCCAGGCCGATCTGCTAGACCATTTCAAGACCCGGGTGGTCGTCCCGCTTCTGCCGGCTGCGATGGCGCCATCACCAATGCGAAAGCTCCATCCGATTTTCGAGATCAATGGTCGGAAATTGGTCATGGCCACCCATTTGATCGCCACGGTTGCGGCGACGGAACTGGGCGAGAGCCGACTGAATCTGACGAGGCATCACGACGAGATCGTGGCCGCGCTCGATATGCTGTTCCAGGGCTTCTGAACTGCTGGGGAGCTTCGGGGTGGCGGACCGTCTTCACCCCGCCGTCTTAGTCTGCCAGGCCTTAAGCGCCTCGTCGAACACCTTCTCGCCTGGAATGCCCTTTTCCATGGTGAGCAGCGCCCGCCGCCCGGTCTTGTAGACGACCGGCACGTCGATCCAGTCCTGACCTCTGAGCAAGGTCAGATTGGCGTCTTCATCCGCCTTGGTATCGTTGAGCGCAACCAGGAAGAAACCGTCGGCGATCTTGGCCGGGATGCCGATCAGCGGGCTTCCGGCATCCTGCTCGGAGCCCTTCATGGCGACACGCAGGATGTTGTCGACGCCGCCGCCCTCGAAGCCGTCAGGCGTCAGGAAGATCATCTCGATAATATGGCTGGCCGGCAGCGTCTGGTCGGTGTTGCGACGGATCGTCATGCGCAACTGGATATCCTTGCCTGGAATGGTCGCCTCGGCGCGGATCGCCGGCTCGGGCGGCAGGTCGCCGCCGGGCGATTCCTGCACCAGCGACCAGACGATGTTGCCGGGCTCGGCCGAGCCTTGAGCGGTGCTGGTGCGCTCCTCGTAGAAGATCGCCTTCTGGCCGACGGCCAACGTGGCTTGCGGCGGAACTGCCGTTGGTGCCGCTGCCGGTGCTGGCGGCGGGGCGGCCGCTGCAGGCGCTGCTGCCCCGTTGGCGGGCGGCGTTGCGGGAGTTGGTGCAGCGGACCCATCGACTGCTGGAGCATTGGCCGTGGCTTGCGTGTCGGCGGGTGCGGCCGGAGCCGGCGCGGCCGGTGCCGGGGTGGTCGGCGCTTGTGCGGCCGATGGCGGCGTGGTCAGTGCGGCGACGGATTCGCCTTCGCCGATGCCCGCCTGCCCGGCCGCGGGGCCGGGATCGACTTCGTGCCCCTCGGGCGTCAGGCGCTGCGTGAACTTCGCGCCCTCGCCGGCATCCGTCGGAGGCGCGGCGGCCGGTACGGCCGCATCGGCCACCGGCTTGGCCGGGGCTGGTTTTACCAGCGGTTCGGTGGCGACGGCTGTGGTCGAGTCGAGGCCGAGCATGCTGCCGAACGCATCCTTGTTCAGCCAGATGCCATAGCCACCACCGGCAATGACGAGCAAGGCAATGGCGGCGGCGATCACACCGCCATAGCTGCGCCTGCGCTCCGCAGGATAGAGCCGCTGGAACCTGTCCTCCGCGGGGCCGCCGTCGTTGGAAAAGTCGTCGCCCGGAAAAACGCCGTCTTGGCCGTCAGCCGTCGGAAGTTCCATATCGGACGGCGGCGGACCAGCGCGCTCCTGAGAAAGAGCGACGGGCTGCGGCTTTTGCCAGTTCGGCGCCGCCTTAGCGGGCGTGGGCTGCCAGGCCGGCCCAGTCTTTGCTGGCTCCGTCTTTGCCGGCTCGGTCTTGGCCGGCTGCCATGCCGGCTCCGTCTTTGCCGGCTGTCGGATATGGCTGGACTGGTTCTTGTTGCGGTCGATGGAGGAGAAGATGTCCTCCAGTTCCGCCAGCGGGTCGGGTGGCGGCGCAGGCTTGGCATAGTCCCGCTCGACTTTGGCGATGGCGTCTTCCAGTGCACGCATCTGCCGGTCGACATCGGAAGGCGTCATCGTGGCCTTCTCTGCGAGTTGTTTCGCGATTGACGAACGGGCCCTGTCATAGACCCTGGCGCGCACTTCCGCCGACGGCTCACCGAGTTTATCGAGCGCCTTTTTCAGAATAGGAACAAAATCTACCATACGTCAGTCGACCTGCATTTGTTTCTGGGCCGGCCCCCGCAAATCAGCCGCAATGCCCGGAAAGGCTGAGAAACTAGTCTTGAAACGGATCGGTCACAAGTATCGTGTCGTCCCGCTCAGGGCTGGTGGAAAGGAGTGCGACCGGCGCGCCGATCAGCTCCTCGATGTAGCGGACGTACTTCACCGCCTTGGCCGGCAGGTCGTTCCAGCTGCGCGCGCCGGCAGTGGTGCCTTTCCACCCCTCCAGCGTCTCGTAGACCGGTTCGACGCGGGCCTGCGCACCCTGGCTGGCCGGCAGGTAATCGATCGCCTCGCCGTCGAGTCGGTAGCCGGTACAGACCTTGATCTCGTCCAGCCCATCGAGCACATCGAGCTTGGTCAGCGCAATGCCCTTGATGCCGTTGACGGCGACGGCCTGGCGGACCAGCACGGCATCGAACCAGCCGCAGCGGCGCTTGCGGCCGGTGACGACGCCGAATTCATGGCCGCGCGTGCCCAGGAACTCGCCGATCTCGTTCTTCTGTTCGGTTGGAAACGGGCCTTCGCCGACGCGCGTCGTATAGGCCTTGGTGATGCCGAGTACATAACCGATGGCGCCCGGCCCGACACCCGACCCGGCGGCGGCCTGGCCGGCAACCGTATTGGACGAGGTGACGAACGGATAGGTGCCGTGGTCGATGTCGAGCAACGTCCCTTGCGCGCCCTCGAACAGGATGCGCTCGCCGGCGCGGCGCTTGTCGTCGAGGATTTTCCAGACGCGGTCCATATAGGGCAGGATCTCGTCGGCCACCGAGATCAGCTCGCTCATGATCGCCTCGTGCGTGACCTCGGCATGGCCGAGCCCGCGCCGCAGCGCATTGTGGTGCGTCAGCAGCCTGTCGACCTTCAAGGGCAGCGTTTCCAAATCCGCCAAATCCATCACCCTGACCGCGCGCCGGCCCACCTTGTCTTCATAGGCGGGACCGATGCCGCGACGGGTCGTGCCGATCTTCGTTCCGGAATTGGAAGCGGCGTCCTCGCGAAATCCATCCAGCTCCCGGTGCAAGGACAGGATAAGCGCGGTGTTTTCGGCTATTTTCAGGCGGTCTGGCGTCACCTCGACGCCCTGCGCCTTCAATTTCGCAACCTCCGCGACGAAAGCGTGCGGATCGAAGACGACGCCATTGCCGATGATGGACAGCTTGCCTTGCCGCACCACGCCGGACGGCAGCAGCGACAGCTTGTAGACCTTGCCGTCGACGACCAGCGTATGGCCGGCATTGTGGCCGCCCTGGAAGCGCACGACAACATCGGCGCGCTCCGACAGCCAGTCTACGATCTTGCCTTTGCCCTCATCGCCCCATTGCGAGCCGACGACCACCACATTGGCCATATTTCTTTTCCCTTGAGACGCCGCACGAGCAGCTTGAAACAGTTCGAAACGACAGGCCTCTATCGCATCGGCCCCCAAAATCGGAATCGATTTTCGGAAAGCACGACGCGAGGATTAAAGCCTTCCGACGCGTACTTTGTAGCGTCCAATTGCACGCACGTCGTTCTATAGCGTCAAGACCCGGCGAGCGCGACCACTCTTTGCCGCCCAAAACGCTCCGAGGCACAACAATTTTCGCCTTTGACATCATTTACTTGGGCTGGCGGTCGCAATAGGCCCACACCGACCGTCAAATTCCCTCTGCCTGGCCGGGAGTTCACGATGCATCGAGCCGCCTATCTGTTCCTGCTGTTCACCACCTTGCTGTGGGGCGGCAACTCTGTGGCGGGAAAGCTGGCGGTCGGTCATATCTCGCCGATGACGCTGGTCTTCCTGCGTTGGCTGCTGGCGGTTCTGATTCTGCTGCCGATCGGCTGGGGAACGCTACGCCAAGACTGGCCGGTGGTGCGCAGGCATTGGTTGCTGCTTGGCGGGCTCGGCGCTTGCGGCTTCGCCTTTTTCAATGCGATCTTCTACACGGCGCTCAACTACACCACGGCGATCAACGTCTCGATCGAGCAGGCGGCGATACCGATCGTGATCATCATCGCCAATTTCGTGCTGTTTCGCCTGCGGGTGAACCGGGTGCAGATCGCTGGCGTCGTGCTGACCATCATTGGCGTCGCGGTGACGGCGAGCCATGGCGACCTGCGCCAGCTTCTCAAGCTGGATCTCAACTTTGGCGACGCGATCATGCTGGTCGCCGTGCTTTGCTACTCCTTCTATTCGGTGGGGTTGCGGCTGAAGCCGGTCATCCGCTGGCAGAGCCTGATGCTGGCGCTGTCGGTTGCCGCACTCGTCACATCGCTGCCTTTCTTCCTGTGGGAGATTGCCGCCGGCAAAGTCATCGTCCCCGATGCCCGCGGCTGGGCGGTCGCGTTCTATACCGCCATCGGTGCTTCGGTCATCTCGCAGATCTTCTATATCAGGGGCAATGAGCTGATCGGCGCCAACCGCGCCGGCCTGTTCATCAATCTGGTGCCGATCTTCGGCACGCTGCTATCGGTGCTGATTGTCGGCGAGACATTCCAGCTCTATCAGGCGCTGGCTCTCGCGCTGGTGCTCGGTGGCATCAGCCTCGCCGAATACAGCGGACGGAAGATGGCGGCATCCGCTGCTGAATGAAGTCGCTTGCCGCGACGTTCCACCGCCCCGCGTGCTGCTGCACACGGGGCGACCGAATTTCAGGCTATCCCAACATCGAAATGCAGCCGCTTGGCAGAGTCGATCGACTTGTGCGAGCGCACCTGCGCCAACACGTTTTCCGGGAATGGCGCATCGAGATAGAGCAATGCGATGGCATCACCGCCCGGCCGGTTGCGGCCGAGCTGGAAATTGGCGATGTTGACGCCGTTCTCGCCGCACACCGTGCCGAGCAGACCGATGATGCCGGGCGCGTCGGCATTGGTCGTGTAGAGCATGTGCTGGCCAACCTCGGCGTCGAGATTGATGCCCTTGATCTGGATGAAGCGCGGCTTGCCGTCCGAAAAACACGTGCCGGCGATCGAGCGCGTCCTGTGCTCGGTCTTGACCGTCAGCTTGATATAGCCGTCGAACACGCCCGACTTGTCGCGCTTGACCTCGGCGACGATGATGCCGCGCTCCTTCACCATGATCGGCGCCGACACCATGTTGACGTCGGCGACCTGCGGCCGGATCAGCCCGGCAAGAGTGGCGCTGATCAGCGCCCGCGTGTTCATCGTCGCGGTCGAGCCGTCGAACAGGATCTCGACCTCCTTGATCGGATCCTCGGTGACCTGGCCAACAAAGGCGCCGAGCACTTCAGCGAGCTTGACGAAAGGTTTCAGCCGCGGCGCTTCCTCGGCGGTGATCGATGGCATGTTGATGGCATTGGAAACGGCGCCCTTGATCAGATAGTCCGACATCTGCTCGGCGACCTGCAGCGCGACATTCTCCTGCGCCTCCATCGTCGAGGCCCCCAGATGCGGCGTTGCCACCACGTTCTCCATGCCGAACAGTGCGTTGCTCTCCGCCGGTTCGACCTCGAACACGTCGATGCCGGCGCCGGCCACCTTGCCGCTCTTCAGCGCCGCGATCAGGTCGGCCTCGACGATCAGCCCGCCACGGGCGCAGTTGATGATACGCACGCCGGTCTTCATCTTGGCGATCGCCGCGGCGTCGATGATGTTGCGCGTCTTGTCCGTCAGTGGCGTATGCAGCGTGATGAAGTCGGCGCGGGCGAACAGCTCGTCGAGCTCGACCTTTTCGACGCCGAGCTCCTCGGCGCGGCTGTCCGACAGGAATGGATCGAAGGCGATGACATGCATCTTCAGGCCGACGCCGCGCGTAGCGACGATCGAACCGATATTGCCGCAGCCGATGATGCCCAGCGTCTTGCCGGTGATCTCGACACCCATGAAGCGGTTCTTTTCCCATTTGCCGGCATGCGTCGAGGCGTTGGCCTCCGGTATCTGGCGGGCCAGCGCGAAGATCATGGCGACGGCATGCTCGGCGGTGGTGATCGAATTGCCGAAGGGCGTGTTCATCACGATGATGCCCTTGCGGCTCGCCGCCGGTATGTCGACATTGTCGACGCCGATGCCGGCGCGGCCCACGACCTTCAGCCTGGTCGCAGCATTGATCAGCTTCTCCGTGACCTTTGTCGCCGAGCGGATGGCCAGCCCATCATACTGGCCGATCACTTCGAGCAGTTTTTCCTTGTCCTTGCCGAGATCCGGCAAATAGTCGACCTCGATGCCGCGATCCCTGAAGATCTGCACGGCGGTGGTGGAAAGTTTGTCTGAGACGAGAACGCGGGGCATTGGCTTGGTCCTTTGCGATTGGCGTCCCTCCCCCTTGAGGGGAGGGTCGGCGCGAAGCGCCGGGGTGGGGTCGTTGCGGCCGGATGCGGCCAAATCTTTTTCTTTCTGGATGGCGGATCGTTGAACGGGTGGAGGCGACCCCACCCGGCCCTTCGGGCCACCCTCCCCTCGAGGGGGAGGGAGTCAGGCCGCCGCTTTGAGCGACGCCTTTTGCGCCGCAAAGGCCCAGTCGAGCCAGGGCAGCAACGCTTCGAGATCGGAGGTCTCGACTGTCGCGCCGCACCAGATGCGCAGGCCGGGCGGTGCATCGCGGTAGGCACCAATGTCGTAGGCGACGCCTTCCTTGTCGAGCGCCGAGACAATTGCCTTGGCGAACGCAGCCTGTCCATCGGCGTCGAGTGCAGCGACTTGCCGGTCGGTGAAGGAAAGGCAGACCGACGTGTTCGAACGCGTCGCCGGGTCTACGGCAAGATGGCCGAGCCAGGAAGATTTTCTGACAAAGCGATCGAGAACAGCGGCATTGGCATCCGCTCTGGTGACCAGCGCGTCGAGGCCGCCGATCGACTTCGCCCAACGCAGCGCGTCGAGATAGTCCTCGACGCACAGCATCGACGGCGTGTTGATAGTCTCGCCCTTGAAGATGCCTTCGATCAGCTTGCCGCCCGAGGTGAGGCGGAAGATTTTCGGCAACGGCCAGGCCGGCTTGTAGCTTTCCAGGCGTTCGACGGCGCGCGGGCTGAGGATCAGCATTCCGTGCGCGCCCTCACCGCCCAGCACCTTCTGCCAGGAGAAGGTGACGACGTCGAGCTTCCTGAAATCGAGCTGTTGCGCAAAGGCCGCCGAAGTCGCGTCGCAGATGGTCAGGCCCTCGCGGGTGGCCGGGATGAAATCGCCGTTCGGCACGCGCACACCCGACGTCGTGCCGTTCCAGGTGAAGACCACGTCGCGGTCGAAGTCGATTCTGGTCAGGTCCGGCAGTGCGCCGTAGTCCGCCTCTAACCTGCGAACATCGGCGAGCCTCAGCTGCTTGACCACATCGGTGACCCAGCCGGAGCCGAAGCTCTCCCAGGCGACCATGTCGACGCCGCGTTCGCCGAGCAGCGACCACAGCGCCATTTCGACCGCGCCGGTATCCGAGGCCGGCACGATGCCGATGCGGTAATCCGCCGGAACCTGGAGGATTTCCCGGGTCAGCTCGATCGCTTGTTCGAGCTTGGTCTTGCCGATCTTGGCGCGGTGCGAGCGCCCGAGCGCGGCATTTTTGAGCGCCTCGACCGACCAGCCGGGGCGTTTTGCACAGGGACCTGAGGAAAAATTGGGATTTGCCGGACGGAATCCGGGCTTCGCATGCGTGGTCATCGTGGTCTATCCTTCCAGATAGTGGCCCCTCGTTGGGGAGGGGTGGCCCACGGATGGCGATATGCGTTCAGACTTTCGGCGTCAAGGGGAAAGTTTTTGTCGCTGTCAGGATATTGCCGGGGGCGAAACGCAAACGGCGGGCCTGCGACCCGCCATTGTCAACGCCTCGGCTTCGATCGAGCCTACCAGAGATCGTAGCGTAGTCCGACTTTGACTTGATGATTGTTGATCCCTTTGCGGATCGGAAAAGAAGTCAGACTCTCGGCAGTCACATATTCGGCGTCTGGCGCGGAAAAATACTGATAGCCCAGATCGACCGAGACGTTCTTGGACACTTGGTACGCAAGCCCGGCATTCAGCGTGTAGGCGAAGGAGTACTGGGTCTTGTTGTCACGCCGGACGAAATCGTCGGTGGGGTCGGCGTTGTCGGTGAAGTAGCTCGCCGACAGGCGACGCTTGCTCTGCACGACACCGACACCGGCGCCGAGATAAGGTGTGATTCCGACATAGGTGCCAAGGTCGACATAGCCGTTGAGTATGCCTGAGAAGGCATAGTTCTTCAGGGTCGCCGATGCCACGGTCGTTCCGTCGTTATAGCCGACGTCGATCTTGTTGCCGGGAAGATAGCCGACATTGAGATCGGCGCGCAGATAGTCGTTGAAATGGTAGCCGAAGCCGATGCTGGCGAAGATGGGATCTTCCTTTTCGTCGAAGCTCGCGGGTGTAAAGGCGAAATGCTCATCCTTGAAGCTCTTCTGCACCAGATAGGAGACATCGCCGCGCAGATACCATCCCGAGCCAACCTCGACCGGTACATAGTCGGGCGCCTGGTCGACATAGACCGGCGGTTCGTAATCGGCGCCAAGCGCCGGCGTCAGCGGCACCAGGACGACTGCTGCAAGCGCCAGTGCTATAGGCGATTTGAATGTCATGGTCCTCGGCTCCCGAACTTGGCGCATTCGCGATCGCGCGCGCCGTTTCAGACAGCATTGTTAACCATAGTGGTTAAGTGCGGGTTAAGGATAACAAGGCGTTAGCAATTGATTTGATCCGTTTTCGCTCCTCGAGCCGGACGGTGTTACAGGGCAACGCAGCATCTTTAGGCAGCCAAACGAAACCGCCCGGCATCAGCCGGGCGGTCGACGAATTCCTCGATTTCGAAGCGACTACTTCGTGTAGACGGGCTCGGGTTCCGGGACGTAAGGCTCCGGCGGCGCACAGTCCGACCTGCCGAACTGGTAGCGCAGGCCGCCGCGCACTTCGTGAACGTTGATACCTTTGTCATAGCCGGGGCCGACATTGGGGAGGGAGGCATAGTCGAACATCTTACCGCCGTTGATGTGGCTGAAGCGGTAGCCGACATCTAGTTTGACGCGGTCAGTCAGGCAGTAGGATGCGCCCGCCATGGCAGCATAGGCAAACCGCCAGCCCTTGCCACCGGCATGATCAAATGAACCGTCGCTGTCCACGTTGTGCAGTTCATCCCACTTGACCCAGGCACCGCCGATGCCGGCGCCGACGTAAGGCGTGATCCCATGCCAGGTGCCGATATCGACATAGGCGTTGGCCAAGAGCAGCAGCGCCGAATAGGACGAGGTATCGACGGACGTGCAAGGCGTTTGCTGTGGGCCGCAGAAGCCGTTGGTCGAGCCGCGGAATTTGGACTTGCTCATCCAGTCCAGGGTGAGATCGGTGCGGAAATGCTCGTCGATCTGGTAACCAACACCGCCGCCGGCCGAGAAGGCGCCATCCAGCTTGCCTGTATCGAACTTGCCGGGATTCTGGGGCGCCACACCGTAGGTGATGTACTCGCCACCACGAAACTTCGACCAGTGATAGTCGATGTCGCCGCGGATATACCAGCCGCCGAATTCGGCCGGCTGCTCATAGGCAACCGGTGGCGGTGCCTCCTCGACGACGGGCGGCTCGACGAAATCGGCGGCGAATGCCGGTCCGACGCCGGCAAACAGCGCGGCCAGAAGAGCCATTCTAGCTGTGTTGAACATGCTTATCACCCCTGAGAACCCTCGAACGGCGAACGCGCCCGAAATGTGATTGACCTCAGTTGTGGATAATGAATCGGAAAGGTTAAAAGGCGTTTAACCGTATTGATTAACCACGAATCTCTAAAAGTGGAGCAATCTGGCGGCCGTTGCTGCAGGCGGAGCTGGCCGCGACCCAATAAAAAAGCCCGCCGGCAAGGCGGGCTTTTGAACCGATGTTGGAGGGAGATCAGGCGGCGCTACGCGTTTCCGAAATGACCTCGACGATGTCGTTGACCACGGACTCGACAAGCTGCGGGTCGTCGCCCTCCGCCATGACGCGGATGAGCGGCTCCGTGCCGGATGGCCGGATGACCAGGCGCCCGGCCTTGCCGAGGCGATTGCGCGCATCTTCGATCGCCGCCTTGACCGGCGCCTCCTCCAGCGGCTTGCCGCCGGAAATATGCACATTCTTCAAAAGCTGCGGCACCGGCTCGAATTTCTTCGACAGTTCGCTGACCGGTCGGTTATGCCGCTTGATGCAGGCGAGCACTTGGAGCGCCGAGACGAGGCCGTCGCCGGTGGTCGAGAAATCGGACAGCACGATGTGGCCCGACTGTTCGCCGCCGACATTGAGTCCATGGGCACGCATGTGCTCGACGACATAGCGGTCACCGACCTTGGTGCGATGCAACTGCAGGTTCATGTCGCCGAGGAAGCGTTCGAGGCCGAGATTGGACATCACCGTCGAGACGACGCCGCCGCCGGCCAGCCGTCCGCTCTGCTGCCAGGATTCGGCGATCAGCGCCATGATCTGGTCGCCATCGACGATCGCGCCGTTCTCGTCGACAATGACGACACGGTCGGCATCGCCGTCGAGAGCAATGCCGATATCGGCGCGCACCTCGTGCACCTTCTTTTGCAGACCGGCCGGATGAGTCGAGCCGCATTCCTTGTTGATGTTGAAGCCGTTGGGCTCGACATTGATGGCAACGACCTCGGCGCCGAGTTCCCACAGCGCGTCGGGCGCCACCTTGTAGGCGGCGCCATTGGCGCAATCGACGACGATGCGCAGGCCCGACAGCGACATCGAGCGCGGCAGCGTGCGCTTGGCGAATTCGATATAGCGGTCATGCACGCCGTCGACGCGTTTGGCGCGGCCGAGCCCATCGGAATCGGCGAGCGCCAGTTCGATATCCTTGTCGAGCATCCCCTCGATACGCTCCTCGATCTCATCGGACAGCTTGTAGCCATCGGGGCCGAACAGCTTGATGCCGTTGTCGTAATAGGGGTTGTGCGAGGCAGAGATCATCACGCCGATATCGGCGCGCAGCGAGCGCACCAGCATGGCAACAGCCGGCGTCGGGATCGGGCCGAGCAGGAAGACATCCATGCCGGCGGCGCACAGGCCCGACACCATGGCGTTCTCGATCATGTAGCCGGAAAGCCTGGTATCCTTGCCGAGCACGACGCGGTGGCGGTGGCTGCCGCGCTGGAACGAGAGGCCGGCGGCCATGCCGACCCGCATGGCGACCTCCGCCGTCATTGGAAACTTGTTGGCGCGCCCACGAATGCCGTCCGTACCGAAATAATGTCCTGCCATGTTCGCCAGCTTCCCGATGGTTCTTTCCGAGCATCTCATGCCATAAAATGGCCCAAGCCCCGTCATCACATTGTATGATTATGGACGACCAATCCTTAGAAAATTGTTGTTTTGTGTGTTTTACGTCACGCTAGTGTGTTGATTTTCAAGTTCCGAGCCCTTGTTGCGGTAGCAGCATCAGAAACGTCAACTCAAACCTCATCTGGTTCCTTTGGGCTGTGGCAGTGTGGCCTTGAACCCGAATCCGCATCGTGCTGCTCCAGACAGCGGTGGCTCAGGTCCGCCGCAGCCGCCGATTTGACTGGCTGTCATTCGACGCAGTGTCCTCGCTGGGAACCAGCCATAGGCGCGCGCTCCGTGCAATGCACCCGGACGAACTTGGCGGGGAGACGGTCCCGGCAACGAATTCATCACCTTAAAGAAAAGAATGCACTTCTAAATTTGTCTCTACGCTACTTAGCATCTGGCGCAACCAGCCGTTGAGCGCTATTGCTGCACTGGGACATATCATGAACCGCCGCAGGGAGAAAACGCATGCTCATCCACCGACTCGCCACTTTGACGGGTCTTGCCGTCGCGACCTTATTCCTGGCGGCGCCTGCCAGCGCGCTGACCATGGCCGAGTGCAGCACCAAGTATAACACGGCCAAGGACGCGGGAACGCTTGGCGGGCAGAACTGGAACCAGTTCCGCAAGGCCCAATGCGGCACCGATGCTTCCGCCGCTACAACCGAACCCGCGCCAGCCAAAGCCACGGCCAAGGCTGCCGACACGACCAAGGCAGCCGCCGCCGACGATGCGGCGCCGGGCCTGACGGCGAAGGAGTGCAGCACCAAATACCAGGCCGCCAAGGCTGCCGGCACGCTCAACGGCATGAAGTGGAACGATTTCCGCAAGACCCAGTGCGCCGCCGGCGCGACGGCAGCCGCACAACCCGCCGCCAAGACCAAAGCAGCGGCGGCCAGCAGCGATGACGCAGCGCCTGGGCTGACGGCCAAGGAATGCAGCACCAAATACCAGGCCGCCAAGGCTGCCGGCACGCTCAACGGCATGAAGTGGAACGACTTCCGCAAGAGTGAATGCGCCGCCGGCGCAAGTGCAGCCGCACAACCCGCCGCGGCACCTGCCAAGGCGACGACAGCCGCCGCGACCGATACCGGCAAAGGCGTCAGCATGGCGGATTGCAGCGCCAAATATCAGGCTGCCAAGGCCGGCAACACGCTGAACGGCATGAAGTGGAACGACTTCCGCAAGAGCCAATGCGGCGCCGGCGCAGCCGACGACGACACCCTGCCGGCTCCCGATGCCAAATACACCGGCGATCCGCAACCGCCGACCATCACCGCCCCCCAGGGCGTGAAATTCCCGACGGCGATCTCCAAGAAGTATGCAACCGAGACCCCGGCCAAGGGCCGCATGCACACCTGTCTCGACCTCTACTACGCCAACAAGGACGCCAACACGCTGGGCGGCCTCAGGTGGATCCAGAAGGGCGGCGGCTTCTACAGCCTCTGCAACGCCAAGCTGAAGAGCTGACCGGCGCCACCATCCGACGACATGAGCCCGCGAGCCGCAAGGTTCGCGGGCTTTTTGTTGCTGCCGAACAAGTGAGAGGGCCTTCCGAGGTCGAACCAACTGTCAGATCGTGTTTCTTGGCTCTGTCCGGCCGACATCGATCTCGGCACCACCGGAACTCTCATAGCCAGAAGCAGAAAACCCGCCTCGGCGGGCGGGTCATTCAGCGCCAATTGGCACCACACCCAAATTGATAGCATAGCTGCCGGCACAAAGCAAGAACAAAATGTGGCGCCGCCGGCAAAAAATGCGAGCTTCATTCTCCGGCGCGCCTTGTCGATCTTCCCGAAGTCGTCAACGAGGCCGATAGAAGGCTCCATTCCTTCGCGCCTCTCTCTGTCCTGCCGGACATCCCCCCGCGAGGCGGGAGATTGGCCGTCATCGTCACTTTCGCCAATTTCCTGCGATGCAGGAAGGGTCGCATTCCCCAAGAGAAAACGCCGCGGTTAGAGCCGCGGCGTTTCGAAGTCGATCTGTGCCGGGCCGGAGCCTAGCTTGACGGCTGAGGTTCCATGCCGCCTTCGGGCTCGGGGCCTTTCTTGCGGCGGCCGGACTTCGGCACGGCCGAGCCGCGGCTCGGCGGCGTGTCGTCGCCAAGGTCGCGCGCGGGCTTATTGCCGGCGATCAGCTGCTTGATCTCCTCGCCGGACAGCGTCTCGTATTCGAGCAGGCCCTGCGCCAGCGCGATCCATTCCTTCTTTTTCTTGGTCAGGATAGACCTTGCCGTCGAATAGGCCTCGTCGATCAGCCGGCGCACTTCGGCGTCGATGATTTGCGCCGTCTCTTCCGAGATGTTCTGCGTGCGCGCCACCGAATGGCCGAGGAACACCTCCTCCTGGTTGTCGCCATAGGCGACATGGCCGAGCTTGTCGGAGAAGCCCCAGCGCGTCACCATGGCACGCGCCAGCTTGGTCGCCTGCTCGATATCGGAGGAGGCGCCGGAGGTGATGTTCTCCTTGCCGAACTTGAACTCCTCGGCGACACGGCCGCCCATCATGATGGCGAGGCGCGAGATCATGTATTTGTAGCTCATCGAATAGCGGTCGCCTTCCGGCAGCTGCATGACCATGCCGAGTGCCCGGCCGCGCGGAATGATGGTCGCCTTGTGCAGCGGATCGGCCGACGGCACGTTGAGCGCCAGGATGGCATGACCAGCCTCGTGATAGGCGGTCAGCTCCTTCTCGGCCTGTGTCATCGCCGACGAGCGGCGCTCGGCGCCCATCATGATCTTGTCCTTGGCGTCCTCGAATTCGGCCATGGTGACGAGGCGCTTGTTGCGCCGCGCCGCCATCAGGGCGGACTCGTTGACCAGGTTCATCAGATCGGCGCCGGAAAAGCCCGGCGTGCCGCGCGCGATCACCTTGAGGTCGACATTGGGCGCCAGCGGCACGTTGCGCACATGCACCTTCAGGATCTTCTCGCGGCCGACGATGTCGGGGTTCGGCACCACCACCTGGCGGTCGAAGCGGCCCGGCCTCAGCAGCGCCGGATCGAGCACGTCTGGCCGGTTGGTGGCGGCGATCAGGATGATGCTTTCGTTGGATTCGAAGCCATCCATCTCGACCAGCAGCTGGTTCAGCGTCTGCTCGCGTTCATCATTGCCGCCGCCCAGGCCGGCGCCGCGATGGCGGCCGACCGCGTCGATTTCGTCGATGAAGATGATGCAAGGCGCGTTCTTCTTGGCCTGGTCGAACATGTCGCGAACGCGGCTTGCGCCGACGCCGACGAACATCTCGACGAAGTCCGAGCCCGAAATGGTGAAGAACGGCACGTTGGCTTCACCCGCGACCGAGCGGGCGAGCAGCGTCTTGCCGGTTCCAGGAGGACCGACGAGCAGCACACCGCGCGGGATCTTGCCGCCGAGCCGCTGGAATTTCTGCGGGTCGCGCAGGAACTCGACGATCTCTTCCAGATCTTCCTTGGCTTCGTCGACGCCGGCGACGTCCTGGAAGGTGACGCGGCCATGTGCTTCGGTCAAAAGCTTGGCCTTCGACTTGCCGAAGCCCATGGCGCGGCCGGAACCGGACTGCATCTGGCGCATGAAGAATATCCAGACGCCGAGGATGAGGATCATCGGCAGCCAGGAGATCAGGGTGCCGAACAGCGAATTGGAGCCGTCGGATTCAGGACGCGCGTTGATGGTGACGTTCTTGTCCTGCAGCCGCGAAACCAGTGACGGGTCCCCAGGCGAATAGGTCTGGAAGCCGTTGGAACTGTCCGTGTAATTGCCGGAGATACGGGCGCCGGCGATGGTCACCGACTTGATCCGTCCCGCCGCGACTTCCTGCAGGAACTGCGAATAGGGAACATCGCTCGAGGCTCCACGCGTCTGCGGCGTCTGGAAAAGATTGAAGAGAGCGATGAGCAGGACCGCTATGATCGCCCAGAGCGCGAGGTTGCGATAATTCGGATTCATCAATTGTCCCGTTGGCGCCCGCTGGGCGGACACGCGTCGTGAGAGGAAACTTGGCCCTAACATAGGGAGAGCGTCTCCCATTGCCAAGCATAACAGCAGGTCTCGGTTAAGCTTTCGCCCGTGGTAGGCCGGCATTGTGGCCGCCGAACGGCACGGCTGGAACGGGCGCCGCGCCAAGCAACGCGGCGACGGCATCGGCCGGCGCCAGATCGAAGGACGGCAGGAAACGGGCGAAGGGCGCGACTGCCGGATATGCGGCGACAGCCGCCGGCATCGGGCCTTCCCCGGGCAAACCCGGGCCTTCCCCCAGCAAACCAAGGCATTCGCCATCCCGCCAGAGCGCCGGCTCGGCGGCCAAGGCGGCACGCACAAGGCTTGCCGGCGTGCCATGCCCGGCAATTGCCCGCTTTGCGGCAAGAGCCGCCCCGAGCGGTGCTATCAACAGCGGCGCGATCATCAACAATGCACCTGGACTGTCGCCCAATGTGATCCGTCTGCGGCCGTCCCACAGGGCATTGCCGGAAACCGCAACAGCGGGCGGCAGATCGCGCAATTCGCGGTGCAGAAAGATGCCGGTACGCCGGGCATCGATCACGGTCCGCGACAATGTGGCACAAAGCGGCCCGGTGCGGAACCGGCCGAAAAGGGCTTCGCTGCGGGCCTGGTCGGGAAGAAAGGCGGTGCCGCCGGTCGCCGCCAGCAGGATGCGCAGCGCATAAATGGCCGACCGGCTGTCGGCGGCCGTCGCAAAATCCCGATCGAGCCGGACGAGGCCGGCGGCCGGCCTGGAGGCCAAGCTGTGGATCAGCATGGCCGCGCGATGTCCCAGCTGCTCACGCTCGACCGCCGCCTTGCTGGCCAGCGCTATCGCTTCAGCCACGCTAGGCGTACCATCGCCTTCGGCAAGTGCTGCGCGGACGCGCGGCCGCTCGAAAGCGGTGTCGGCATTGGTCGGATCTTCGATCCAGGCAACCTGTTCACGCCGCAGGAATTCGCGCAGCTCAGCACGCCGCACGCGGAGCAGCGGCCGCACGATCCAGTGCCGCCACTCGTAGAGGGTTGCCGGCGCCATGCCGGCAAGGCCCCGCGCTTCGTCGCGCGGCCTCTCCTCACCTGGCCCGTCGTCACGTGCTTGCCGCATCAGCACGGTCTCGGCCTGGTCGTCGGCGGTGTGGCCGGTCAGGATCAGGCCGATGCCTGCCGCTTCGGCGGCCTCGGCGAGCAGCCGGTAGCGGGCTTCGCGCGCGGCGGCGGGCAGGCCGGTCGATGGTTTGTGCCCCGACCAGGCGAGGATGCGATGGGCAATGCCGCGCGCCGCGCACAGCCTGGCCACGGCTTGCGCTTCCGCTGCCGCTTGCGGCCGCAATTGATGATCGATCGTTACCGCCAGCAATTTCGTTGCCGGGGCGTTACGATCGAGATGGGCTTTGAGGAGGAGGAGAAGGGCGGTCGAGTCGCTGCCGCCGGACACGGCCGCAACAGCGCCGTTGGAAAAGTCGATCCGCGAAAAATCCGAAAGGTCAGGCTCGCTGTCGAGCGTCATGCATGTCGCCCAAGCGTGGGCCCGGTTTTGCGGCAACGACACGCAACGGAAAAACTAGCACGCCGCGAGTGCCCTTTCCTGCTTGACCCGCTCCTTGAGCGCGCCGGAAATATCGGGGTAGCGCTTGCCGATCTCGCTGAAAGTGGCACAGGCCACGTCGCGCTGCTTCAGCCCGACCAGTGAAACGCCGAGCTTCAGCAGCATGTCGGGCGCCTTCTTGGCCTTGGGATAGTCCTTGCTGGCTGCGAGGAAAATCTCGGCCGCATCGCGGTATTTCTGCTGGCCGAGCAGCGATTCACCGAGCCAGTAATGCGCGTCCGCTGCTTTGGCGTCCTTGGGAAAACGGGCGATATGGTCGCGGAAGCCCTGTTCGGCGGTGCTGTAGTCGCCCGACAGGATGAACTGGTAAGAGTTGCGGTAAAGCTCCTCCGGATCGTTGGTCGACGGGAGTGCCGCAACCACCGTATCGTCGGATTTACCGGCCTTGTTGCCGGCTGCGCTGGCGCCGTTGGCTGGGGCCGTATTCTGCTGCGGCGCATTCGCTTGCGCATTGCCATCGGCTTCGACGACATTGCCGTTTTTGTCGACGGTGATGGTGCCGAACGTCTTGGGCGGCGCGCCGGGGATCAGCTTGCCGGGATCGCCGTTGGGCGATTCGACGATGACGTCCTCGACGCTCTTGTCGCCGTCTGCCGCCTTGCCCGCATCGGCCGGAGCCGGCGTCCCCGGCGCCTCCGCCACGTTACTGTCGCCGTTGGGGCTGTCGCTGCTGGGCGCGGCCTCGGACTTCTTCTGCTCGGCCGGCTGCTGCGCGCCTTGCGGACCGCCTTCCAGCTGCTGGAAGCGGAATTCGTTGTCTTCCTGCTGCTTGCGGATCTGCTCCTGCATCTGCAGGACCTGGAAATTGAGTTCCTCGATCTTGCCATTCATCTGCCGGAGCTGTTCCTCCAGCGCCGGAGTGCCGGTACCATCCTGCTGCGCGAATTGAACCTGATCCGGCTTTTTCTTTTCGCCGAAAATGCCGGGCAGTTTGATCGTCGGCAGGTGGAAGGAAAAACCGCTTTCCGATGACTGCCCGGTGCCGTTTGCCCCGTCAGCAAGTGCCGCGATACTTGATACGAGCAGCAGCGCAAGCGTGCCGCTCAAGACCGATCTGAAATGCATGTGCCTCTCGCCGTGAAACCGTTAGCCTGTTGCGCGCCCTTGCCAACCGAAGTGGCCAGGCGCCCTCGGCTCTTAACAGGACGTGAGACTTCGGCCAAATTTTGTTTGGAGCGGGCAGATATGAAAAAGGCGGCCTTTTGGCCGCCTTTCGCACCAAGTGTTGCATTTATGCCGATCAAGAACCGGCGCCGCCCAGCGTGGTTACGGCGCGGCGGTTCTGCGACCAGCAGGAGATGTCGTCGCAAACCGCGACCGGACGCTCCTTGCCGTAGGAAATGGTCTTCAGGCGCTGCGCCGAAACGCCTTTGGCGACCAGGAAGTCGCGTGTGGCGGCAGCACGGCGGGCGCCGAGCGCCAGATTGTATTCGCGCGTGCCGCGCTCGTCGGCATGGCCTTCGATGACAATGGCATACTGCTTGTACTGGTTCAGCCACTGCGCCTGGCGCGACAGCGTCGTCTGCGCATCGGCGCGGATCGAGGACGAATCGGTGTCGAAGAAGATGCGGTCGCCGATGTTGACGGTAAAGTCCTGGGCCGATCCGGGCGTTGCCGCGCCGGCGCCGTTGAGGCCGAGATCGGCGGCGCTGTTCGGCGTCTTCTTCGAGGCGCAACCGGTGATCGCGAGCATCGCGACCAGCGCGATCATGACCGGGTTTGTGGTAAGTGCTGCGATACGGCCCATGCCGCCTCTCCTTCGCAATTCGAGTGATTTCATTGATCGTCCAGTAACCACGTTTGGGTTAACCGGCGCTCAAGAAACACGGTTAAAATTTGGTTTTCGGCTGCCGTCCGCAACCGTTCTGCCGAGGGGCGACAATGAGCGCGGACCGTAGGCGGAAATGCGGCTAAAACATGAAAAAGAGGGAATTGAGGAACTGAAGAACCGAGGAATTGAGGAATCGAGGAATTGAGCAAAGAGATCACCTCAGCTTCTCTCTGAGATTGACCAGCACTCCGTAGATACGGGCATAGGATTGCAACCAATGGTCGCGTTGCGCCTGTGTGATGTACTCGAGGTCGAACGCATACGAACTCCAGGTCTCCACCTCACTGCATGATCCTATGGCCATTGAAATGAAGCGTGCGAATTCGGGCTTGGAGTGAGCCTGTTTGGCAAAGCCTTCGGCCAAATTGGCGCAGATCGCCTTGCTGGAACGACGTAGTTGATCGGCGAGCGCGTATTGCTCCATTTTCGGAAAAGCAAGCGTGGCTCTGTGTACCCCAAGGGAAACCGCACAGGCACGCTTATAGACTTCTAAATCCCTCGCGTGCTCGATGTAGACCCCTCTGCCTTCTCCATTCTTCAGTTCTTCAACTCTTCAACTCCTCAGTTCTTCAACTCCTCAGTTCTTCTTCCATCACTCCAGCAGCGGCGACCAGGCCGGATCCGAGGCGAAGTTCGCCGTGGGGATCGACTGTTCGTTGCGGCCGGTGAGATCGACCGAAACAAGTTTTGGTCCACCATTGGAATCGCGGAAGAACATCAGCACCCGGCCGTTGGGCGCCCAGGTCGGCCCTTCCTGCTGAAAGCCGGTGGACAGGATGCGCTCACCCGAACCGTCGGTGCGCATGACGCCGATCTGGAATTCGCCGCCGGTCTGCTTGGTGAAGGCGATGAGATCGCCGCGCGGCGACCACACCGGCGTCGAATAGACGCCGTCGCCAAACGAGATGCGGGTCTGGCCCGAGCCGTCGGCGCCCATCACATAGATCTGCGCGCGGCCGCCGCGATCCGAGGTGAACACCACCTTGCTGCCGTCAGGCGAGTAGGACGGTGAGGTGTCGATGGCGGTCGAATTGGTGAGCCTGGTCGTCGAGCGGCTTCTCAGATCCATGGCGAAGATGTTGGAATTGCCGTCATCGCGCAGCAGGCTCATGATCACCTTCTGGCCGTCCGGCGAAAAGCGCGGCGCAAACGTCATGCCGGGGAAATTGCCGACCAGCTCGCGCTGCCCCGTCTCGATCTGCAGCAGGTACACCCGCGGCTGACCGCTTTCATAGGACATGTAGGTGATTTCCTGCCGGTTCGGCGAGAAGCGCGGCGTCAGCACGATCGATTTGCCGTTCGAGAGATAGCGGACGTTGGCGCCGTCCTGGTCCATGATGGCTAGCCGCTTCTTGCGCGCATTCTTGGCACCGGACTCGTCGATGAAGACGACGCGCGTGTCGAAATAGCCCTTCTCGCCGGTCAGCCGCTCGTAGATCGCATCGGCGATGATATGGGCGACGCGCCTGGTATTGGCGTCGTTGGCGAAGAACTGCTCGCCCGACATCTGCTGGCCGGCAAACGTGTCCCACAACCGATACTGGGCGCGAATGCGGCCGTCAGCCTCCTTGCCGACACTGCCGGTGACCAGCGCCTGCGCATTGATCACCTTCCAGTCTTCGAAGCGCGGCGTGGCATCCGGGTTCGAGATCTTTTCGATGAAAGCGCTTTTGTCGATCGGCGCGAACAGGCCGGAGCGTTTCAGGTCGGCACTGACGATGCCAGAAATCTCGGCGCCGAGCGCATCGCCGCCCTGGAAGTCCGTGATGGCGATCGGCAACGGCTCGACATTGCCCTTATTGACGTTGAGCTCAACGAGCGCCCGCGCCGGCAGGGTGACAGCAACGGTCATACCCAGCGCCATCGCTGCGATCGTCAGGAGCGGCTTGAGGATGGATTTCATGTCTTCTCGCTTCTTTCGCTGATTCTGTGAGCGCCAGGCCTAAAGACCGAGCATCTCCCTGGGGTCAAAAGTGACCCGAACGTCGGACCAGATGTCTTGCTTGCCCGCCGGAACCTGCAAGCCGGCCACATCGCATTTCTGAACCGCGCGCACTGCACTTTCGTCAAACGGGCGGTTTCCGCTCGACTTTTCAACGCTCGGCCGGCCATCCAGCTTGCCGGAGGCGTCCAGATTAAACCGGACCACGACGACGAAATTCTCCGAACCCTCGAGCCCTGCCGGAAGCGTCCAGCAACCACCAAGCTGGGCCTCCAATGCCCCCTGCTCCGATTTCGAAAGCTTCTGGCCCTGATCCTTCTCGCCGCCGAGCGATGCCTGCTGGGTCGAGCGCTTGGCGCCGCCGCCGGACGGCTTCCGCTTGTCAAGCAGAGCCGAAATCTCGTCGGCGTTGAATTGCTTGTCGTCCGATTTCGGCCTGGATGAGGCTTCCTTGACCGGCTTGTCGGCGTCCTTGCGCTCCGGTGCCTTCGCGCTCTCGGCCTGGGCCGGCTGCGGCTTTGGCCGAGCCTCGGGTGCCGGCGCCGAGTCGGGAAGCTGCGCCTCCTCGGTTGGCGGTTGCTTGGCAATCGCCTCGGCGACGGCATCCGGCTTGACCTCGGGCTGCGGATCGATCGCGGCAGTCTTGTCCTGCGGCGGCGTGGGCGTCGGCTCCTTGGCCGGCGTCGGCTTGGGCTCGGTCTGCTTGACAGGTTCGGGCTTGACCTCTTCCTTCGGCTGCGGCACCGGCGCCACCTCCGTAGCAGGAATAGGCTTCGGCTCTTCCTTCGGCTTCGGCACGTCCTCGGGCTTGGGCTTTTCGACCGGCGTCGGCGCGGGTGGCGGAGCCGCCGTCATGTCGACTGGCTGGGGCTTGGGCTCAGGTGTCGGCGGCTTGTCGGTGTCGACGCTGTTATCGCCGACTTTCTGGGCATCGGGAACGATGTCGGGACGCTGCGTCGGTACCGGCGCCGGCTTGTCGTGCATTACAGCTTTCTTGTCGCCTTGCAGGACCTGTGCCGTCGCTTCCATCGGCACGATCTCGACCGACACCGATTCCGCATCGGACGCAGGCATCGCAGGCGGCGAGGACAACGTGAACAGCCCGAAGGCGATCGCCACCGTATGCAAGATCACCGATGTGGTGAGGCCGGTCCTCATCTTGCGTCTACTGATCCTGTTCCTGCAGTGAAACCAGGCCGATATTCTTGTAGCCAGCAGCCGAGATGCGGGCCATCACCTTCATGGCAGTGCCATAGTCGGTGGACTTGTCACCCCTGATGAAAATGCGCTCGTCATAGCCGGTCTTCGAGATCGCCTGCAGCTTTGCCACCAGCTCCTCGATCGGGATCTCGGTTTCCTGGAGGTAGATCTGACCGGCCGAGTTGATGGACACGGTTATAGGCTGCGTATCGGCGTTCATCGCTTTGGCCTGGGTATCCGGCAGGTCGATCGGCACGCCGACCGTCAGCAACGGCGCCGCGACCATGAAGATGATCAGCAGCACCAGCATCACGTCGACCATCGGCGTGACGTTGATCTCCGATATCAAGGCGTGATGGCGGCCGCGCCGCCTGTGGCCTCGACCACCGCGTCCTCCGCCACCCGCGCCTACAGACATTCCCATGATCGTTCCTCAGGCCTTCTGCGCGACTTTTTCATCGATTTGGCGCGAGAGTATGGCGGAGAACTCATCCGCGAACCCTTCCATGCGGACGGCGATCTTGCTCGCGTCGGACGACAGCTTGTTGTAGGCGATGACGGCGGGGATGGCGGCGAGCAGGCCGATGGCCGTCGCCAGCAGCGCTTCGGCGATACCGGGCGCGACCACCGACAGGCTGGTGTTCTTCGAAGCGGCGATCGCCTGGAACGAGGTCATGATGCCGATCACGGTGCCGAACAGGCCGATGAAGGGCGCCGCCGAGCCGGTGGTGGCGAGGAAGCCGAGCCGCCCTTCCAGCTTTTCCATCTCGCGGGTCAGCGCCAGATCCATAGCCTTGTCGATGCGGGTCTGCAGGCCGAGCGGCGATTTTGCGCCCTTCTCGAAGCTCTTCTTCCATTCGCGCATGGCGGCGACGAAGATCGCGCTCATGCCGGTCGTCTTGCGGTCGGCGAGCGTGCGGTAAAGCTCTTCCAGCGACTGCCCCGACCAGAACACCTGTTCGAAGCGGTTGAGCGCCAGCCGCATGCGGGCATAGGCGACGAGCTTGTCGACGATGATCGCCCAGGTCCAGATCGAGGCACCAAGCAGCCCGATCATGACCAGCTTGACCACCCAACCGGCCTGCATGAACAAGGCCCAAATCGATAAATGCGCGCCCGGTTCGGCGAGAGCGATGTTTTCCATGTTACGTCCTTAAAGATTTTCCGGGCGTGGCTGGCGGCTGGCCCATGGGCATCCCTTGTGGTCCGTTCGCGTTAAGCTTGCGGAATAACCCCAAATGCACCGTTGGCGGCCTTTTCGGGGCAAATATTGGTGAAAGGAAGGCGCTTGGATTCTTCCAATCTTAACCAATCCCTTCATGGACCGTTATGGTTAAGGATGGGTTAGGACGTACAGCGCGGCGCATTGCCGCGCCCCGACGACCAGCCCGGCGATCCTCGCCTCGACCGGGAGCTCCGGATCTTCCGCCTCTGAACTCTTATTTGCGCGTTCCGGGCATGAAGGCTGCCACCCAATCCTTGGGAAAGCGCCGCGGCCGGCCGTTCTCGCCGACGATCGCCGCTTCGACCCGCGCCTCGACCAGCACTTCGCTGCCGCGTTTCAACTGCTGCGCCATGACGATGCGGGCGCCGGAAATGTCTTCGGTGCGCGTATCGATGGTCAGGATGTCATCCATGCGGGCCGAACCGCGGAAATCGACCTCCATGCGCCGCACCACCCAGACTATTTTCTCGCCATGCTTGCCGTCGGCAAGCTCGGTGTGGTGGACGCCGGCCAGCCGCAGATAGTCGGACCGGCCGCGCTCGAAGAATTCGAGATAGCGCGCGTGGTAGACGACGCCGGAAAAATCGGTGTCTGCATAATAGACCCGCGCCATCAATCGATGGCCGAATTCCGTGAGCGCGCCGGAAAGTCCGGCGGACAATGCCGATTCACCGTGATCGTCCATTGCGCTGTCCTTTTGGCCCGACAGGCCCTGTTTCAAGCAACACCTGTTTTGCGCATAGACCGGCGATGATCAAGACCTGGAGGGCTGGGCCGGGGACTGCCAGCACCGAAGCCATAAACAGCGGAACTTAGGGTTCTTCCTGGAACAGGCTGATCTGCTGCTGCGCCAGGTCCTTTGGCGCGTCGAGGCCGAGATGCCGCCAGGCATTGGCCGCCAGCACGCGGCCGCGCGGGGTACGCATGATGAAGCCTTGCTGGATCAGAAAGGGTTCGATGATGTCCTCGATGGCATCGCGTGGCTCGGAAAGCCCGGCGGCGATTGTCTCGATGCCGACCGGCCCGCCGCCGAAATTCCGGGCGATCATCGACAGATAACGGCGGTCGAGCGCGTCGAGGCCGAGCCCGTCGACCTCCAGCCGCGTCAGCGCCTCGTCGGCGATCTTGCGGTCGACATGGCCGTCGCCGGCAACGCTGGCGAAGTCGCGCACCCGGCGCAACAGCCGGCCGGCGATGCGCGGCGTGCCGCGCGCCCTCCGGGCGATCTCCAAAGCACCGTCGTCGCCGAGCGGCATGGCAAGGATGCGGGCGCCGCGCCGCACGATCTGCTCGAGTTCCTCGACCGAGTAGAAATTGAGCCGCACCGGAATGCCGAACCGGTCGCGCAGCGGGTTGGTCAACAGGCCGAGCCGGGTGGTGGCGGCGACAAGCGTGAAGCGGGCAAGGTCGATCTTGACCGAGCGCGCCGCCGGCCCCTCGCCGATGATCAGGTCGAGCTGGAAATCCTCCATCGCCGGATAGAGGATTTCCTCGACCGCCGGGTTGAGCCGGTGGATCTCGTCGATGAACAGCACGTCGCGGTCTTCGAGGTTGGTGAGCAGCGCCGCGAGATCGCCGGCCTTGGCGATGACCGGACCCGAGGTCGAGCGGAAATTGACGCCAAGCTCGCGCGCCATGATCTGCGCCAGCGTCGTCTTGCCGAGGCCGGGCGGGCCGACGAACAGCACATGGTCGAGCGCTTCGCTGCGCCCCTTGGCGGCCTCGATGAACACTTTGAGATTGGCCCGCACCGCCGCCTGGCCGACGAAGTCGCCAAGCGTCTGCGGCCGCAAGGTCTGCTCGGCGTCCTCGCCGCGTCTGTCGGGAGCAATGAGGCGTGGCGAAAGGCTCATGCCGCCTTCCTTGCATATGGCAAGGGACCGGACAAGCAACGTCTCACCGTGCCAGCTCCTTCAGCCCGAAGCGGATCAGCTTCGAGGCGTCCGCCTCCTCGCCTGCCGTCTTCAGCGCTGCCGCCACCGCATTGGCCGCGGTGTCGCGCGAATAGCCGAGATTGACCAGCGCCGAGACGGCGTCGGTGATCGGCGCCGAGGCGACGCCCTCGCCGAGCTCCTGCTTCAGGCCGATGGTGCCGGAGGCAGTGCCCGCATAGGCCGGCGCCTTGTTCCTCAATTCGGTGACGATGCGCTCGGCGACCTTCTTGCCGACGCCGGGAGCACGGCTGACCATGGCGATATCGCGCAGCGCAATCGCATTGGCGAGGTCGGCCGGCGCCAGCGTCGACAGGATGGCCAGCGCCACCTTGGCGCCGACGCCTTGCACATTGTTCATCAACAGCCGGAACCATTCGCGCTCCAGCACCGACTGGAACCCATAGAGCCGCAGCATGTCCTCGCGCACATAGGTCTCGATGAACAGCACCACCGCCTCGCCGGGCGGCGGCAATGCCGCCAGCGTGCGCGCCGAGCAATAGGCAACGTAGCCGACGCCATGTACGTCGATGATGCAGAAATCCTCGTCGATCTCGTCCAGCGTGCCTTTTAGCTTGCCGATCATTTGAGCGTGCCGATCATGCCGGGTGGGTTTCCGGAGAGATGATATCGAGGTCCGGGAAGTAGCTGCGATAGCGCGCGGCATCGCGCGTCAGCAGCCGATGCCCGGCGACAACCGCATGGGCGCCGATAAAGAAATCCGGCAGCGTTCGTTCGCCAATGCCGCCGGCGCGGCGATAGCGGGAATGCGTGACACCAGCGAGGAAGGCTGCCTCCCACGGCAGGAATTCGCGATCCATCTTGAGCATGTCGACTGCTTGGCGAAGGGCCTGTTCGGTCGCAATCAACGGCGCGAGCTCGGACCAGACGATTGCATTGATTACGAGTGCGCCGTCGCGCCGGCATGCGGTAATCGCGGATGCCGACCATTTCGTCTCCCGTCCGGCAGGACCCCAAACGTCGATCAGGACATTTGTGTCAATCAATGTCGAGATCTTCACGTGGGCCCCTCAGCCATTCCATATATTCGTTCGCCGTCATGCCTCCCAGATCCAGCGTACCGGCCATACGGCCGAGCATCTGGCTGAATCTGCGCGAGGCTTCCTCCTCCGACATGTTTTCGTCGACCGCAATAACACGAGCCCCGTCCTCGGTGGGGACGAACTCCACCTCCGAGCCCGGGCCGATACCCAGATGATCCCGTATTTCCTTCGGGATGGTCACTTGGCCCTTGGTGGTAACGCGCATGGTAATACCTCGTTGGTATTACTTATTGCCCATGGAGAACAAGTCAAGAACATACTTATCCGGCCAGCGCCGCCATCCTGTAGGCGATGCTCTGCCGGTGATGCGCGTGACAGATGGCGATGGCCAGCGCGTCGGCGGCGTCATCGCTGTCGAACGTCGCCTTCGGCATCAGCACCTTGACCATCATGTGGATCTGCTTTTTGTCGCCATGGCCGACGCCGATCACCGCCTTTTTGACGGCGTTTGGCGCATATTCGGCAACGACAAGGCCGGCACGCGCCGGCACCAGCATGGCGATGCCGCGTGCCTGGCCAAGTTTCAACGTCGCCGCCGCGTCCTTGTTGACGAAAGTTTGCTCGACCGCCGCCTCGTGCGGCATCGCGGCATGCAGGACCTCGGCGAGCCCGTCATGCAATTGGCAAAGACGCACCGCCAGCGCGGCCTTGTCGTCGGACCGCACCGTGCCGGAAGCGACGAAGCGCAGCGAATTGCCGAGGCTCTCGACGATGCCCCAGCCGGTGCGCCTCAGCCCCGGATCGATGCCGATGATGCGAATCGCTTCCCCCATCCGTCAAGTCTACCTTCGGGGGGACAGCGATGCCAGCGAAATGTGAACAAACCAGAAACAGCAAGCCGAGTCTGTTTAGAGAATGTTTGAGAGTCGCTCTGGCGAGACAGATGGCTTGGTTTTCGAGAACCGGAGCGGAGCGTACATAAGTACGCGAGCACCGGAAGCGCGGAAAGCGGCGCTAGTCTCGTCGTTTGAATAACTGTTGGCGCGAGCGACAGACGGTCCTCTGATCCTTTGGCGGATGTGACAGCCATCTCGGTTTCAACCGCGCAATGCTGCCGCAACGACGCTCTCCAGTGGCGTTGTCGGTCGACCGATTAGCCGGCTCATGGCGCCGCCGTCATCGAACAACGCTCCGCGTGAGGCTGCAATGTCGGCATCGGCCAGGATAGCGGCGAGATCGGCGGGCAGCCCGGCGCCTGTCAACACGCCCTCATAGGCCACCCCGGCAAGATCGTTGTAGGCGATCGCCTTGCCCGATTGCCGCGAGACCTTCGCCGCAAGCTCGGCGAGCGTGAACGCTTGGTCCGCCGCGAGCTCGTAAATCCTCCCTGCTTGATCCTCGCTCGTCAGCACCACGGCCGCGGCCTCGGCATAATCCTGCCGCGCCGCGGACGAGAAGCGCCCCTCATTTGCGGCGCCGATGAAGGCGCCGTGCTCCAGAGCCGCCGGGAGCGCCATCAGATGGTTCTCGGTGTACCAGCCGTTGCGCAGGATGACGGCGGGTAGGCCGGAGGCCGCGATGACCTCCTCCGTCTGCCGATGTTCGACCGCGAGCCTCGCGGGAGACGTGTCCGCATGCAGCATGCTTGTGTAAGCGATCAGCGAAACCCCCACCCGTTGGGCGGCCGTGATCACTGACCGATGCTGCGGCAAGCGGCCGCTGACTTCGGTCGAGGAAATCAGCAGCAGTCTATCGACGCCGGCCAGCGCCATCGGGAGCGTGTCGGGACGATCATAGTCCGCCTCCCGCACGACTACGCCGCGTTGGACAAGATCGCTGGCGTTTGCCGGATCACGAACCGCCGCAACGATCCGGCTGGCCGGAACTGTCTTCAGCAGTGCGTCGATCACGAGACGGCCAAGCTGTCCTGTTGCTCCAGTTATTGCGTACATCGTTCTGTCCATTTCGTGGTTGGATGGATTGAGAGCCTCAGATAGCGGCTCTCGTTACCCGCGGAAACCACGTATCTTGTAGTTACCATCATTTTCCGGTAACCAACTGGAAACTCTCATGGAAGATGCGCGATGGTCCTCAGGATGCGAACGAAGGTGAAGGCGCTTCCCGGCTGCCCCATGTCGAGGTGCATGGCGCTGCTTGGCGGGTGCTGGACACCCGAGGTGCTCTGGTCCTTGAGCGACGGCCCGCGCCGGTTCTCCGAATTGCGCCGCGATATCCCAGCCATTTCGGCGAAGGTGCTGACCGGCAGGTTGCGCGATCTCGAGGAGCGTGGCGTCCTCGCACGCCACGTGATGCCGACATCGCCGCCGACCGTGGAGTATGATCTGACGTCATTGGGGCAGGAGCTGCTCCCAGCGATCAGGTCTATCGTGGAGGTCGGATCGCGCCTGCTGCTGCGTGATTCTCCCCGCCTGATGATCGCGAGCCCATCCCTTCGCGGTTAGTCTAGATGGCCGCCGGAGTAGAATTATGAAACGGTCTCTCAGCCGCGGGCGAAAGCCGTGTTGAGCAGCGTGATCTGGTCGGAGACCGGATTGAGGCGACGGCTCGACGGCGGCACCTCGGCAAGGCCGCCATAGATCTCCTCGTCCATCCGGCGCACCAACGCCTGCAGCCGCAGCGAACGGTTGACGAGGTCGATGAAATCCTTCGGCAGCTCGGCCCAGCCGGGCGCCTCGTCATGCGCCGAGGCAGTGTCGAGACGCACCTTGGATTTTTCTGAGGCCACCTGATCGCGGGTCATCTCGCCGGAATTCGCCGCCCGCTGCAAAAGCAGCCACGAGGCGACCTGCATCAGCCTGGTGGTCAGCCGCATCGATTCGGCCGCATAAAGCGTCGCCGCCAGCCTCGACAGCTTCTTGGCCTCGGCGCGGCCCTTGCCGTCGAGATATTCGGCCGCCTGCTCGACCAGGCCCATGCCTTCCTGATAGAGCGGCTTGAAGGATTGGGAGAAAACCCGGCGCTCCGCCAGCTTGATGGTTTTCGCGCTCGCCTTCGAAGGCTCGTTCATCGCTACGCCCCTGCACTTGCCTGACAGCCGGCCGATTCGGCTCTTGGCCGCCATATCCGGCAGCCTAAACGACTGAAGCTTGAAAATGCGCTTCGCTGCCAGCGAAGGCAAGCACATGTTTAACAAACGGTTAACGGCCGCATTTAGCCGGAAGGACGCCCATGCCGGCGGACAAAAAAAGAGCCGCGGATAAGGCGGCTCTCAGGAGTTTAACAGGGAGGCGTCAAACAAAGTGGCTCCAACCACTCGGTAAGAATCCAGATCACTGGATGGACATAGTAAACGCCTGTAAAGCTTAACGAAGCCTTAACGCGGGGCATATTTTTCGATCAAGAACCCAGCATCTGTGCCGTAACAACACAGCTGACTGGCCACGGCGCCGTTCACACCACCGCCTGGAAAGTCGGGGCGACGCGCTTGCGCCATGGTTTCCTCCAAATGGTGACCGGCTTACCGAAACAAAACGGCACTGCGCGCGACATCGTTCCGAAACAGGCGCCGCGCTAAACGCCCGCTCCTCGCAACGAGGCGGAGCAAACCTTGCGCTCCGGCAAATCATCAAATCTCTCAAGGAGCGAATAATGGACTGGTACTCGGCCGTTAAATTTCTGCATATCGTCTCGGCGATCCTCTGGGTCGGCGGCGGCTTCACGCTGATGCTGCTCGCAGTACGCGCCGACCGCGCCGGGAACGTCGAAGGCATGCTGCAGGCGATGCGCGCCACCGGCGAGCTCGGCAACCGGTTCTTCGCGCCGATGTCGATGCTGACATTGCTTTTCGGCCTCATCATGTGCGGCCTCTGGGTCGGCTTTTCCGATCTGTGGGTGCTGATCGGCCTTGCCGGTTATGCGACGACCTTCTGCATCGGCATGTTCATCTTCAAGCCGACTGCCGACCGCATGGCAGGCATGATCGCCAAGGAGGGTGTGACGCCGGCAGTGCTTGCCCAGGGCCAGCGCGTCCTCAGCGCCGCGCGTTTCGACTATTCGGTGATGCTGGTGATCATCGCGGACATGGTGCTGAAGCCGACGCTGCACGACATCACCATTCTGGGCTGCATGGCGCTCGTACTGGCAACCGGCATTGCCCTGGCGCTTGGCAGGACGCGGCAGTTGCTGCCGAGTGCCGCCTGAGGTGTAAGGATATCCGGCGGCGGCCGAATGGGGCCGCCGTCTTACAGGAGGCCGGCGATGCCGTCCCACAGAAGCTTGACCGCGACGACCGCTACGGTCGCATAGGTGAAGGGATAGAACAGCTCCGGCCGCATCCGCCGCACCAGCCAGGCGCCGGCGATGGTCGACAGCGGCGCCAGCGGCATCAGCACCGCCGATGCGGTCAAATTGGTGGTGTCGAACTGGCCGAGCGCGAAATAGGGGATGAGCTTCAGCGCGTTGGTGACGGCGAAAAAGATCGCCGCGGTGCCCGACAGCACCTTCGGATCGAGCCTGATCGGCAGCGCATAGACCTGAAAAGGCGGCCCGCCGACATGGGCGACGAAGCTGGTGAACCCGGCAACAGTACCCCAGAAGCCGGCGGCGACGCGGTTGGGCTCCGCCGCGTGGCCGGCACCGTGGCGGAGTTGCAAATAGAGCCAGCGCAGCACGAAGATCAGGGCAACCGCGCCGACGATCAGCCGCACCATCTCTTCGGTTACAAGTGCCGCCGTCAGCCAGCCAAGGGCGATGCCGATCACGGCGCCCGGCATCATGTCGGCCAGCATCTTGCGGTCGAAGATGCCCCACCACGTCCATACCGAGACAATGTCCATCAGGCACAGAATTGGCAGAAGGATTGCGGCAGCCTGAACCGGCGGCATGGTCAGCGCCATCAACGGCACGCCGACAAAGCCGACGGCGCCGCCGAAGCCGCCTTTCGACAGGCCGACGAGGATGACGGCCGGAATGGCCGCGGCATAGAACCAGGGATCGACGAGCAGGCCTGACATGGGGAAGGGACGCTGGAGGGAAAGTTGAACTCTGGAATAGACCAGAAATGGCCAGACCGCGACCGCAAATATGTGGGCCACGCCACCGAAACCCGTCACATGTTTGGCATGTCGAGCGGCGGCGGGCGTCTCCGGATCGGCTGCGCCTTGATAATGGCGGTGCTGGTTTCGGCCTTGTCGGCGATGCGGTCGAGAATCCCGTCGAGCTCGCCGATCGAGCGGACGAACAGCCGGGCAACGAAGCAGTCATCGCCCGTCACCTTGTCGCATTCGCCGAATTCCGGGATTTCCTCGATCAGCTTCTGGACGATGTGCAGCTTGCCCGGCAATGGCCGGATGCGAACGATCGCCTGCAAGGCGTAGCCGAGCGCCTGCGGATCGATGTCGATGGTGAACGCGCGGATGACGCCGCGATCCTCAAGCCGCCGAAGCCGCTCCGAAACGCTTGGCGACGACAGCCCGACCTGCAGCGCCAGTTCCTTCAGCGAGGTCCGTGAATCCTTGACCAGGATATCGAGGAGCTTTCTGTCGAGCTCGTCCAGCATTTTACAATTCCAAGAAAAAAGCCGATGTCTACCTAATTAAATGAGGTTCGTCCTGCATATCACCAGCTGCAAGTCATGGAAATACCCGATCCGCCGTGGGATTATAAAATCTCAACGGGTTTCAGGAGCATCCATGGACAACACGGTACGCGGCACGATCGAAATGACGGCGGCGATGGCGATCCTCGGCACGATCGGCTGGTTCGTCGTCCTTTCCGGCCAGCCCATCATGGACGTGGTGTTCTGGCGCTGTGCTTTCGGGGCGGTAACGCTGCTGATCATCTGCGCGGCGCTGGGACTGCTGCGTGGCAGGCTGTCGCTTCGCATCGTCGCGATCGCGGCTCTCGGCGGTGCTGCCATCGTTATCAACTGGCTGTTGCTGTTCAGCGCGTTTTCCCGCGCGTCGATCTCGATCGCCACGGCCGTTTACAACACGCAGCCCTTCATGCTGGTGGGTTTTGGCGCGCTCTTCTTCTCCGAACGGCTGACGGTGACCAAGCTGACCTGGCTCGGCATCGCCTTCGCCGGCATGCTGCTGATCGTGCAGGCCGCGCCCGATGCAGGCGATCATGGTACGGATTACTTTACCGGCATTGCGATGGCGCTGGCCGCGGCTTTCTTCTGGGCCGTTGCGGCTATCGTCACCAAGAAGCTCAAAGGCACGCCGCCGCACCTGATCGCCCTGATCCAGGTCTGCGTCGGCGTTCTCATGCTGGCACCCGTCGCCAATCTCACCCACCTTCCCGCCGATGCGCGGAGCTGGGTCATGCTGGCGACACTCGGCATCGTCCATACCGGCCTGATGTACATCCTCATGTACGGCGCCATCCAGAAGCTGCCGACGCATCTGCAGGGATCGCTGTCCTTCATCTATCCCGTCGTCGCCATCCTCGTCGATGTCGTCGCCTTCGGCCATCGGCTGCATCCGGCGCAGATCGTCGGCGCCGCCGCCATCCTGGTCGCCGCGGCCGGCATGAATCTCGGCTGGTCGCTGTGGAAATCGAAGGTGCCTGCGTAGGGCCGCAGGCGACCAGGCGAGGAGAATTTCGGCCAACGGCAGTCATGCGCCGAGCCCTATGGAATCGTTGACGGCAATCGTGATCCCCCTGCCGCCTGTTCAATCCCCGCACTTTGCTCTATGCCGCAATGCAACCATCTTCGCCCGGCATAGGCGATAACCGGGATCGAACACCAATGAATGACGCAACGCCGCCCAACCGCTGCCGTATCGTGCTGATCGCGCCGCCGAACGTGCCGGCCGAGCGCATCGCCGCGGCCTTCGAGGGCGGTGACGTCGCCTCGCTTATCCTGCCGGAAAACGGTATGGACGAGGCCTCTTTCCAAGCCTTTGCCGAGCAGATCGTGCCGGTGGCGCAAGCGGCCGGCATTGCCGTCATCATTGCCGGCGACACCCGCATCGCCGGCCGCGTCCAGGCCGACGGCATTCATGTCGAGGTCGGCAAGGACGAGCTCGCCGAAACGATCCAACACTTCCAGGCCAGGATGATGGTCGGCACCGGCGGCGCCAAGACCCGCGACGATGCGCTGGAACTCGGCGAAGTCAGGCCTGATTACATTTTCTTCGGCCGTTTCGGCTACGACAACAAGCCTGAGCCGCACCCGCGCAACCTGTCGCTCGGGCAATGGTGGGCGGACGTCATCCAGATCCCCTGCATCGTCATGGCCGGATCCGATCTTGCCTCGGTGGAAGCGGTCGCCGCCACCGGCGCTGAATTCGTGGCGCTGTCCAGCGCCGTCTTCGCCGACGACGTCGATCCGAAGATGGCGGTCGCCGCCGCCAACGCGCTGCTCGACGAAACCGCGCCGCGCTTCGAGGACTGACGTGCTCTCGCGGAAAATCCTTTTCAGCGCCTTTCTTGCAACGGCCGTGACGCAGGCGATAGCGGCGGAACCCGTTCCGCTGCCGCAGCCCAGGCCGGATTCCAGCGAACCTGCCGACAAGCCGATCGCCGCACAATTGCCGCAGCCCGCCACCACCACCCCGTTGCCGTCGGCCGACACCATCAACCCCGACCGCTTCGGCGCAAAGCCGTCCGACGCTGCCTATGGCGCCTTTCAGCGCGGACTCTACAAGACGGCCTACAACCTTGCGCTTTCGCGCGCTCAAAACGGCGATCCGGCGGCACAGACGCTGGTGGCCGAGATATTGTCGCGCGGCCTCGGCGTGCCGGTCGACGCGGCAGGGGCGGCGAAGTGGTATGCGCTTGCCGCCGAGCAGGGCGTCCCGGAATCGCAATTCCAGTATGCGCTGATGCTGCTCGACGGCCGCTACGTCAAAAAGGACGAGAAGGAGGCCTATGCGCTGATGCAGGCCGCCGCCGAGGCCGGCAACCGCCTGGCGCAGTTCAATTTTGCGCAGCTGATGGTCGAACAAGAGCCCGGCGATGCCGGTATTGCCAAAGCCGTATCCTATTACGAGCGCGCTGCCGCGACCGGGCTTGCCGACGCACAATATGCGATGGCACAGGTCTACGCCAATGGCGCCGGCGGCAAGCCGCGCGACGATGTCCGCGCCCGCAGCCTGCTGGCACAGGCCGCGCGGCAGAACTACGACACGGCACAGATCGATCTCGCAACCTGGATGATCGAGGGGCGCGGCGGCGCCCGCGACCTGAAATCCGGCTTCAACTGGATGAAGCAGGCCGCCGAGGGCGGCAATGTCGCCGCCCAGAACCGTCTCGCCAAGCTCTACATGAACGGCATCGGCACCGACCCGGATCTGATCCTCGCTGGCGCCTGGTATGTTGTCGCCCGCCGCGCCGGGCTCATCGACCAAGAGATGGACGATTTCCTGCAGGGCCTGACCGACGACCAGACGCAGCAGGCGCTGCAACGGGCCAACCGCCTGCCCTGACCGCGGTCTCGAGACTCATCGCACCGGGCTCGTCAGGCGGGCTCATTGGGTATGATCGAGCACGACCTTGCCGAAGGGCGAGCCGTGTTCAAGGTACCGAAAGGCTTCGGCGGCCCGGCTCCATGGCACGACCCGGTCGATCACCGGTCTCAACCGGTTGACGACAATGGCTCGGTTCATCGCCTCGAAGGATTCGCGTGAGCCCACCGGTATGCCTCGCGCCCGGACCTGCCGGCGGAAGATGTCGAGCGGGTTGATGGCGCCGTCACTGCCGCCGAGATAGCCGATGACGTTGATCTGGGCGCCGCGCGCCGCTGCCCTCAGCGATTGTGCAAAACTCTGCGGTCCGCCAACCTCGATGATATGGTCGGCCCCGCGGCCATCCGTCAATCCCAGCACGGCCGATGCCCAGTCGGGGACGCTGCGATAGTTCACGCCGTCCTGCGCGCCAAGTTGCCTCGCCCGCGCAAGTTTCTCGTCGCTGCTCGACGTCACGATGACGCGCGCGCCGGCAGCGGCGGCGAACTGCACCGCAAACAGCGAAACGCCGCCGGTGCCGAGGCAAAGCACGGTGTCGCCGGGTTTGACGCTGCCCTCCGTAAACAGCGCGTGCCATGCCGTCACGCCGGCGCATGGCAGCGTCGCCGCTTCGGGGTCGCTCAGATTGGCCGGCGCCAGCACCGCCGCCTGTTCGTCGAGCCGGGCAAATTCGCTGAGCAGCCCGTCGATCGGGCCGCCGCGTTGATAGGAGGGCTCGGCCATCGCGAAACTGCCGCCGACCCAGCGTTGCCAGAACGTGCCGCAGACCCGGTCGCCGATCTTGAACCGGCTGACCTCGGCGCCGATGGCAACGACTTCGCCGACGCCGTCCGACAGCGGCACCAGCGGCAATGCAAACTTCGTGTGATAGCTGCCGCGGACGATCTCGGCATCGCGGTAGTTCAGCGCCGTCGCCTTGACCTTCACAATCATCTCCTGGCGCCCTGGCTCAGGCATCGGCCGCTCGACCATTCTAAGGTTCTCGAGGCCGCCCGGGCTCTGCAATTCGATCGCCTTCATCGTCGTTCCTTTCCAGCTGGGTCCTGCCAGAGGAAAATCGCTTGCCATCCATCGGATTTCAAATTCATAATGTTCAGGATAATTATGCTTCTCTGACATGTTCGGGTGTGTCGTGCTTGAAGAACTGAAAACACTGGCGCTCTTTGCCGAGGAGGGTTCGATTCAGAAGGTGGCGCAACGCCTGCCATTGACGCAGCCGGCCGTCACCCGCCAGATCCAGCGGCTGGAGGAGATGCTCGGCACGGAATTGCTCGACCGCCGGCTAAAGCCGTCGCGACTGACCCCGGCCGGCGTAGAGGTGCTGGCACGCGGCAAGGACATTCTCGCCGCCGTCGACGCGCTGAGATCATTCGCCAAGGGCGACGAGCCGGGGGGCCTGCTGCGGCTCGGCCTCGCGCATGGACTTTGCGACAAAGCCGTGGCCGCCGCCATTGGTGATGCCGTGGCGCGGTTTCCGAAGGTCTCGCTGCGTCTGAAGAGCGGCTGGAGCCTTGAGCTGGCCGACCAGCACAAGCGCGGACAGCTTGACCTCGCCGTCATCCTGGACGGCAGCAATTCCAAAGCTGGCGACGGCGTTGTCGGAACCGAGGCCCTCGGCGTCATCGCTGCCGAAAGCACTGTCCGGCAAGCCGACGTCAAGACCATGCCCTGGATCCTCAGCCCTGAGCCTTGCGACGCGCGCCGGCGGCTGGCGGCTGCCCTGGCCGAGGGCGGCCACAGGTTGATGGTCGGCGCCGAGATTCAGGACAGCGCGCTGCAGATCGACTGGGTTCGTCGAGGCCAAGGCCTTGGCCTGCTGCCCAGGCGGCTGCTGCGGGAAAAGCTGCCGCAGGGCATTGCCCTGGTCGACGCTCCCGGCCTCGAGCTGTCGCTGCGAATTGTCGTCCTGCGTTCGCCGCACCTGCATCTTTTGAGAGAGGTCGCCGACGCAGTGACCGAGGCCGTCACCGCGACTGTCAGGACGGACTGAGGCCGCCACGCCGCGCTGCCGGGCCAGCTTCGTTCCCGCTTCATCGGAAGGCGCTCCTTGCCTCTGCTGGCGATTTGTGGTCTTGGAGGCGCCAAATTGCCCTTTGCGGCGATCATCTCATTTCCGGATCACCTCACCATGGCCAAGATCAATGGCAACGAAATCCGTCCCGGCAACGTCATCGAGCATGATGGCGGCCTTTGGGTGGCGGTCAGGACCAACACCGTCAAACCCGGCAAGGGCGGCGCCTACAACCAGGTCGAACTCAAGAACCTGATCAACGGCACCAAGCTCAACGAGCGCTTCCGTTCGGCCGAGACGGTCGAGCAGATCCGGCTCGATCTGAAGGATTTTTCCTTCCTCTACGAGCAGGGCGACGCGCTGGTGTTCATGGACACCGAAAGCTACGAGCAGCTCGAATTGCAAAAGGAGTTCGTCGGCGATCGCGCCGCCTTCCTGCAGGACGGCATGATGGTGACGGTCCAGCTCTATGACGAAAGGCCGATCGGCATTTCGCTGCCCGACCAGGTGACGCTGACCATCACCGAGGCCGACCCGGTGGTGAGGGGCCAGACGGCAGCCTCGTCCTACAAGCCGGCGATACTCGAAAACGGCATCCGCGTGCTGGTGCCGCCGTTCATCGGCTCGGGCGAGCGCATCATCGTCGATACCAACGAAATCACTTACGTGCGCCGCGCCGACTAAGGCGTGATCCCAAAGAGTTGCAGACTTTTTGGATAAGATCATGCGTCAAGGCAAATAGGCGCAGCGACAGGAAGAACAGCAATGGCGCGTTCCGCGATCCTCAATGTCATGGTCCAGGCCGCAATGAAGGCCGGCCGCTCGCTGTCGCGTGACTTCGGCGAAGTGCAGAACCTGCAGGTCTCGATGAAGGGGCCGGGCGACTATGTCAGCCAGGCCGACCGCAAGGCCGAAGACATCGTCTTTGCCGAACTCTCCAAGGCGCGGCCCGGCTACGCCTTCCTGATGGAGGAACGCGGCGTGATCGAGGGCGACGACGGCCAGCACCGCTGGATCGTCGACCCGCTCGACGGCACCACCAATTTCCTGCACGGCATTCCGCTCTTTGCCGTTTCGATCGCGCTGGAGCGCCAGGGCCAGATCGTCGCCGGCGTCGTCTACAATCCGGCGATGGATGAGCTCTATACCGCCGAGCGCGGCGGCGGCGCTTTCATGAACGACCGCCGGCTGCGCGTCGCCGGCCGCACCAAGCTGGTCGATGCGGTGATCGGCTGCGGCATGCCGCATCTCGGGCGTGGCCAGCACGGCAATTTCCTCATCGAGTTGCGCAATGTCATGGCCGAGGTCTCTGGCGTCCGCCGTCTCGGCTCCGCCTCGCTCGATCTCGCCTACGTCGCCGCTGGCCGCATGGACGGGTTCTGGGAAACCGGCCTGTCGGCCTGGGATGTCGCCGCCGGCATTTTGCTGATCCGCGAGGCAGGCGGTTTCGTCTCCGATTTCGCCGGGGGACAGGATGTGCTGAACGCCGGTTCACTGGTCGCCGGCAACGAACTCATCCAGCGCGCGCTGTTGAAGACTATCAAAAGGCCACTCTCAGCCGGCTGATAGAGGCACGCCGCGCTGAACCGCCGCAGTCGCAAAACCGCAACCAAAGCTTGAAATACTGTCCCGCTGCCGCCCAGATAAGGTGGCGCAGGATCATCGATGACGAACAGCCGGCCCCAACCCCAGAGCGAACTCTCCCAGCTCGACATTCCCTTCATGGGGCGCTGGCATTACTCGCGCGCCGAGATCATCGCCGACGGCATTGTCCACGCCGTGGGCATCGTGCTGGCGATCGCTGCCGGCTCGACGCTGCTGGCACTGGCCGCCTATCGAACCGGCCCCGGCGAATACATCGCCGCCGCCTTCTATGTAGTCTCGCTGCTCACCGTGCTGTCGGTTTCGCTGGCCTACAATGTCTGGCCGGTGTCGTCGCCGGCAAAATGGATATTGCGGCGCTTCGACCATGCCGCGATCTATCTGCTGATCGCTGCCACCTACACGCCTTTCCTGGCGCAGCTCGGCGGCGCGCCGCTGGCCGTTTCCATGATCGTCCTGGTCTGGACCGCCGCGGCGGTCGGCATCGCCATCAAGGTCTTTCTTCCCGGCCGTTTCGACCGGCTGGCTATCGTCTTCTACCTAGCCATCGGCTGGAGCGGTATCGTTCTGGTGGAGCCGCTCGTGCGGACGCTGCCGGCGACATCGATCGCGCTCATCGTTGCCGGCGGCATCGTCTACTCCTGTGGCGTGATCTTCTTCGCCTGGAAGGGCCTGCGCTTCCACAATGCGCTGTGGCATGGCTTTGTCGTCACCGGCGCCGGCCTGCATCTGGCCGCAATGGTCGACTGCCTGGTCATCAACCGGCTTTGACCTCCGGTCGCGGACAGTGGCAATATTGCCAAGCGCCATTCAATTTCGTCACAATTCCGTTTAGAGTCGCAAACACAAATTGATCGGCGGCGACGGCATCGGAAACGGGGCACGGATGACTCTTCTCAGATCCTTCGGCATGGGCAGGCGCTCCGACGTTCTGATCTACGACCCGCACAAATTGTCGAGCCCTCAGGTGTTTCTGCTGACCATGGTGATCTTTCTGTTCATCGTGGCCTTCATCGCCGCCATCCTGACCCGCCAGATCTCGACCGCCTTCGTCACCAATCCCGGCCTCAACGGCCTGATCATCGGCGTGCTGGCGGTCGGCATCCTGCTGGCCTTCGTCCAGGTCGGCCGGCTGTTCCGCGAGGTGCGCTGGGTCAACTCGTTCCGCGCCGGTTCCGAAACCACCGAACCGGTGCTGCTGGCGCCGATGAAGGCGATGATCGGCCGCTCCTCGACGATTGCCTTCTCGACCAGTTCGATGCGCACCATGCTGGATTCGATCGCCACCCGGCTCGACGAAAGCCGCGACACGTCGCGCTACCTTGTCGGACTGCTGGTGTTCCTCGGCCTGCTCGGCACTTTCTGGGGCCTGCTCAACACGATCGGCTCGATCCGCGAAACCATCGAGTCGCTCGACCCCGGCACCGGCGATGCGGCGGCCGTGCTCGAATCCCTGAAGCAGGGGCTTTCCGCTCCGTTGGCCGGCATGGGCACCGCCTTCTCGTCCTCTCTGTTCGGCCTCTCCGGCTCGCTGGTGCTCGGCTTCCTCGACCTGCAGGCCGGCCGCGCCCAGACGCGCTTCTATACCGAACTCGAAAACTGGCTATCCTCGGTCACCGACCTGTCCTCCGACATCGTCGTTGCCGACTCGGCCAAGACCGAACCCTCCGAGGAAATCCGGCTGTTGTCGGAAAAGCTGCGCACCCTGCAGGAGAATGGCGGCGGCTCCAATCCGCGCGTCGCCACCGCCATGGCCAATCTCGCCGACGGCATTTCCGGCCTGGTCAAGAACATGCGCTCGGAACAGCAGATCATGCGCGACTGGGTCGAGGCCCAGTCGGACGAGCAGAAGGCGATGCGCAACACCCTGGAGAAGATCGCCGACGCCTTGAAGAAGCCTGGAGTGCATTGACGTGGCGTTGGCACGAGGCCGGCGCTCCGACCGCCGCATCGATTACTGGCCGGGGTTCGTCGATGCGCTGTCGACGCTGCTGTTGGCGATCATGTTCCTGCTGACTGTTTTCGTGCTGGCGCAGTTCCTGCTCGGCCGCGAGATCTCCGGCAAGGACACGGTGCTCAACCGCCTCAATTCGCAGATCAACGAGTTGACCCAGCTTCTGGCGCTGGAACGCTCGACGACGCAGGACAAGGAGGACACCCTTGCCAATTTGCAGGCATCGCTGTCTGCATCGGAGGCGGAAAAGAGCCGGCTCGAGCAATTGCTGGCGCAAGGCGCCGGTGCCGGCGATGCCGCCAACCAGCGCGCGACGGCACTTTCCGGCGAGCTCGACAGCCAGCGCCAGATCAGCCAGCAGGCGTTGAGCCAGGTCGAGATCCTCAACCAGCAGATTTCGGCGCTGCGCAGGCAGATCGCAGCGCTCGAACAAGCGCTCGACGTGTCCGAAACGCGCGACCGCGAATCCAACACCAAGATCGCCGATCTCGGCCGCCGCCTCAACGTCGCACTGGCGCAACGCGTGCAGGAGCTGAACCGCTACCGCTCCGATTTCTTCGGCCGCTTACGTGAAATTCTTGCCGACCGCGAGAACATCCGCATCGTCGGCGACCGCTTCGTCTTCCAGTCGGAAGTGCTTTTCCCGACCGGCTCCGAGGTGATCAACGATGCCGGCAAGGTCGAGATGAAGAAGCTTGCCGATGCCATCATCGAATTGCAAAAGGAAATCCCGCCGGAGATCAACTGGGTGCTGCGCGTCGATGGCCACACCGACAACAAGCCGCTCTCCGGCACCGGCCGCTACCGCGACAATTGGGAATTGTCGACGGCGCGCTCGACATCGGTGGTCAAGTTCCTGATCGAGAACGGCGTGCCGGCCAACCGGCTGGTCGCGGCCGGCTTCGGCGAATTCCAGCCGCTCGACCCCGCCGATACCGAAGAGGCGCGCAACAAGAACCGCCGCATCGAGTTGAAGCTGACCGAGCGGTGATCTGCAAGCCTTTGGCTTGTATCATGCGCCAGGTCGGGCCGGCTCGAGCCGGCTCAAGTCGGCGGCATTTAGGGCACTGGTGCGGCAGCGGCAAGAGCTGAAAAAATTACCATTTTTTAATTACACTTTGCCGCCGTGGCCTTTAGCCTTGGTCATGGGCCGAGAACCGCCGGCGGTGGAACCGCTCATCGCGACGCGACGGAACCTGACGGCCCGCGGCCGGAAGGCAGGACCCTCCCAACCACCGCCTTCCCCAGTAAAGGAGACGCAACCATGCGCTTCTTCGCTCCCAGGAATCTCAGGACTGCTACGCTCGCCACACTTTTCCTCGCCGTTCCGTTTGCTGGCGCTTACGCCGGCCCGCGTGCGACGGCCTTGATCAATCAGATCCAGAGCGTGGAGACGGGTATCCAGGGCGCCATCCGGGCGAACAAGCTCGAGCCGGGCGAGGCGCGCGACTTGCGCACGCAGGTCGCTCAACTCGATCGGGCCGCCCAGAGGGCCGCTCGCCGTGGAACGATGCCGAGCACGCAATATCAGCAGTTGATGGCGCAGCTCGACGATGTCAGCCAAAAGCTGCGCGCTGACACCGGCAGTGCCTTCCTCATCGGCAACGGCGCCGATGGCGGATACTATCCCAACGGCTATGGCCCAACTTATCCAGGCGGCTGAAATCGGCCGCAATGCCCGGCGCTGTGGTAATTGATTTTGCCCATGATCCTTTTCCAGCTTTCGGTTCAGGGATCATGCGCTAGTCCAACGCCAGCGCAAATCAGCGCCAGTACTGCCGGCACTGTCTCGATGAACAGGGATTTTGCGCCCGCCGTTGCCGCCGTAAAGGCCGGCGACGGCGACGCAGAGCAAGAAGAAGACTACTGAAAACCGGCTTCGCCGAGGTAAAGCCCCAGGTCAGGCCGGCTGCGAGAAAGCCGTCGTAAAGCCCTGATTGGCCGCAAGCACTTTCGAGGCCCTGGCGAATTCCGGCGTCAGCCTGAACACCATGTGGCCGCGCGGCGTGTCCCACAGCACCATCTCCAGATAGGCGATGCAGAGGTGGATCACGGCCACCAGCCCGACCAGCACATTGGCGATCATTTTTCGTCTCCCCCATCGCGGTCTGCCGCCGCCGGACGACATTGATCACGCACGCCACCGCTTCCGCGAGGTGCCTTTCGACCGTTGCGGCCGGCAGTCGATGCATCGGTCGCGGACGGTCTTCAGGGGTTGCCAACAGTTTTGCATTGGTATCTTTTCCCGCCGTCAAATCAGCGGAACCCACAATGTCCTTTCAAAAACTCGACGACCTCGGCCACAAGCTCGAAGCACTGGAACACGCCCTCGCCATCCTCGGCGCCGACGAGGCGACCCATATGGCGGTCGGCGGCGGCGAGAAGCGCGCAGAGGCAATGTCGGTGCTTGCCGGCATGCACCATGCCCGGGCGACTGCGCCGGAGATTGCCGACTGGATCGCGGCGGCCGAGCAGGAGGCGCTGAACGAAGAGCAGCAGGCCGCGGTCAGGGAATTCCGCCGGCAATATACCAACCTGACCTGCCTGCCGGTCGAGTTCGTCGAGCGCCAGACGACCGCGCGCATGCGCTCCGAGCAGCTCTGGCGCGACCTGCGGGCCAAGAACGACTGGGCCGGCTTCCTGCCGGCGCTGGAAGGCGTCGTGGCGCTGGTCCGCGAGGAGGCGGCCCTTCGCGCCGAGGTGCTCGGGCTCGAGCCTTACGACGCGCTGATGGAGCAATATGATCCGGGCAATCGCACCGCCGACGTCACGCCTGTGTTTGTCGAGTTGAAGACCTTCCTGAAAGGTTTCGTGCCGGAGGCACTGGCCGTGCAGGAAGAGCGGCTGGCGAAACATCCGCTGAAGCCGCTTTCCGGCAGCTACCCCTTGGACAAGCAGCGCGAGCTCGGCCTCGCCATGATGGCGGCAGTCGGCTTCGACCTCACCCACGGCTCGCTGGCGGTTTCGCACCATCCGTTCTGCGGCGGCGTGCCGAGCGACGTGCGCATCACCACCCGCTACAAGACCTCGGATTTCCTGTCGGCGCTGATGGGCGTGCTGCACGAGACCGGCCATGCGCTGTACGAGCAGAATCTGCCGAAGGCGTGGGCGCACTGGCCGCTGGGCAGAGCGCGCGGCATGGCGGTGCATGAAAGCCAGAGCCTGTTCGTCGAAAAGCAGATCGGCCGCAATCCAGAATTCTGGCGCTGGGCGCTGCCGGTGGTCGAAAGACACCTCGGCGAGCGCTCGACAATCGACGATATCCTGCCGCATGTGCACCGGGTCGAGCGCGGCCTGATCCGCGTCGATGCCGACGAGGTCACCTATCCGCTGCACGTCATCCTGCGCTACGAGCTGGAGCAGGAGCTTGTCTCGGGACGGCTGGAAGCAGCCGACCTGCCCGAAGCCTGGGATGCCAAGATGCGCGATTATCTCGGCCTGTCGACATCAGACAATCCGGCTGACGGTCCGATGCAGGACGTCCACTGGCCGGGTGCCGCTTTCGGCTATTTCCCCTCCTACACGCTGGGCGCCATGATGGCGGCGCAGCAATGGGCGGCGCTGACCAGGGATCATCCTTCAGCCGACGAAGACCTCGCCAAGGGAGATTTCGCCGCGATCAACGACTGGCGCCGCAAAAGGATCTGGTCGCAAGGCTCGCGCTGGTCGACACCGGAACTGCTCGAACGCGCCACCGGCGAAAAGCTCAATGCCGTGCATTTCACCGATCACCTGAAGAAGCGGTACGGGAACTGAGCCGCTTCGTCTATTCCAGGTTCTTGCCGCGGTGACTGCAGAAATCCGCGAAACTGGCCTTTACTTTGGTGGGAAAGCCTCTGAAAAAGGAGTTCTTCCAAGTTGGGCGAGCGTAGATGTCTGTCTGTTACAGTTTTCATAGGATGAAGTCTTTCTGGCCCCGCTTGGTATTTTTCATCTTATTGATCGGCCTGAGTTCTCCGGCCATGGCCGACGACATGGTTCTCAAGGGTCCGGCAGAAAGCTGGGTAAAGCAGCTTGATATTCCGGCTGCCGATCCCACCCGATCGGATCAAATCAAGAATGGCGTTTCATGGCTGCTCTCGGACGACCAGATCAAGCATCGCGCCGGCGGCTATGTCGAGTACTCGCGCACCGTCTATAAAATCGTCGACCGTCCCGGCCTGGATCGTGGCGCGAGTATCGATCTGCAGTTCGATCCGTCCCGGCACAAGGTCACGCTCAACCATCTTCACATCATCCGCGATGGCGCCGTTTTGGACCGGCTGGAAGGTGTCGAATTCGACATCTTCCGCAGGGAAAGAGACGCCGAGAAGGGTGTCTTCGACGGCTGGCTGACAGCACATGTCAACATCGATGATGTGCGCACCGGCGACATCGTCGACTACGGGTCGACCTATGAGATAACGCCGCTGGTCGGCAAGGACCTTTTCTTCAAGAATTTCTCCACCGAATGGGAAGAGCCGGTAGCGCTTATCCGCACAAGCATCATTTGGCCTTCGGACCAGCCGCTCCAGATCAAGACACGGGGAACCCGACTCAAGCCCTCAATCTCCCCGACTGGACCGGACACCACCTATCTGTGGGAGATTCCAAACCCGAAACCGGTCAATGTCGAGGACAACCTGCCCGTGACCTATCCAGGCTGGGGCTCCATCGATGTCGCGTCTACCGCGAATTGGCAAAGTGTGGTCGATGCCGTTGCGCCCTATTACAAGCCAGCGACCGTTTTTCCCCCGGCTTTTGCCGCAAAGCTCGACGACATCGCTCTGCGGCATCCGGTGCCCGAAGACCGGATGGTCGAGGCAATGCGGCTGGTGCAGGACCAGATCCGCTATGTAAGCCTGTCGATGGGTGCCGGTTCCTACGTTCCGCGTGATCCCGCGACGGTCATCCTGAGCGGGTTCGGTGACTGCAAGGACAAGGCCCTGCTGCTGGTTTCGTCGCTTGTGCGGCTTGGCATTGCTGCCGAGGTCGCCTTGGCCGATCTCGACGAGGGACGGGCCCTGGACCAGCATCTGCCGGCGCTCCGCGATTTCGACCATGCCATCGTCAAGGCAAGGATCGGAGCAAAGACATATTGGCTGGACGCCACGAACTATCTTCAGGGCGGCAGGGCGCACAATCTCGCACAGCCCGACTACGGCTTCGCGCTGCCGCTTTCCAGCACCGGCGGGTTGGAGAAGATGCCGAGCCCTGTGCTTACCAGCCCATCGATCCAGATCGCCGAGGAATTCGACTTTCCGCGGAAACCGGGCGATCCCCTCGTGCTGACGGTCTTCTCGACATATGAGGACGCCGATGCCGATTGGATGCGCGGCAATTTCGCCAGCCGGTCGCTGAGCGAGGTGTCGGACGCCTACCTGAAATACTACAACAAGCAATATCCGGGCATCCAAACCATCGCCAAGCCGGAAATCGTGGATCGCCGCGACGGCAACATAGTGAGCGTGAAGGAAAGTTATCGCTTGCCGGCGGAGGCGCTGGCGGCCAACGATCTGGCAAAGAATTTCCCGATCCGCGCGGCCGATCTCGGCAACAACTCTCTTCCAACCCCGACAATTGTCGACCGAACCGGGCCCGTCTCCCTCGGCCCCCAGTTCTATCGCCGCCACAAGGTGACCGTGCGCAACCTCAAGGCGAGGTTTTCCGGCGAGTCGATGAAAAACGTCGTGACACCCTATCTGTCTCTCAAGGCATCCTGGTCCAACACGCCCACCGAATTTCAAGTTGAATGGAATTTTCAGACGCTGGCGACTGAAGTACCGGCCAAGGCGATTGCCGATTATCTGAAAACCGTCGATGACCTCGCAGACCAGGTTCGCTGGCAGTACGATTTTACCTATGAAGAGCCGCCTGCCGATGTGCAGCTCAGCGATCCGGCAAAGGAGCAGCGACAGACCGTCGCCAGCATGCTTTTGTTGTCGTTGCTTGTCGGCGTTCCCCTGTTCATCGCCTATCGACGTGGCAAACGCCGAGCTTTCGGTAGCTGAAGAATCTCGGCGGCCGCTGGGCACCATGACCCCGAAAAGTGGCTGCCGGTTTTCGGAAGAGATCATGGTCAAACAAGAAGATGGAGCCTCATCTCGATTTCATCGGGATGAGCGATGCTACTCTGCCGCGCCCCTGAAAGCATTCGCCCCGGTATCGAACTGCAGCTTGGCCAGCCGCGCATAGATGCCGCCCTTGGCGACCAGGCTCTGATGCGTGCCTTCCTCGACGATGCGGCCGCCATCCATGACCAGGATGCGATCGGCCTTCAGCACGGTTGCCAGCCGATGGGCGATGACGATCGTGGTGCGGCCCTGCATCAGCCGGTCCAGCGCCGTCTGCACCAGCGTCTCGCTTTCGGCATCTAGCGCCGAGGTCGCCTCGTCGAGCAGCAGGATGGGCGCATCGCGCAAAATGGCGCGGGCGATCGCCACGCGCTGGCGCTGGCCGCCCGACAGCGTCACGCCGCGCTCGCCGACCTGGCTGTCATAGCCCTTTTCGAGTTTCAGGATGAACTCGTCGGCAAGCGCGTCCTTCGCCGCCGCCTCGATCTCGGCCTGGCTGGCGCCAGGCCGGCCAAAGCCGATATTGTCGCGCGCGCTTGCGGCAAAGATGGTGACGTCCTGCGGCACGATGGCGATGCGCGCGCGGATCGCCGCCGGATCGGCCTCGCGCAGATCGACCCCGTCGATGATGATCCCGCCGGACTCCGGATCGTAGAAGCGCAGAAGCAGCGAAAACACGGTGCTCTTGCCGGCGCCCGAGGGTCCGACGATCGCCACCGTCTCGCCGGGTTTGACCTGAAAGCTCAGGCCATGGACGGCGGCGCGGTCGGGCCGGGCCGGATAGGAGAAGGAGACATCGTCGAAGCTGATCGCACCTCTCGCCTTTGCCGGCAGCGGCTTCGGATCGGCGGGCGCCTGGATCGCGGGTTTCTCGGCCAGGATCTCGGTCAGCCGTTCGGCAGCGCCCGCTGCCTGGGACAGTTCGCCCCAGACCTCCGACAGGGCGCCGAGCGCGCCGGCGGCGAACACCGAATAGAGCAGGAATTGACCGAGCGTGCCCGGCGACAGCGTGCCGTCGAGCACGTCGCGCGAACCGAACCACAGCACCGCCACGACTGAGGAAAAGATCATGAAGATGGCAAAGAAGGTGAGAAAGGAGCGGGCAAAGATCGAGGCCCGCGCCGCTTCGAACGCTGCTTCCACGGCGGACGAAAAATATCTGGTTACAAGCTTCTCGTTGGTGAAGGCCTGCAGGGTGCGCACCGCGCCGATCTGCTCGCTGGCATAGGCGGTGGCATTGGCAAGCGTATCCTGCGCCAGCCGTGACTTGCGCCGCACCGAGCGGCCGAAGGCGACCAGCGGCAGCACGATTAGCGGAATGGCCGCGATGACCAGGCCGGACAGTTTTGGGCTGGTGAAGACCATCATCGCCACGGCGCCAAGGCCGAGGATGACGTTGCGCAAAGCCACCGAGGCGGTAGCACCGACGGCCGATTTGACCTGTGTCGTGTCGGCGGCGAGCCGCGAGACGATCTCGCCCGACTGGGCTGTATCGAAGAACGAGGGCGACAGCGTGGTGACGTGGGCAAAGACATCGCGGCGGATATCGGCAACGACGCGCTCGCCGAGCGTGATGACGAAATAGTAGCGGCTGGCCGATGCCGCCGCCAGCACGGCGGCCATCACCACCAGCATGGCGAAATATTCGGCAATGAAGCTGGAATCGGAAGCGGAAAAGCCGTGATCTATCATCCGCCGCACGGCCAGCGGCAGCGCCAGCGTCGTCGCCGCCGCGACGGCCAGTGAGACGATCGCGCCGATGACCATTTTGCGGTAATGGGTGATGTAGGGAAACAGGCGCTGCAGCGGCTTCAGCGAGCGCCTGCGCTCGTCTGCATCGCCGCTGATGTTCGCCATGACCGTTTCCTTTGGCCCTTTGAGGCTTGCGCCATCAATATGCGCTTGCCGCGGCCTTGTGATTCAATTCCGGCTGATGTATAGGCTCGCCGACCGTTTTAGAAGCCGTGGCTCCTCAATAGCTGCGGCTTCGAGTTTTAAAAAGGGGCGCATCGACGCATGCTTCAGCCCGTCGGCAGCACCCGGCAAGCCAGGAACAGACCCATGAAGACCGATATCCATCCCGACTACCACACCATCAAGGTCGTCATGACCGACGGCACCGAATACATGACCCGTTCGACCTGGGGCAAGGAAGGCGATACGATGAACCTCGATATCGACCCCACCACCCATCCGGCCTGGACCGGCGGCCAGCAGACCCTGCTCGACCGCGGTGGCCGCCTGTCGAAGTTCAAGAAGCGTTTCGAAGGCTTCGGCCTCTAAGCCGCATTGGCATTTCGCAGATCGAGAAACCCGCCTTCGTGGCGGGTTTTTTGTTGGGAAAATACGGCCCTACCCGCCGAGCAACTCGCGCAGGGCCATCCGCTTGTAGGCAGCAACCAGCCGGTCGCCTTCTTGCCGCCCGACCGAGATCGCCAGCCGCATTGCGGCCTCGCCCATCTGCCAGATGAGAAACGCCGTCGTTTCGAGCGCTTCCGGATCGGCGGACGGCCGCAGCCGTTTCAGCACGGCCGTAAGGAATTCGGCGTTGGCCCGGCTGTCGGCGAGCTCGAGTTCGCGCAGCGCCTTGTCGGCCTGCGTGCCCGACCAGATGTCGCGCATCACCGGCTCCGCCAGGAACATTCCGTAGTAGATATCCACCAGTTCCGAAAATGCCCGGCGCAGGCCTTCGGCGTCATTGACCTCGGCTAGCGCTGCCGCAATGCAGGCCTGGCTTTCGGCGGTGTAGCGTTCGGCCAGCGCCCAGATGATCGCCCTCTTGTCGGGGAAGAACTGATAGAGCGAGCCGATCGACACACCGGCCCTCTCGGCCACCTCGCCCATGCGCATGGCGTCGCTGCCTTGCTCGGCGATCAGCGCCGAGGCGGCGGCCAACATCCGCTCGACCCGCTCGCGGCTGCGCTGCTGGCTCGGTGCCCGGCGCGGCGATGCGATCTGCTCGTTGCGGGAACCCGGTGCAGCGGTGCCTTCCATGACTGTCTCCAGAAAAATGGCTTGACTGAGAAAATACGAGGGTTTATCACGTTTTGCAAATGTGAGGATCATTCATATTTTTAGACGACACACCAATCGAACTGCTCGAATCTGAAGCCGGAGGAACTGACATGATCATGAAACTGCTTCCCACCCTCACCTTCGTCGCTGCCATTGGCTCAGGCGTTGTCGGCGGCGTTTTCTTCGCCTTCTCCAACTTTATCATGCCGGCGCTCGCCCGCTTGCCTGCCGGAGGCGGCATCGCCGCCATGAATTCGATCAACATCACCGTGATTACGCCGGCATTCATGACCGCGCTTTTCGCCACCGGGCTGGTCTGTCTTGTCCTTGCCGCCGGCGCTCTTATCGGCTGGAGCCAACCGGGTTCGTTCTGGCTCCTCGCCGGCGCCCTGATCTACCTCGTCGGCAACCCGATCGTGACGATGATGTTCAACGTGCCGCTCAACAACGCCCTGGCCGCGGTCGATCCGGCAAGCGCCAACGGCGCCGCGGTATGGGCCACCTATCTCAGGGACTGGGTGATGTGGAACCATGTCCGCACCATCACCGCCATCGTGGCGCTGGGCTGCTTCATCTTCGCATGGCGGTGAATGCAGGACGGAAGTCCTAAAAGGCCGTCAGGCAGGGTCTTTTGACTTATGGCCCTTGCGGTCGGCATGGCCCAGATCGCGATCCGGATCGATGACGTCGCGAACCAGTTGCTTGAGCTTTGCGGCGTCGGGAAAACCGCCGTCACGCTTGCGGTCCCAGACCAGCGTGTCATTGCAGGAAATGGTGAAGATGCCGCCGGTGCCGGGCACCAGCGTCACTTCGCCCAGATCGGTGCCGAAGGTGGACAGCAGCTCCTGCGCCATCCAGCCGGCCCTGAGCAGCCACTGGCACTGGATGCAATAGGTGATACGGACTGTGGGCAGCGCGTGTTGGATCATGCCGCGCTGAGCTTTGCCAAGGTCTCCTCGTCGACCTCGAAATTGGCGTAGACGCTCTGCACGTCGTCGTCGTCCTCGAGCGTCGCGACCAGCTTCATCAGTGATTGTGCCCGCTCCTCGTCGACCGCGATATTGGTCTGCGGCTTCCAGATCGGCTTCACCGATTCAGCCTCGCCAAGCGCGCCTTCCAGTGCCTTCGACACCTCGCCGAGATTCTCGAAGGCGCAGTAGATCGTGTGCCCGTCCTCGTCCGACTGGACGTCGTCGGCGCCGGCCTCGATCGCCGCGTCCATCACCTTCTCGGCGCTGCCGGCCGATGCCGGATAGTAGATCTCGCCGACGCGGTCCCACATGAACGATACCGAGCCGGTCTCGCCCATCGCCCCGCCCGCCTTGGTGAAGGCAGCGCGTACATTCGACGCCGAGCGGTTGCGGTTGTCGGTCAGCGTCTCGACGATCAGCGCGACGCCGCCTGGCCCGTAACCCTCGTAGCGCACGGCTTCGTAGGTCTCGGCATCGCCCATCGACGCCTTGTTGATGGCGCGCTGGATATTGTCCTTCGGCATCGACACCGCCTTGGCGTTCTGCACCGCAAGGCGCAGGCGCGGGTTCATCGATGGATCGGGCGTGCCGCTCTTGGCGGCGACGGTGATTTCGCGCGCCAGCTTGGAAAACATTTTCGACCGCACCGCATCCTGGCGGCCCTTGCGGTGCATGATGTTCTTGAACTGTGAATGGCCAGCCATGGCACCCCTGTCATCTTCTCGGCTAGAGCATCTGCCGCCTGGTGAACCACCCGGCATCTTGCAAAAATGCTCGAATTCAAAATTTCAGAACGTCCTGCTGCGTCCCTGACGGACGGACGGCGCTCGCTGTCGGAATGGCCGGCTTATAGATAAATCGGCTCAATTCGTCCAGCCGCGCCATTGCTGCCGGCACGCAAGGCTTTCAAGATCCGAAAATCGGCAGGCTTCGGCAAACCTTTCATCCCTCAAGATCGGATTTCAGCCGGTCGAGGATGCCGATCGCGTGCGTGGCATATTGACTGATCCAGCGGTCGTGGATGTGCTTGATCGGCAGCGCGTTGAGATGGTTCCAGCGTTCGCGCCCCTCGCGCCGCGCCACGACCAGGTCGGCCTCCTCCAGCACCTTCAGGTGCAGCATGACCGTGCAACGGTCCATGTCGGGGAAGGCATCGCACAACATGCCGGTGGTCTGCGGCGCATCCTTCAGCCGGTCGAGCAACGCACGCCGGCGCGGATGCGCCAGCGCCTTGAAAACATTGTCGTCCCGCGATTGGCTTGACATGTTATATTTCTATAACATATCTTTGTGCCATTCAAGGAAGGAGCTGTGGATATGTCTCTTGGATTCAGGGTTTCTGGCCGCATCGGCAAACCCGTCGCCGAAGTCTTCGATGCGGTCGTCAATCCGAAGAAACTTAGCGGCTACTTCACCACGATCGGCGGCGCCAGCGCACTGCTGGTGGCGGGCGCCACCGTCATCTGGTGGGGCAAGGTTCCCGTCGAGGTCGACGAGGTGAAGAAAGACAGCCGCATCGTGCTGCGCTGGGATGCCACCGACGCCGACGGCAAGCCAGCCTACAAGACCCGCATCGAGATGAATTTCGAGCCGCTCGACGATGGCGGCACCTTCGTCACCATCGCCGAAACCGGCTGGCACGAGAACGCGGTCGGCCTGAAGAAATCCTACCTCAATTGCGAGGGCTGGTCGCAGATGCTGGCCTGCATGAAGGCCTATGTCGAATACGGCATCAATCTGCGCGACGGCTATTACCGCAGCGAGATGAAGGGCGAGCCGGCCAACGAGAACAACATCTGAGAGCAAATGGAGTAAGAATGACCGCGAAGATCACCGGCGGCATCAACATCGCGATGAAGGTCCCGCCACATCAATACCAGGCAACGATCGCCTTCTATCGCGACGTCATCGGCCTGAAGCCATTCACGGCCAAATCGCCGGCCATCGGGTTCGAACTCGGTCCCAATCGACTGTGGATCGACGAGGCGCCGATGATGAGCCAGGCCGAGATCTGGCTGGAACTGTTCACCGATGATTTTCCAGGCGCGGCGGAGCATCTCGCCGAGGCCGGCGTCGTGCGCTGCGATGCCATCGAGGCACTGGGTGAAGGCTTTCGCGGCGGCTGGATCACCAATCCGGCCAACATCATTCACCTCGTACGCGAACCCGATGCCTGGTGAACAGGGCGGCGCCGTGGAAAGGAGGACGCTATGAAAATCCGTGAAACACCGACCGCCGAAGCCGGCATGCTGATAAGGCGGCCGGTCGCCGACGTATTCGAAGCCTTCGTCGATCCGGCGATCACGACGAAGTTCTGGTTCACCCATGGCAGCAACAGGCTGGACAGCGGCAACAAAGTTCGCTGGGAATGGCGCATGTATGGCGTCTCGACGACGATCAATGTCAGTGAGATCGTCGATAACAAGAAGATCGTCATGCAATGGAGCGATCCGCCGACTACGGTGGTCTGGACTTTCGAGGAGATGCCGGGCAACACGACCTTTGTCGAGGTCCGCAATTTCGGCTTTGCCGGCAGCCCTGACGAGCAGGTCAAGCAGGCGATCGGCTCGACCGGCGGTTTTGCGCTGGTGCTCGCCGGCGCCAAGGCGTGGCTGGAGCAAGGCGTGATGCTCGGCCTGATCGGCGACCGCCACCCGAAGGACGTTCCAGCAAATTAAGTAACGGCGAGCCAAGATCGGCTGGCAACAGACCGCGAATGCTCAGGAACGCCGCTTTTCCTGCTCTAGCACATGACGGCGGAGCACGCGGTTGATCTCCGTTTGATAGCCACCGCCTTCGACATGCTCCTTGAACCAGGACAGCACATCAGCGTCAAGCCGAATGGTCACCGGCTGCTTTAGTGGCCGGTAGAGGTGCCCTCGGCGAGCATGAACCCAATTCTCGGCCGAAGTTTCCGGAATGTCGGACGTGTCAATTTCGCTGTCAGGCAAATCTGCCAAATTGGCGAGCTGGTTGCGCTGATCTTGGCTAAGTTCCTTCCTGCTCATAGCGCCTCCATTCATGCGGCGTTGCTTTCCGGACACCGACAATCCGAATTCGTTCCTCATCTTCGAGATCGGGATAAGTGTGAACAACGAGCAGTACCACCAGCCCTCATCCCGATCGCATGCCACCTTTGCTCGCCATCTTCAAACCGGTCAGGCACAATCAGATGAAGCGGATCCTTGAAGACATCTTTGGCGAGATCGAACGCAACACCATGCTTCGCACGGTTGCGCTTGGCCTTCTCGGGATCCCATCCAAATCGCAATATGGCGGCACCGTTATTTACAAAATTGTACGCACAATTCTGTAAGAGTCAAGTCAATGCCCGCCCCCGCCCTTTGCCTTCTTCCGCCGCCGAGCCAGCATGTTGAGCCCTTCGACCAAGGCCGAAAAACCCATGGCGGCGTAGATGTAGCCTTTCGGCACGTGGTAACCCATGCCGTCGGCGATCAGCGTCATGCCGATCATCAGCAGGAAGCCGAGGGCCAGCATGACGATGCTGGGGTTCCTGGCGATGAAATCGGCCAGCGGCCCGGCCGCCAGCATCATCACGCTCACCGCCACGATCACCGCGATGTACATGATCGCGATTTCGTCGGTCATGCCGACGGCGGTGATGATCGAGTCGATCGAGAAGACGAGGTCGAGCAGCAATATCTGGAAAATCGCGCCGGCCAGCGAAAGCTGCAGCGTCTCGCCCATCATGGTGTCCTGGTGATCATCGAGATCAACCGTGTGGTGGATCTCCTTGGTCGCCTTCCAGACGAGAAACAGGCCGCCGGCGATCAGGATCAGGTCGCGCCATGAAAAGCCGTGGCCGAAGGCGGTGAATATCGGCGTCGTCAGTTGGACGATGATCGAGATGGTGGCCAGCAGGATCAGCCGCATCACCAGCGCGGCGGATATGCCGAGCCGCCGGGCGCGGGCCCGCTGCGCTACCGGCAATTTGTTGGTCAGGATCGAGATGAAGATCAGATTGTCGATGCCGAGCACGACCTCCAGCACGACCAGCGTCAGCAGCGCGACCCATGCCGTCGGGTCGGAGACAAAGGCGAAATGCGGCGCCAGGAATTCGACTAGCTGCATGGAGGTCGTCCCCTCTACGATCTAGAGCAGTTTCGCCGGCAATTGGGTACTGCAAGCGTCCATATCAATGTCACGACCAGAAGGATGGCGCCGTTTCCTCCAGCCGCGGGCCGCGGCGAAACGGCGCGATCCGTTCGGTCAGGCCGCTACGGTCGGAAATGTCGACGCCGACGCCGCACAATGTCGCCGGTCCGCTCGACGCCTCGAAGCGGCCTTTCGGCACCTTGGACAGGAACCGGTTGAGCGGCTCCTCCTTGTCCATGCCGAGCGAGGAATCGTAATCGCCGCACATGCCGGCATCGGAAATATAACCGGTGCCGCCATTGAGGATCTGGTGATCGCCGGTCGGCTGATGCGTGTGGGTGCCGACAACAAGGCTGGCACGGCCGTCGACAAAGTGGGCGAAACACATTTTTTCCGAGGTCGCCTCGGCATGGAAATCGATGACGATCGCATCGGCCTGCTCACCAAGCGGACAAGCGGCAAGTTCGCGCTCGCCGGCCTGGAACGGATCGTCGAGCTCGGGATGCATGAACACCCGGCCCATGATGTTGGCGACCAGCACGCGCGCGCCGTTCCTGGCGACGTAGACGCCTGAGCCGCGCCCCGGCGTACCCTTGGGGAAATTGGACGGACGCAGGAAGCGCTCTTCGCGCGGCGCGAAAATCAGCGCATCGCGCTGGTCCCAGACATGGTTGCCGGTGGTGACGACATCGGCGCCGGCCGAGATCGTCTCGCGAAAAATTTCCTCGGTGATGCCGAAGCCGCCGGCGGCGTTCTCGCCATTGACGATGACGAAGTCGAGTTTGAAATCCGAGATCAGGCCGGGCAGTTGTTCCCACACCGCCGTACGTCCTGTCTTGCCGACCATGTCGCCGAGGAAGAGAAGTCTCATATAAGCGTGATCCCGAACCGAAGGTCAGCGAAGCAAAAAGCTGCATGACTTTCGGAAAAGACCATGCGTCCAGGAACTTATCTACAATTTCGGCGCGAACCGGCGCAACCCGCTCTCGGTGAGTATTTCCGGAATGATCACGTCATGCGGCTCGTCCGGCACCAAGGCCACCTCCTGGCAGTCGAAGGCAATGCCGATCAGCCGCGGCTGCTGCCCCTTGTCGGCCAGCCGCGCGATCGCCCGGTCATAATAGCCGGCGCCGTAACCGATGCGGTGGCCGCGCGCATCGAAGGCGGCAAGCGGCACCAGCATCATTTGGGGATCGAGCACCTCGGCTTCCTCATGCGGCCCGACGGTGCCGAAGCCCATGTCGATCATCGGCGCGCCGCGCACCAGTTCGCGAAAAACGATGGTGGTCTTGTTGAGGATGGCCGGCAGGCAGAGCCTTGCCCCCTTTTCGCGCAAGGCAAACATCAGCGGCCGGACGTCGACTTCCGAGCGCATCGGCCAGAAGCCTGAGACGATCTGGGCCGGCTCGACCGTGATCCGGTCGCGCGCCGTCTCGGCCATTTCGAGTGCTGCCTCCACCCGCCAGAAAGGATCGAGCGCGTCGCGGCGCCCGAGGGCTTGGTTGCGGAGAGTTTTTTTCAGGTCTTTTGGGGATGTCATGCGCCGACGTTAGAAAAGGTCAGATTTGGATGGAGTTTTACGAGCGACGTTTTGGAGGAGCGGGGCGAGCTTTCGTTCGTGAGAGCACCGCACAAAGCGGCGCGACGACAAGATCCGCCAGACATTGCCTTTTCGACAGGTGACGATCCACACAACCGGTGGAGAGAGCGATCCCGGGAACCTACAAAGTAGGTGGGCGCCGTATGAGAAAACCCACGGGTCTTCCCAGGGACAGCTCCCTAGGGATCATTAAGGCCCCGGGGAAAATGTTCTCCTGCCGGGAAGCGCAGACCGTCTCCGCCAATATAGGCAGACGGCAGACCAAGCGCCAGAGAGACGACATGTTTCGAGTCTTAAATCGACGCAGAACCGCTCGACGAGGGTCGCGCCGGCAAGATCCCCGCTTTGCCAGCAGCGCCTTGCACAGCGAAGGCCGCCTCCTTAGGGTCGCGCGATGAACCCGGGAGCAAAAATGCGTTTTGAAGGCACGGCAGCCTATGTCGCCGACAAGGATCTGATGGTGGCGGTCAACGCGGCGATCGCGCTCGAGCGGCCGTTGCTGGTCAAGGGCGAGCCCGGTACCGGCAAGACCGAACTTGCCCGCCAGGTGGCGGCGGCGCTCGGCATCGATCTGATCGAATGGCATGTCAAATCGACCACGCGGGCGCAGCAGGGCCTCTATGAATATGATGCCGTCTCGCGGCTGCGCGACAGCCAGCTCGGCGACGAGCGCTTCAACGACATCCGCAATTACATCAAGCGCGGCAAGCTGTGGGACGCCTTTGCTGCCGGCAAGAAAGTCGTGCTTCTGATCGACGAGATCGACAAGGCCGATATCGAGTTCCCCAACGATCTGTTGCAGGAACTGGATCGGATGGAGTTCTTCGTCTACGAGACCGGCGAGACCATCCGTGCCACAGTCCGGCCGATCGTCATCATCACCTCCAACAACGAAAAAGAGCTGCCGGACGCCTTCCTGCGCCGCTGCTTCTTCCACTACATCCGCTTTCCCGACGTCGAGACGCTGCACAAAATCGTCGACGTGCACTATCCCGGCATCAAGCAGAACCTGGTGCGCGCCGCACTCACGCAATTCTATGAAATCCGTGACGTGCCGGGCCTCAAGAAGAAGCCGTCGACCTCCGAGGCACTCGACTGGATCCGCCTGCTGGTCGCCGACGAGATCGCGCCCGAGGACCTGCGCGCCGACCCGAAGAACGTGCTGCCCAAGCTGCATGGCGCGTTGCTGAAGAACGAACAGGACGTGCATCTGTTCGAGCGCCTGGCCTTTATGGCGAGACGGCAGGGGTGAGGGGCGGTCGGCCGGAAGCCGCCGGACAGCGCTTTCCCTTCGCTGGACCGTTGCAGCCAGCGAGGCGTGAAGGCAGCTTCGGGTTGCCGACTTCAGAGGGAAATGAAATGACCGAGATCACCGTCCGCCCGCTTGTGCAATCCGACCACGCCGATTGGCGGCGTCTTTGGACCGCCTATCTCACCTTCTACGAAACCAAGCTGCCGGAAGAGGTTTACGCCGTCACCTGGAAGCGGCTGTTCACGGCGGGCGAGTTCGAGCCGAAAGGCTTCATCGCCACCCTCGACGGCAAGGCCGTCGGCCTGACGCACTATCTCTACCATCGCTCCTGCTGGTCGCAGATAAACAACTGTTACCTGCAGGACCTGTTCGCCGACCCCGATGTACGCGGCAAGGGCGTCGGCGCCGCCCTGATCGAAGCGGTCAAGCAGGAAGCCGGCAAGATCGGCGTCAAGAACGTCTACTGGATGACCCACGAAACCAACACCACCGCGCGCAAGCTCTACGACCACGTGGCGCGCAGGACCGGCTTCATCGAATACGATCTGCTATGATGAGGCCAACGATTGAAATAATCACCTGTGCGCAATATATTGCACATGATCAGGGGCGACAGTGCCGCTGATCGAGACCAACACGCGCAAGATTGTCACGAGGCTTTTACGTGACGGCTGGGTGAACGTAGGCGGCGGCAAACACGAGAAGTACGAGCATCCGGAAAGGCCGGAGATCATGATTATCGTGCCGCGGCATCGCGAACAATCTCTGGGTGTTGCGCGGTCGATCGCCCGGCTTGCTGGATGGATTTAAGGACGAATCATGACGCACTATGTCGGAATTCTTGACGGCGCAGATGAAGTCTGGGGAGTGCGGGTGCCTGATCTTCCCGGATGTCACGGCGGTGGCGCAAGTCCCGAAGAGGCGATAGCCGATGCGACTTCTGCCGTTCGCGAATGGGCAGAGACACGAATGGCGAAGAACTTGCCCTTGCCCGCGGCGCGCACTGTGGCAGATCTGCTCCGACTGGGCGAAGTCGATAGCGCTGCCGGTGAATCCGCCGTGATGATCCCTGTGCTGATCGATTCCGGACGGCCTGTCCGGGCCAATCTGTCGCTCGACGCAGGTCTTTTGGCGGCAATCGACGAAGAAGCGGGTCGGCGTGGTCTGACGCGTTCCGCCTTTATCGCCAGCGCCGCACGGGAGAAGATCGAGGGACACAGATAAAGTCGGACCATGTTCATCCCCTTCTTCCTCGAACTGAAGGCAGCGCGGGTTCCGGTCTCGCTCCGCGAATATCTGTCGCTGCTGGAGGGGCTGGAGGCCGGGCTGGTCGACTATGATGTCGAGGGCTTTTACTATCTCGCCCGCGCCGCTCTGGTGAAGGACGAGCGCCACATCGACCGCTTCGACCAGGTCTTTTCGCACATCTTCAAAGGTGTCGAGGCGCAAGCTGGCGAAAACGCGGTCGATGTCGCAAACATCCCGGAGGAATGGCTGCGGAGGCTCGCCGAAAAGCACCTGACCGACGAGGAGAGGAAGCTGATCGAGGCGCTGGGCGGCTTCGGAAAGCTGATGGAGACGCTGAAGAAGCGGTTGGAGGAGCAAAACGGCCGGCATCAGGGCGGTTCGAAATGGATCGGCACCGGCGGCACCTCGCCCTTCGGCGCCTATGGCTACAATCCCGAAGGCGTGCGCATCGGCCAGCACGAAAGCCGCAACCGCCGCGCGGTAAAAGTCTGGGACAAACGCGAGTTCAGGAATTTCGATGACGCCGTCGAACTCGGCACCCGCAACATCAAGGTCGCGCTGAAGCGCTTGCGCCGCTGGGTGCGCGAAGGCGCCGAACAGGAATTCGACCTGCCCGGCACCATCCACGCCACCGCCGAGCACGGTTATCTTGACGTTAAGACACAACCCGAACGTCGCAATGCCGTGAAGCTGCTGATGTTCTTCGATGTCGGCGGCTCGATGGACGACCATGTCAGGAGTGTCGAGGAGCTGTTTTCGGCCGCCCGCGCCGAGTTCCGCCAGCTCGAATATTTCTATTTCCACAACTGCCTCTACGAGGGCGTGTGGAAGGACAATCGCCGCCGCCATGCCGAGGTGATTCCGACCTTCGATCTCCTCCATAAATATGGCCCCGACTACAAGGTGATCGTCGTCGGCGACGCCTCGATGAGCCCCTATGAGATCGCTCAACCCGGCGGCTCGGTCGAGCATTGGAACAAGGAGGCCGGCGCCGTCTGGCTCGGCAGGCTGCTGCAGCAATGGCCGAACGCCATTTGGCTCAATCCGGAAGACGCGAAGAACTGGGGTTTTACCCATTCGATTGCCATGATCCGCGATATTTTTGGCGGCCGCATGTTTCCGCTGACGCTCGCCGGCCTCGAAGCCGCGACGAAGCAACTTTCAAGGAAGCACTGAATGGATCCACGCAAAACAGGACGGTCGACCTGTTTCCTTTGCCTGCAATGCGGTGTCCAGTTCGCGGCGACAGCGACGCCGCCGCGACATTGCCCGATCTGCGAGGACGAGCGGCAATATGTGCGCTGGGAAGGTCAGGCCTGGACCACGCCGGAAGAGCTCGCCGCCGGCCATCGGGTCGTGATCAAGGATGATGCCGGCGTGCTCGCCTTCGGCATCGAGCCACGCTTCGCTATCGGCCAGCGCGCATTGCTGGCGCAAACGCCGCACGGCAATGTGCTGTGGGACTGCATCTCGATGGTCAGCGACGAGGCGGTGGCCGAGATCAACCGCCGGGGCGGCCTGACCGCCATCGCCATTTCGCACTGCCATTATTATTCGGCAATGGTCGAATGGAGCGGGGCGTTTGGCGGCGTGCCGATTTATCTGCACGCCGATGATCGTCAGTGGATCATGCGGCCGCATCCGGCAATCATCAGTTGGGAAGGCGAGATGCGCGCCATAAACCCGTCGCTGACGCTCATCCGCTGCGGCGGCCACTTTGCCGGTGGCCAGGTACTGCACTGGAAGCGCGACCGCGGCAATGCCATCCTGGCCGGCGACATCCTGCAGGTGACGCCGACCCGCCGTCATGTCAGCTTCATGTACAGCTATCCGAACTATATCCCGCTCAACGCGACGAAAGTGCTCGGCATCAAGGCCGCGCTGGAGCCTTTCGCGTTCGACCATATCTACGGCGCATGGTGGAACCAGAACGTCATCGGAGATGCAAAGGCAGCATTTTCAGCATCGGTTGCGCGCTATCTCGCGGCCATCGCCTGAGGGATTCTTCGCAGCAGGACAGGAAATACGAGCAAACGCCGTAACAAATGCCTATTTCAGGCGAAGTTGCGAAGGCAACCCAAATAGCGACATAAGCTAAGAGGAAAAAATGGACAGCCACACCTACCCCGTTACCCGCACCGATGCCGAATGGCGCGCCCGGCTGACGCCTGAGCAATATGCGGTGATGCGCAACCACGGCACCGAGCGGCCGGGAAGCTGCGCCCTGCTGCACGAGAAGCGCGCCGGCACCTTCTCCTGCGTCGGCTGCGACCAGCCCTTGTTTGAATCCAAGCTGAAATTCGAGAGCGGCACCGGCTGGCCGAGCTTCAACGACCCAGTGCCGGGTTCGGTCGAGACCACCGTCGACCGCAGCTACGGCATGGTCCGCACCGAATGCCATTGCGCCCGCTGCGGCAGCCATCTCGGCCATGTCTTCGAGGACGGCCCGCCACCGACCGGTCTGCGCTATTGCATCAACGGCGTGGCGCTCAAATTCGAGCCGGCCGCCTGATCGTCAGGCCACAACCACCAGGATCAGCCACAACGTGGCGCCAAGAGTCATCAGCGAGGCCATGACGCCACTCGATTTTCCGGCAGTTCGCCAAACGGCAAAGGTCAGGAAGATATTGTAGGGAACCGGCGCGAAATGCACCGCCAGGACGAGCGCAAGCGGCAGCTTCAATCCTAGCAGAATGAGCGCCGCCACCGACGACGCGACGTTGATCGCTGTGCCGACAACGACCAGGTCGCGCCAGAACAGCCGATCGAGCGGCACGCCGCCGAACCAGCGTGAGCGGAAGAAAGCGGCAACGCGCGACATGATCGTCATCGATCGACCGGCTCCCTGGCTGCTCACCAGAGCAACCCTTCCACAAGGATTGCGTCTGGAAACCCTGCTTTATTCCTGACCCAGAACGTCGGCAATCGCGCGCTCGAAACGTGAGGCTTCCGTCACCAGCCAGTCGGTCATCGCCGGCCAATTGTCCTCGGCAAAACAATTCACCCGCCACATCGAATTGATGCCGAGGCCGTCGCAACTTTGTTCTGGCCTGAGCTTCAGCCTGTCTTCGATGGCCGGCTGGAACGGCTTCAACCGCGACCAGGCTTGCGTGGCACCGAACTTCTCGTTGCGGCCGAAGAAGACGCCGACATGATTGTGCGCAGGCGCGACATACATGGAAAGGACCAATGCGAAATCGGGCAGCCCACGCTGCCAGAACCACGGTCCGCGCCTCGCCAACAGAGCCCTTTCATCCGGATGCCGTTCCGCGAACAGCGTCCAGAAGCTGCGTTGGCGGAATTCAGAGGCGCGGCGGGCGCCAAAATCGAATTCGCTCATGGCTGGAATCCATGGTCAGAACCGCTTCTCCCGCGATCGTCTCCGGCGCCGAGGCCGGCCTTTACACCATGCCGAGCGCAGCCTTGTACAGATCGAGGATGGACTCCTCTTCCTGCCGCTCGGCCTGGTCCTTCTTGCGCAGCCGGATGATCGACCGCATCGCCTTGGTGTCGAATCCGGTGCCCTTGGCCTCGGCGAACACTTCCTTGATGTCGTCGGCAATCGTCTTCTTCTCTTCCTCGAGCCGCTCGATTCGTTCGATGAAGGCGCGCAGCTGGCCGGCGGCAACAGTCTGGCTGGTCTCGGTGATGTCGTCGGCCATATTCTTCTCTCCGCGTCGTTTCTCGCCGCGACTCGGGGTGACCCGAGCGGCGAATTGCAGCGGTTCGATGCCCGACCGGGCGCGGCGGGTCAAGGTACTATCGATGCGGCATGAAGGGCTGCTGCCAGGCGCCGACAAGTCTCTCTGATGCCGGCCTGTTTCACCCGAACGCGATCAGCAGATCCTTGGCATCGATCTGGTCGCCGGCCTTGACCAGCACCTCGGCTATGGTGCCGTCGCGTTCGGCATGCAACGCCGTTTCCATCTTCATCGCTTCGATCGACAGCAGCACGTCGCCGGCCTTCACCGCCTGGCCGGCAGCGACCGCAAGCGCCGAGACGACGCCAGGCATCGGCGCGCCGACATGCGCCTCATTGCCCGGCTCCGCCTTGCGCCGTGCCTTGGCAGCGGACGCGCCATGGGCCCGGTCCGGCACCTTCACCCGGCGCGGCTGCCCGTTGAGCTCGAAGAACACGGTGACCATGCCCTTTTCGTCGACATCGCCGATGGCAAGGCAGCGCACCACCAGCGTCTTGCCTTTTTCGATGTCGACGAAAATCTCGTCTTCCGGCTTCATGCCGTAGAAATAGGTCGGCGTCGGCAGCACGCTGACCGGCCCGTAGGTCTCCTGCGCGGCGGCAAAATCGGAAAACACCTTCGGATACATCAGCCACGACGCGAATTCGAACCCGCTGAGCTTGCGCTCGAGCTTTTCCTCGACCTCCGCGCGACTGGCCTTGAGGTCCGCCGGTTTGAGCAGCGAACCCGGCCGCACCGTGATCGGCTTTTCGCCCTTCAGCACCTTCTTCTGCAATGGCTTTGGCCAGCCGCCCGGCGACTGGCCGAGATCGCCGCGCAACATCGACACCACCGAATCCGGGAAGGCGATGTCCCTCGCCGGATTCTCGACGTCGGCGACGGTCAGGTCCTGGCTCACCATCATCAGCGCCATGTCGCCGACGACCTTGGACGACGGCGTCACCTTGACGATGTCGCCGAACATCAGATTGACGTCGTGATAGGTCTGCGCCACTTCGTGCCAGCGTGTCTCCAGCCCGAGCGAGCGCGCCTGTTCCTTGAGGTTGGTGAACTGACCGCCCGGCATTTCGTGCAGATAGACCTCCGATGCCGGCCCCTTCAGGTCGCTTTCGAAGGCTGAATACTGGTTGCGCACCGCCTCCCAGTAGAACGAGATGTTCCTGATCCACTGCGGGTCGAGGCCCGGATCGCGCTCGGTGCCCTTCAGCGCCTCCACGATCGAACCCAGGCACGGCTGCGAGGTGTTGCCCGATAGCGAATCCATCGCCGCGTCGATGGCGTCGACGCCGCTCTCCACCGCCGCCAGCACGGTTGCCGCCGACAGGCCGGATGTGTCGTGGGTGTGGAAGTGGATCGGCAGGTCCGTCGCCTCGCGCAGTGCCTTGAACAGCGCGCGGGCAGCGCTCGGCTTTAGAAGCCCAGCCATGTCCTTGACGGCGATGATGTGGGCGCCTGCCGCCTGCAATTCCCTGGCCAGGCCGACATAGTATTTCAGATCGTATTTCGCCCGCGCCGGATCGAGTATGTCGCCGGTATAACAGATCGCCGCTTCGATCAGTCTGCCCTCGGCGCCGACCGCATCCATGGCCACGCGCATGTTCTCGACCCAGTTCAGGCAGTCGAAGACCCGGAACAGGTCGATGCCGCCGGCAGCGGCCTGGCGGACGAAATGCTGGACGACATTGTCGGGATAGTTGGTATAGCCGACGCCGTTGGCACCGCGCAGGAGCATCTGCAGCAGAAGGTTGGGTGCTGCCTCGCGCACCAGCGACAGCCGCTCCCATGGGTCTTCGGTGAGAAAGCGCATGGCGACGTCGAATGTGGCGCCGCCCCAGCATTCGAGCGACAAAAGCTGCGGCAGAGCACGCGCATAGGTGCCGGCAATTCCGGCAATGTCATAGGTGCGCACACGCGTCGCGAGCAAGGATTGATGCCCGTCGCGCATTGTCGTGTCGGTGACCAGCACCTCTTTTTGCTCGCGCATCCACGCGGCGAATTTCTCCGGCCCGAGCACGTCGAGCTTCTGCTTGCTGCCTTGAGGCACATTGCCGTTGAGATATGGCACTACCGGTGGCGCCGCATCGGCCTTTGGCTGCGGCCGGCCGCGCGTCTCGGGATGACCATTGACCGAAACGTCGGCAAGGTAGTTGAGCAGCTTGGTCGCGCGGTCCTGCCGCTTCACACTGGCGAACAGTTCCGGCGTCGTGTCGATGAACTTGGTGGTGTAGGAATTGTCGGCGAAGCTCGGGTGATTGATGATCGCCTCGAGGAACGTGAGGTTGGTCGCCACGCCGCGGATGCGGAATTCGCGCAGCGCCCGGTTCATGCGGGCGATGGTCTCGGCCGGCGTCGGCGCCCACGCCGTTACCTTTTCCAGCAGCGGATCGTAGAAGCGGGTGATGACCGCGCCCGAATAGGCGGTGCCGCCATCAAGGCGGATACCGAAGCCGGTGGCACCGCGATAGGCGGTGATGCGGCCATAGTCGGGGATGAAATTATGCTCGGGATCTTCCGTGGTGATGCGGCACTGCAGCGCGTGGCCGTTGAGCCTGATGTCCTTCTGCGCCGGAACGCCCGATTCCGCCGTGCCGATGGCAAAGCCGTCGAGGATATGGATCTGCGCCTTGACGATGTCGATGCCGGTCACCTGTTCGGTGACCGTGTGCTCGACCTGGATACGCGGATTGACCTCGATGAAGTAGAATTTTCCGGTATCGGCATCCTGCAGGAACTCGACCGTGCCGGCGCCGATATAGCTGGTTTCGCGCGCGATCCTCAGCGCGTAGCCGCAAAGCTCCTCGCGCTGTGACATTTCGAGGTAGGGCGCCGGCGCCCGCTCGACCACTTTCTGGTTGCGGCGCTGGATCGAACAATCGCGCTCGAACAGGTGCACGGCGTTGCCATGAGTGTCGCCCAGCACCTGCACCTCGACATGGCGTGCGCGCTCGATCAGCTTTTCGAGATAGACCTCGTCCTTGCCGAAAGCCGCCTTCGCCTCACGCTTGCCTTCCATGACCTCGCGCGCGAGATCTGCCTCGGAGCGGATGGCGCGCATGCCGCGGCCGCCGCCGCCCCAGGATGCCTTGAGCATCACCGGGTAGCCGATCGTCTTGGCGAGTTCCTTTACCGCCTCCATGTCGTCCGGCAAGGGATCGGTGGCGGGAATTACCGGCACGCCGACTTCGATCGCGAGGTTGCGAGCGGCGACCTTGTTGCCTAGCCTGCGCATCGTATCCGGCTTTGGCCCGATGAAGATGATGCCGGCCGTGGCGCAGGCCTCGGCGAATTCCGGGCTTTCCGACAGCAGGCCGTAGCCTGGATGGATGGCATCGGCGCCCGATAGCCTGGCGACGCGGATAACCTCCTCGATCGACAGATAGCTTTCTATCGGCCCCATGTCCCTGGCCAAATGCGGCCCGCGCCCGACCTGGTAGCTTTCGTCGGCCTTGAAGCGATGCAGGGAGTATTTGTCCTCCTCTGCCCAGATCGCCACGGTTTTGAGGCCGAGCTCATTGGCCGCGCGGAAGACGCGGATGGCTATTTCGGAGCGGTTGGCGACAAGGATCTTCGAGATTGCCAAGGACAGGGCTCCGGACGCGGGAAAGGGAACTGCTGGACATGATTAGCGCGAAAATGCTGCAGTGCAAACAAAAATGGAGACGTCGGCTAAACCGATTTAAATCCTTGCGGCTATGCGATGAAGCAAAAGACAAATGAAAAATGCCCGGCGCGAGGCGCCGGGCATTTTTTGGGCTGCAGGCGTTTGCCGGCTTATTGTTCGAAGTAGGTGTACTTGCCGTCGTCACCCTTCTTCCAAGTGTAGATGACGTAGTCGGGACGGGTGATGTCGCCCTTTGCGTCATAGCCGATGTCGCCGATGGCGGTCTTCCACGGGCCACTCTTCTTGATCTCTTCCGCAACCTTCTGCGCGTCATCGGAAGAGCCGACCTTGTTGGCGGCGGCGGCGACGATCTGCAGCGCGGCATAGGAGTAGAGCGTATAGGCTTCAGGCTCGAAACCGGCGGCGCGGAACTTCTCCACGAGTTCCTTGGCGTTCGGGTTCTTGCGCGGATCGGGAGCGAACGTCATCAGCGTGCCGTCGACGGCATCGCCGGCGATGGAGGCCAATTCGTTCGACACGATGCCGTCGCCGGACATGAACTGGGCCTTGAGACCCTGATCGGCGAGCTGGCGCATAATCAGGCCGGCCTCGGTGTGCAGGCCGCCATAGTAGACGACGTTGACGCCGGCATCCTTCATCTTGGCGATCAACGCCGAGAAGTCCTTGTCGCCGACATTGATGCCCTCATACATGGCTTCGGTCACGCCATCAGCATTGAGTGCCTTCTTGGTTTCGTCGGCGAGACCCTGGCCGTAAGGCGTCTTGTCGTGGACGACGGCGATCTTGCCGTCCTTAAAGTGCGCGGCGAGGTAGTCGCCGGCAACCTTGCCCTGCTGATCGTCGCGTCCGCAGGTACGGAACGTGTTCCACAGGCCCCGCTCGGTCAGCTTCGGGTTGGTCGCGGAAGGCGTGATGACGAGAATGCCGTTCTCGGCATAGACCTCTGACGCCGGAATGGTGACGCCCGAATTGAAGTGGCCGACGACATATTTGACGCCATCGGCGACAAACTTGTTGGCGACCGAGATGCCCTGCTTCGGATCCGACACGTCGTCGCCGACCTCGATCTTGATCTGCTCGCCGTTAATGCCGCCAGCCGCGTTGATATCGGCGGCAGCCTGTTCGGCGCCCTTCTGCAACTGCGCGCCGAATGCTGCGTTCGGGCCAGTGATCGGACCGGCAACGCCGATCAGGATGTCAGCCCACGCGCTGCCGCTGAACGCGACAAGCGCGGTCAGGGCGACGGCGGACAAAAGTGACTTTTTCATTGAAACGCTCCCATTTACCGAGTGGGCGTGGATGTTGCTTTCATGCGATGCCCACTCTTGCTCGCAGAAAGAGTACTTTGCCGATTTTCAGGCACTTGTCACGCCGATTCATCCCTGAAGCGCCGTTAATGATAAATGTCAACCTTTTGGTTTCCAGCTCAAAAGAGAGGCTCTTTCGTAAAGCCAATTATACTGCGTTACCATCTGGTTGGTGCGCGTGTATTGGTAGCCAATGAAGCCCAATATCATCAGCACGATGGTGTCGACCACGTAGTAATGCAGCGAAAACATCGTTCCGCCGAACAGCGCATGGTGGATGAATCTTACGCCGATGCCGAGCCCCAGCATGTAGGCGAACAACTGGGCGAAGCTGCGCCACGTCTGCGCACATGCCTTGCCCGTCATCCACGCCGCCCAGCCGCCGAGCAGGCAGGTGACGAAGAAGAACTGCCAGATCGAGGGTTCCTCATAGACAATGCCCTGCATGATTGATGTCTCCTGAAACTCAGTGATGGCCGCCTTCGAGATAGGCGGCGCGCACCTCCGGATTGGCGAGCAACTCCTTGCCGGTGCCGCTCATCGTCACGTTGCCGTTGACCATGACATAGCCGCGCGTGGCGAGCTTCAGAGCGCCGAAGGCGTTTTGCTCGACCAGGAACACGGTCAGTCCCTGCGTGCGGTTCAGCTCCCGGATAGCGTCGAATATCTGCTTGACGATCAGCGGCGCCAGGCCAAGCGACGGCTCGTCGAGCAAAAGCAGCTTCGGCCGCGCCATCAGCGCGCGCCCGATCGACAGCATCTGCTGCTCGCCGCCGGACAGCGTGCCACCACGCTGGGCAATGCGTTCCTTCAGGCGTGGAAACAGCGTGAACACCTTCTCGACGTCCTCGTCATAATGCTCGAGGTTGTCGAGGCTGGCGCCCATTTGCAGGTTTTCCATCACCGTCATGCGCGGGAAAATGCGGCGCCCTTCCGGCGACTGGGCGATGCGCATGCGCGCGATCTCGTGGGTCGGCATCTGGGTGATGTCGGTACCGGCGAATGTGATGGTACCCGCGCGGGCGCGGGGAGCACCGAAGATGGTCATCATCAGCGTCGACTTGCCGGCGCCGTTGGCACCGATCAGCGCTACGATCTCACCTTGCTTGACCGTGACATCGACGCCGTTCAGCGCCCTGATGTTGCCGTAGTAGGTCTGGACGCCCTTGATATCGAGCAGCGTTGTGCCGGCCATTATTTCCGCCCTCCACGCCGATTAGAGGTGCCGGGAGTTTTTGACTTCACCGGAGCCTTGGAGGCCGGCTTTGCAGTGGAAGATTTTGCGGCAGAAGATTTCGCGGCCGATTTGGCTTTGGCCGGCGATCCGGACTTTGCCGCGGCACTCGACCTTGCATCGATCTGCCCGGCTTTCGAAGCGCCCTTTGACACGGTGACGCGTTCGCCCTCGCTGTGGCCAACCGTGTCGGCAACCGGTCCGGCGAGATACGAAGACGACGTGCCTGGGCCGTGGGCCGCATCCGGACCCGTATCCAATTGCTCGATGACGTCTTCGTCGCCGACTTCGGTCAGCACCGTCTCGACGTCCTCGTCTTCGACGCCGAGGTAGGCAGCGATGACGCGCGGGTCGGTCCGCACCGATTGCGGGTTGCCGTCGGAGATCTTGCGCCCGTATTCGAGCACGACGACATGGTCTGAAATCTGCATAACCACCGCCATATCATGCTCGATCAAAAGGATCGACGTGCCGGTGTTGTCCTTGATGTCCATCAGCAGTGCATTGAGCGCCGCCGATTCCTTCGGATTAAGGCCGGCGGCCGGCTCGTCGAGGCACAGAAGCTCAGGGCCGGTGCACATGGCGCGAGCAATTTCGAGCCGTCGCTGCGCGCCATATGGCAGATCGCCGGCAGGATCGTCGGCGCGGTCGACGAGATCGGCCTTTTCCAGCCAGTGCTCGGCCAGTTCAACCGATTCCGCCGAAGCCTGTCTGTATCCGCTATAACCGAACAGGCCGAGAATGGTATAGCCGGACGCTTTCATCAGCTTGTTGTGCTGGGCCACCAGCAGGTTCTCCAGCAGCGTCATGCCCGAGAACAGGCGGATGTTCTGGAAGGTGCGCGCCACCTTGGCCCGCGCCGGGATTTCATGGTTCGGCAAACGTTCGAGCAGGAAGGTCGAGCCGTCGCGCCGATTGAGCGTGATCATGCCTTCCGACGGTTTGTAGAAACCGGTGATGCAATTGAACACGGTGGTCTTGCCGGCGCCGTTGGGACCGATCAGCGCGGTGATCTCGCCGCGTTTGGCCTGGAACGACAGGTCGCCGATGGCGACGAGACCGCCGAACTTCATCGACAAATGATCGACCTGCAGGATGGCATCGTTCACGGAGGGACTCGCGTTCATCAGCCGTGTCCCTCCTTGGTGAAGGACCCCGACACCGCCCTGCGCACCTTGAGGAAGGCTGTCGGCTCGCGGCTGCCGACGAAGCCGCGCGGCTTCCACAGCATGACGATGACCATGGCCATGCCGAACAACAGCATGCGATAAAGCTCCGGCGTGAAGTCGGGGCCGAACCCGGGTATAACCTTGATGTTGCCCCAACTCAGGCCGGTCTTGAGGAAATCCAGTTCGCGCAGGATTTCGGTGCCGCCGATCATCACCATCGCGGCGACGGCAATGCCGACCAGCGAGCCCATGCCGCCAAGCACGACGATGGCAAGGATGATCGCGGATTCCAGGAAGACGAAGGATTCCGGGCTGACGAAGCCTTGCCGCGCGGCAAAGAACGAGCCGGCGAAGCCGCCAAACATCGCGCCCGTGGCAAAGGCCGTGAGCTTGGTGGTGGTGGTGTTGATACCGAGCGAGCGGCAGGCGATCTCGTCCTCGCGCAGCGCTTCCCAGGCGCGGCCGACCGGCAGACGCCTGAGCCTCACGGTGACGAAGGCCGTCAGCAGACAGAGCCCAAGGATCAAATAGTAGAGGAATATCTTGTAGTAGGCACCCGATTGGGCGATGCCGAGCACCTTCGAGATGTAGTTCGGATCGGAGACGTTGAACGACATCAGGCCGAAGAAAGACACCTTCGGGATGCCGGAAATGCCGGCCGAGCCGTTGGTCACCTCGCGCCAGTTGATGATCACCAGCCTTATGATTTCGCCGAAGGCGAGCGTCACGATCGCCAGATAGTCACCGCGCAGGCGCAGCACCGGGAAGCCGAGCATCACGCCCCAGAACGCAGCCATCAGGCCAGCGGCGGGCAGCAGGATCCAGAAGGAGAGGCCGAAATGCGTGCCGAGCAGCGCATAGGCGTAGGCACCGACGGCGTAGAAGGCGACATAGCCGAGATCGAGCAAGCCGGCCAAGCCGATAACGATATTCAGCCCCCAAGCCAGCATCACGTAGATCAGGATCTGGATGCCGTAATTGTCGACATATTTCAGCGAGCCCTGGAAACCGGCGGCCATCGACCCGGCATATAGAGCCAGCACCAACACCACGATAATCGGGTAGAGCGCCAGTGCGGTTATGCCCAATGCCGAGAAATGAGCGTGAATGAAGGCCCGGAACCGATATATCAGCCAAGCCAGCGCATAGATGATTGCGAGCGCCCGCAGGAACCGCACAAAATCGGAAAGTTCCGGCCCTAAGGCCTCGGTCAGAAAGCTGCTGAGCGCGAGCAGAATAACGGCGACGGCGAGCGCCACGATGAACGCGGGAAGGCGGAAGAATCGCGAAGCCAAGCTGACCGGCAGCAGGCCGGTGGCGACGTCGACGATCTTCTGGTTCGCCAGGAAGGGCTGGCCATAGGCGACATAGAGGAAGCGTCCTGCCATGGTGGCGATCACGACGCCGGCGAGCAAGCCCCAGCGTTGCACCAGGATCAGTTCGTTGGAGATATTCTGGTCGGTTTTCAGGCCGATAAACAGCACGAACAGGCCAAGCGAGATGGCGCCGGCATAGAGCGCTTCGCGAAAAGCGCGCTGGACCGGGGTGGCGACGACGGTGCTTTCCGGAGACACGGTAACCGCCATGATCTCAGACCTTTTCGACTTCTGGCCGGCCGAGAATGCCGGAAGGCAGGAAGATCAGCACGATCGCCAGGATGGAGAAGGCGGCGACGTCCTTGTAGTCGATCGAGAAATAAGCCGACCACATGCTTTCGATGAAGCCAATCATCAGCCCGCCGAGCACGGCGCCGGGCAGTGAGCCGATGCCGCCGAGCACCGCGGCAGTAAACGCCTTCACACCGGGCGTAAAGCCGTCGGAAAACACAACAACGCCGTAATACATCAGGAACAACGTGCCGGCGACAGCGGCAAGGGCGGCGCCCATAATGAAGGTGATCGAGATGGTGCGATCGACGTCGACGCCGAGCAGCGCGGCCATCTTGCGGTCCTGCTCGCAGGCGCGCTGCGCCCGGCCGAGCGAGGTCTTGTTGACCAGGTACCAGAACAGCGCGAGCAGGACTATGGTGACCAGGACAATGATGATCTGCTTCAGCGAGACGCTGATGCCTTCGATGTTGTAGACCTTGGACACCATTGGCGGGACCGGCTTGTTGCGCGGCCCTTGCGTCACCTGGACGAAATTGGACAGCGCAATCGACATGCCAATCGCGGTGATCAGCGGCGCCAGCCGGAATGAACCACGCAAAGGCCGGTAGGCCACCTTCTCGATCGTCCAGTTATACAGGCTGGTCAGCAGCATCGCGACGATCATCATGATCAGCAGCGCAACGACGATCGGCAGCGAATAGAACAACGCACCGAGGATAAGGAAAACGATGAGCGCGGTGAAAGCGCCGATCATGAAAATGTCGCCATGGGCGAAATTGATCATGCCGATGATGCCGTAGACCATCGTATAGCCGATCGCTATCAGCCCATAGATCGATCCCAGCGTCAGCCCGTTGATAAGCTGCTGGACAAAATACTGCATGCTGTCGTGGCTCCCCTGGAATGTCGCCCATGCAGACGCATTCCTTTTCGTATTTTCCCTAGTCGTAAAGTTTCGAGCCCGGATTGCAACGTGATTTTTCGATCATTACGCGTGTTTTCGCCGCACGTCGTCCGATTGCCCGTTTTGTTCCGGTGCGCCCCCTGGACCATCGCGGACCCTACCATTGGCCTAACGCAATGTCTTTGACGATTCAATCGCAGCATGCGACCCATTTCGAAGAAATCGCCGTCAAAATAAGTTGATGAGCGGGATCGTTGCGCCGTCGAAGGCAATCCGTTTGCGCTCTCTTTCTTTCGCTTGCGTCAGCGTTTTCTCTATTTGACGACGAAGCCGTGCGCGAACGGGTCGCGGTCGTCGATGAAGATCGTGTTCAATCCGGTCATCCGCGCCCACCCGCCGATCGACGGAATGATTGCCGGCTTGCCGGCGACGGTGACCTCTTTCTCCACCCTGCCCTTGAACAGCGACCCGATGATCGATTCGTGGACGAAGTCGTCGCCGACCCCAAGCTTGCCCTTGGCGTGAAGCTGCGCCATCCGCGCCGAGGTGCCGGTGCCGCAGGGCGAGCGGTCGATTGCCTTGTCGCCGTAGAAGACGGCGTTGCGGGCATCGGCTTGCGGGTTGGTCGGCGCCCCGGTCCACAATATGTGCGACAGCTTATCGATGCCGGGATTCTCCGGGTGGACGAAGGAATATTTCTCGTTGAGCCGCTGCCGCATCACCGGGCTCCAGGCGATCAGTTCGCCGGCCGAATGGTCGGCCATGTCGCGATAGGTTTTTTGCGGTTCGACGATGGCGTAGAAATTGCCGCCATAGGCGACATCGACGCTGATCTCGCCGAGCCCGGGGCATTCGACCGTCAGAGCCTCGGCATAGAGGAAGGAAGGCACATTGGTGATGCGCACCTCCTCCACATAGTCGCCGACTTGGCTGTACTCCGCTACGACCAAGCCCGCCGGCGTATCCAGCCTGAGCACGCCCGGTGTCTTCGGCTTGATCAGCCCATGCTCGACGGCAAAAGTTACCGTGCCGATGGTGCCGTGGCCGCACATCGGCAAGCAGCCCGAGGTTTCGATGAACAGGATGGCGATGTCGCAATCTTCACGCGTCGGCGGATAGAGGATCGAGCCGGACATCACGTCATGGCCGCGCGGCTCGAACATCAGCCCGGTGCGGATCCAGTCATATTCGGCCAGGAAATGCGCTCGCCGCTCCATCATCGTCGAGCCCTTGAGCAAAGGCCCGCCGCCGGCGACCAGCCGCACCGGATTGCCGCAGGTGTGGCCGTCTATGCAGAAGAAGGAATTCTTGGCCATGCCGGCTCCCAACTGACTGTCTTCGAACTCAAAACCGTTGCGGGCTGAACGGGCCGAGATCGAGCGATGGATTCTGCCCGAGAACGAGCTCGCGGATCAAGCGCCCGGTCACCGCGGCCTGGGTCAGGCCGAGGTGACCGTGGCCGAAACCATACACCACCGACGGCGTTTGTTGCGACCGCCCGATCACCGGCAGCGAATCCGGCAGCGACGGCCGGAACCCCATCCATTCGCGTCCATTGGCCGGATCCAGTCCCGGCAGGAATTTCTGCGCCTTTTCGAGCAGCGCTTTCGAGCGCGCATAATTGGGCGGCCTCTCAAGGCCGCCGAGTTCGACCGCGCCGCCGACGCGCAGGCCCGTCTCGAGCGGCGTGATGACGAAGCCATGTCCGGAGAAGATCAATTGCCGCTTTACGTCGAAGGCAGTCTTCGGCAACGTCGTGTTGTAGCCACGCTCGGTCTCCAGCGGGATTCCGTCGCCGAGATGTCTCGCCAGCAGATGCGACCAGGCCCCGGCAGCGATGACGACGTGCTTCGCCCGTCGCCGCGTGCCGTCGGCCGTGGTCAGGATCGCGCCGTCCTGTCCCGCCTCGACACGCTCGATCCGGGCCCTTTCGAACCCGGCGCCCAACCTCTCGGCATAGGCCCACAAGGCCTTTCCAAGCAGCTTGGGATCGGCAACGGTTTTCCACCCCGGCACGAACGTTCCCTTGACGAAGCGCGGCGACAGACCGGGCTGCAGGGCTGTGAGAGCGCTCCCCTCGACATGGCTGAAGCCGATGCCGAAGCGCTGCCTTGCCGCCCAGCCGGGCAGTGAAGCCTTGAACTCGGCCTCGCTGTCGTAGAGTTCGAGCGAGCCGTCCTCACGCAGCATCGGCCGTGTGCCGGAACGGTCGAGCAAGCCCATCCATTCCGCCTCGGCGAGCTTCATCATCCCGGCCTGCGCGGCAAGGCCGCCTTCATAGCGGTCGCTTCGGCCGGCGCGCCAGAAGCGGACCAGCCAGGGCAGCAGCTTCGGCAGATACGCGGGTGGGATGCTGAGCGGGCCGAGCGGGTCGGCGAGCCATTTCGGCAACTGCTTGATCATGCCCTTGTGGGCGAGCGGCAGCACATCGGAGAAGGCAAAGGCAGCGGCATTGCCGGAACTGGTTTCCTCACAGATCCCCGTCCGATCGAAGATCGTCACGTTTCGCCCCGCCTCTGCCAGAAAGGCGGCGGCGCAGATGCCGATGATGCCGCCACCAATGATGGCGACATCGAGCGTAGCATTATCATTCATTGCCATGCGCCGCGCTGCACATCTGCAAATGCCTTCAAAGCGACTGGATCAGAATGTCGGCAGCTCTGGCCGCACCGCCAGCGCATCCCTGACGATCTTTTCGACTGCCTTGCGCCGCTCGCCCGACAATGGCTGGCGCGGCATGCGCACGCGGTCGTTGGTGTTGATCGCCAGCACTTCGGCAAGCTTGATGTTCTGCACCAGATAGGTCGAAACGTCGAGGTCGAGCAGCGGCCGGAACCAGCGGTAGATCTTCAACGCCTCCTCGCGGCGGCCCTGTCGCATCAGCTGGTAGATGGCGACGGTCTCGCGCGGGAACGCGGTGACCAGGCCCGCCACCCAGCCGATGGCGCCGACCGACAGCGCCTCGAAGGCGAGATTGTCTACGCCGGTGAACAGGTCGTAGCGGTCGCCGAGGCGGTTGATGATCTCGGTCGAGCGGCGGATGTCGTCGGAGGACTCTTTTATGGCGACGAAGCGTTGGTCCTTCGCCAACTCCTCCATCTGGTCGACGGTGACGTCGACGCGGTAGGCAAGCCGGTTGGAGTAGATCATCACCGGCAGGTCGCCGGCCGCGGCGACGGCGCTGAGTGCCGCGACCGTCTCCTCGGCATTGGTATGGTAGATCGGGCTCGGCACCACCATCAAACCGTTGGCGCCTTCCTTGGCGGCGCGGCGCGCGATCGCCGCCGCCTCGCGTGTACCGGCCTCGTTGACCGTCAACAGCACCGGTTTCTTGCCGGCGATCTTCTGCGCGGTCTTCAGCACCGCGATCTTCTCGTCGTGCGACAGCATCGGGCCTTCGCCGAGCGACCCGCAGACGATGATGCCGTCACAGCCGGCCTCCATCTGCAGCGCAAAGCAGCGCTCCATCTCGGCATGGTCGAGGCCGTCGTCCTCGGTGAATTTGGTCGTAACGGCGGGGAAGACTCCGGCCCACATGTCGATCGCTCCATCTGATATATCAGTCGTATATTTCTTAAGAAGCCGGCTGTCAACGTTGAATCTGATATGATATATCAACAATATATCAGGAGATGCCGCATTGGTATATGACAGCCCGGGCTCCGAGCCGGCAACTGCGAAGGCCTACCGCAGGCTCGAGCACATGATCGTAACTCTCGAACTGGCGCCGGCGAGCTTCATCACCGAGGGGGCGCTGATTGACAGGCTCGGCCTCGGCCGCACCCCGGTTCGCGAAGCAATCCAGCGGCTGGCCTGGGAGGGGCTGCTCGAGGTCCGGCCGCGCGCCGGCATCGCCATCGCGCCGCTTCACCCCGGCGACTGGCTGCGTGTCCTCGACGCCCGCCGTGGCGTCGAGGTGGTGCTTGCCCGCTCGGCCGCCCGCTTCGTTACCCGCGAGGCCGCCGACCTGTTCCATGACGCTGCCCTTGCCATGCAAAAGGCGGTGATTTCGGAAAATGTGTTCTACTTTATCCAGGCCGACAAGGCGCTTGACGAGGCGCTGGCGCTGGCTGCCGACAACCCGTTCGCCGCGCGCCTGGCGGCACCCTTGCAAACCCATAGCCGTCGCTTCTGGTTCCGCTACAAGGCCGATACCGGATTGGCCGAATCCGCCGAGCACCATGTCGCACTGATCCGTTCGATCCTCGCCGGCGACGAAGATGCCGCGGCCAAGGACGCCAAGCGCCTGATGGCGCTTTTGCGCGGCCATGCCGAGGCAGCTGCCACACGCTGAGCCTGCCATTTCGTCATGCGCCCTGGCCGGGCAGGGCCATCACGTTTTCCCAATTGTCGCCGGCCGCGACGATGCAGCTTCTGCCGGCGATATCGGTGACGACGATGGTCCAGGTTCCGGTCTCGGCGACAAAGACTTCCATGACCGCCTCATGACCGATCAGCCCCAAAGCAAACTGCCTTTCCTGGAACTTCTCGCTCAAATGGGCGACGAGCTCGCCATGTTCAACGCAGTGTTGATATTGCGCGCCTGCGGTGTTCGTACCCACCGCCAATGCGCCAGCAAGAACCAGGGTTTTCACCCATCTCAACAGCGATTTGCGTGCCATAGGGCACCTCCTTTGCCATCACGTTCCGGCAAAGGAGGGGTTTGACGGCCTCATTTTGCCGGAGCGATCCAGGCCGGTTCCGACGTCATCATCATCGCGTCGTTCCTTTCTGTGTTCCGGTCTGCCATTGGTGGGAACGATTTAAGATGTTCCCATTATGTTCTCGATATATGGTATCGATAATGGAAAAGCGCAAGCAGGCGCCCAAGCGGGCGCCTGCAGATCCGTTTTACGGCTGTCGCCGAAAGAATGAGCCACAGGCCGCGCGGCCATGCCGAGGCGCGCAGACCCGTGATAAATCGTTCAGGTGCCTGGCAGCGCCGCTTTCGTCATCGCGCTCTCCCAGCCTTCGCCGACTGAAATCACGCAGCTTTGACCTTTTGTGTCGCTGGCGAGGATGGTCCATGTGCCCTTGTCGGAAACGAAGACTTCAAGCACCACATTCGGATTGACGACGCCGACCGCGCTCGGGTTTTCATGAAACTTCTCGCCGAGCGCCTTGACCATATCGGCGCGTGCCGCACATTGCTCGGCAGCCATTGCCGGGACGGCGGAAAGGGCCATCGCAGCGCAAGCTATAGTCGCCATGAGACGTGCCATCTGACACCTCCTTTGCGCCGGACGATATCCCCCGGAGCCGTCACCAGCGCCGTTGGTTGATCTGCCAGCATCTCCTTCGCGGCAGGACTGCAACCTAAGAAGATTGCTGCCTTCTTGGTTCCATCACATTAGTGTTCATGCCGATGAAGACCGCGGCAAAAAGGCCCGAGCTTGGTGCCCGGGCCTTTTCTTGCTTTCTGCGATTTGGATCAGTTCATCGTCGGGGTGACGAATTCGGCGCCATCCTTCACGCCGGCCAGCGCGCCCCAAGCCGAAGGCGAGGACGCGCTGACAGAAACCGTTCGGTCAGTTCATCGTCGGGATGACGAACTCGGCACCGTCCTTCACGCCGGACGGCCAGCGCGACGTTACCGTCTTGGTCTTGGTGTAGAAGCGGAACGCGTCCGGCCCGTGCTGGTTGAGGTCGCCGAAGGAGGACGCCTTCCAGCCGCCAAAGGTGTAGTAGGCGATCGGCACCGGGATCGGCACGTTGATGCCGACCATGCCGACCTGAACCCGCGAGGCGAAGTCGCGCGCCGCGTCGCCGTCGCGGGTGAAGATGGCGACGCCATTGCCCATCTCGTGCTCGTTGGCGAGCTTGATGGCGTTCTCGTAGGTCGGTGCGCGAACGACCGAGAGCACCGGCCCGAAGATCTCTTCCTTGTAGATGCGCATGTCGGCGGTCACATTGTCGAACAGGCAGCCGCCCATATAGTAGCCGTTCTCGTAGCCCTGCATGGAGAAGCCGCGGCCGTCGACGACCAACCTGGCGCCTTCCTTGACGCCGGTGTCGACATAGGACTTGACCCGCTCCAGCGCCTGCGCCGTGACCAGCGGGCCGAAATCGGCGGAAGAATCCGTCGACGGACCGACCTTCAGGCTCTCGACGCGCGGCACCAGTCTTTCCATCAGCCGGTTGGCGGTGTCGTTGCCGACCGGGACGGCCACCGAGATCGCCATGCAGCGCTCGCCGGCCGAGCCGTAGCCGGCGCCGATCAGCGCGTCGACGGTTTGGTCCATGTCGGCATCCGGCATGATGATCATGTGATTCTTGGCACCGCCGAAGCACTGCACGCGCTTGCCGGCAGCGCAGCCGCGCGAATAAATGTACTGGGCGATCGGTGTCGAGCCGACGAAACCGATGGCCTTGATGTCAGCATCGTCGAGGATGGCGTCGACCACTTCCTTGTCGCCATTGACGACATTGAGGATGCCCGCCGGCAGACCGGCCTCGATGAACAGTTCGGCAATGCGCATCGGCACGCCCGGGTCGCGTTCGGACGGCTTGAGAATGAAGGCATTGCCACAGGCGATGGCCGGCGCGATCTTCCACAGCGGGATCATCGCCGGAAAATTGAACGGTGTGATGCCGGCGACGACGCCGAGCGGCTGGCGCATCGAATAGACGTCGATGCCGGGGCCGGCGCCATCGGTGAACTCGCCCTTCATCATATGCGGCGCACCGATGCAGACCTCGACCACTTCGAGGCCGCGCTGGATGTCGCCCTTGGCGTCGGCGATGGTCTTGCCGTGTTCGCGCGCCAATATCTCGGCCAGCGCGTCATACTCCTTGGCGACCAGCTCGAGGAACCGCATCAGGACGCGTACGCGCCGCTGCGGATTGGTCGCCGCCCAGCCGGGCTGTGCGGCCTTGGCGTTTTCGACCGCCGCACGCAATTCCGCCTGCGAAGCCAGCGCCACCGTGCCGCGCACCGTGCCGTCCATCGGCTGCATGACGTCCTGCTTGCGGCCGCTGGTTCCGGCGACGCGCTTGCCGCCGATGAAATGACCGTATTCGATCATGGTCTCTCTCCCTGGTTCGTGATGAGGCATTGTCCGCCTTTGCGGGAGCGATGGCAACGCGAGCGAAAACGCAACCGTTGTGCAGAAAATAGATAGCGGTTGACGGCAGAGCATCAATTCTCGCAAATAGGAAGAATGCAGGTCCCCAGCAGCAAGGATTGAGATTGAGTTCCTTCACCGCCCCCCTCTGTCCTGCCGGACATCTCCCCCTCAAGGGGGGAGATTGGCTGTCACGCCCGCCTTCGGAAATCTTCACCGCGGCAAGAAAGACGCCTGCGGCGAAACTGCCAATCTCCCCCCTTGAGGGGGAGATGTCCGGCAGGACAGAGGGGGGCGCGAAGGAACGCGGTTTTGATCGTTATCGCCAGGACCCTCATGAACTGGGATGATGCCCGTATCTTCCTTGCCGTAGCGCGGGCCGGCCAGATCCTCGGCGCCGCCAGGCGGCTGGAGCTTAATCACGCGACCGTCTCGCGCCGCATTGCCGCCCTCGAGGCAGCGCTCAGGACAAAACTGTTTCGCCGGCTTACCACCGGCAGCGAGCTGACGCCGGCGGGCGAGCGTTTCCTCGAGATTGCCGAACGCATGGAGGGCGACATGATCGCCGCGCGCTCGACCGTTTCAGGCGAAGGCGACGACATCTCGGGCACCGTGCGCATCGGCGCGCCGGACGGCTTTGGCGTCGCCTTCCTGGCCAGGCGCCTCGGCGCGCTGACCGCTCTGCACCGTGAGCTCACCATCCAGCTGGTGCCGGTGCCACGCTCCTTCTCTTTGTCCCGGCGCGAGGCTGACATTGCCATCACCGTCGAACGGCCGACGGAAGGCCGCCTGGTGGCGGGAAAGCTGGTCGACTACACGCTCGGCCTGTTCGCGTCGCGTGCCTACGCCGACACCCATGGCCTGCCCGGAACCGCCGCCGAGCTAGGCCAGCATACGCTGATCGGCTACGTGCCGGACCTGATCGTCAGTCCCTCGCTCGACTACGCGGCCGAATTCAGCCCCGACTGGCGGACCAGCTTCGCCATTTCCTCCGCGCTCGGCCAGGCCGAAGCGGTGCGTTCCGGCGCCGGCATCGGCATCCTGCACACCTTCGTTGCCCGCTCGATGCCGGAGCTGGTGCCTCTCGATATCGTCGCACCCATCCGCCGCGCCTACTGGCTGGTCTATCATGAATCGGTCAGGCCGCTGCGCCGCGTCCAGGTCGTCGCGAGCTTCATTACCAAGGCCGTCGAACGGGACAGGGGTTTGTTCGCGTGAGCCTGCCGGCCGCTGGCTGTCTTAGCTGGTGGGCGTCTTACTTGGCGTATCGTCCGGGCCCGAGATCGCCGACGTCGATGTCGGGCACCCGGCTGGAGATGATGTCGGCCAGAACTTTGGCCGAGCCGCAGGCCATGGTCCAGCCGAGTGTGCCATGGCCAGTGTTGAGATAGAGATTGGAGAAATCGGTGCGGCCGATCAGCGGCGGCCCGTCCGGTGTCATCGGCCGCAGCCCGCACCAGAAGGTCGCCGATCGCATGTCGCCGCTGCCCGGAAACAGGTCGCCGACCGAATGTTCGAGCGTGCGGCGCCGCGATTCATGCAGCCGCAGGTCGAAGCCGGAAATCTCCGCCGTGCCGCCGACCCGGATACGGTCGCCGAGCCGGGTGATCGCTACTTTGTAGCTCTCGTCCATCACGGTCGAGACCGGTGCAGCGGCGGCGTCCTTGATCGGCAGGGTGATCGAATAGCCCTTGACCGGGTAGACCGGGATGGGCCGCTTCAGCATGCGCATGAACCGTGCCGAATAGCTGCCCATCGCCATCACATAGGCATCGGCGACCATCCAGCCCTTGCTGGTGCTGATGTTGGTGATGCGATCGCGCTTCTTGACGACGCGCCGTATCTCCGTGTCGTATTCGAAGGTGACGCCGCGTGCTGCGCAAAGCTCGGCAAGCCTGTCGGTGAACATCTTGCAGTCGCCGGTTTCGTCGCCGGGCAACCGCAGGCCACCGACGAATTTTTCGCGCACGCCGGCCAGCCCAGGCTCGGCCGCAATGCAGCCGTCGGGGTCGAGGACCTCGTAGGGGACGCCATAGGCCTTCAGCACCTCGACATCGCCGCCGACGCCGTCGAGCTGCTTTTGCGTTCGGAAGAGCTGCAGCGTGCCCTTGGCGCGCTCGTCATAGGCGATGCCGGTCGCCTCGCGCAGCGCCTTCAGCGTGTCGCGGCTGTACTCGGCCAGCGGCACCATGCGCGCCTTGTTCAGCGCGTAGCGTTCAGCCGTGCAATTGCGCAGCATCTTGACCAGCCATATCCACATATGCGGATCGAGGGCCGGTCGCACCACCAGTGGACCGTGCTTCATCAAAAGCCATTTGATGGCTTTCAGCGGAACGCCGGGCCCGGCCCAGGGCGAGGCATAGCCGGGCGAGATCTCGCCGGCATTGGCAAAGCTGGTTTCCAGCGCCGGGCCTTTCTGGCGATCGATCACCGTCACCTGATGACCGGCCTCGGCAAGAAAATAGGCGGTGGTGACCCCGATCACGCCGCCGCCCAGCACGAAGATCTTCATCGTTTGGTTCTCCGCGGCGGCATCTCGTCGGGATTCGAGACCGGGATCATCGCCGCCTCATGTCTGCCGGATTCTGTGGCGTCAGCCAAGTGCCGATGCTTAGGGAAAAGACATGCGTGAGGACAACAACCTTGCGTCCTAGCCATTCACATAGCGCCGGTGGAAACGGTGGCCGAGGCTGGTCAAGACCTCATAGCCGATGGTGCCGGCCTGGCCGGCTACCTGGTCCACCGTCTGCGACGACGGTCCGATGAGTTCGACGAGGTCGCCGGCCTTCAGCCTGCCGGGCGGCAATGCGGAAATGTCGAGGATGATCGAATCCATCGAAACCCGGCCGACGAAGGGCAGCCGCACATTTTCGAGCCAGGCGGCGGAAGCGGCGCGTCGATGCCAGCCATCGCCGTAGCCGAGCGAAATCGTCGCCGCGGCAAGCGGGGCCTTGGCGTGGAAAGTGTGACCGTAGCCGACACCGGCGCCGGCCTCCAATATCCGCGTCTGGATGACCTTGGCCTGCAATCGCACCACCGGCAGCATCGGATTGTCCTTCGCCGGCGTCGGATTGACACCATAGAGAGCGGCACCCGGACGAACGAGGTCGTAGTGATAGCGCTGCCCGAGAAAAATGCCTGATGAATTGGCAAGGGAAGCCGGCGCTTCCGGCAGCATCCGGCGCAGCCGTTCGAATTCCAGCCGCTGCCGCTCGTTGGCCGGCTGCTCGGGTTCATCGGCGCAGGCGAGATGGCTCATCACGAAGGTCAGTTCGACACCGTCGAAAGCCTGCGGATCCTGCGCAACTGCCTTCACCTCGGATGGCGTCATGCCGAGCCGCGACATGCCGCTGTCGACCTGGAGGGCGGCCGGCAACTTACGGCCCACCCGCCCGGCCATCTCGCGCCATGCCGCGAGTTGGCTGGCGCTGTTGAGTACGGTGCAAAGCCCTGCCACAACCGCTTCCGTTTCCGCACCCGGCGGAATGCCGTTCAGCACATAAATGGCCGGATCTGAGCCGAGCGCCTTGCGCAGCAAGATGCCGCCGGCCAAATGCGCAACAAAGAAAGTATTACAGCCCTCACCCATCAGCGCCGCCGCCACCGGCGCCGCGCCAATCCCATAGCCGTCGGCCTTGACCACTCCAGCACAGCCGACGCCGCCCAGCCGCGCCTTCAGCCGCCGGTAGTTCTCACGGACGGCGCCGAGATCGATGGTCAGGATCGCCCCTGCCGCGGCTTCGCTGATCGGTTCGCTCAGGGTGACGGTCGGCGGAAGAGATTTGCTGGAGATGTTGTTCATGCCGACCTGTTTTAACGGAAGGCCGGCGGCTACGCCACCAGGTGCCGGAACGCCGCCACCACGTCTTCGTAGACCTTGCGCTTGAACGGCACGATCAGGCCCGGCAATTCCAGCATCGGCCGCCACGCCCACCGGTCGAACTCGGCCTTGTGGCCACCCGGCGGCGGATTGATCGCGATCTCGCTTTCGTCGCCGTGGAAACGGAAGGCAAACCATTTCTGCGTCTGGCCGCGATATCGTCCCTTGAAGGCGACGCCGACCAGATGCGCCGGCAGGTCGTATTTGATCCAGTGCGGCGCCTCGGCCAGCAGCGACACCGAGCGCATGCCGGTCTCTTCGTAAAGTTCACGCGCCGCCGCGGGCAGCGGCTCCTCGCCATCATCGATGCCGCCCTGCGGCATCTGCCAGAGCTGCGTCGTTCCAGCGAATTCGCTGTCCGGCTCGGCAATGCGACGGCCGACCCAGACCAGGCCGGCCTCATTGAGGACCATCACCCCTATGCAGGGCCGGTAGGGCAGCGTCTCGGGCTCAACGAGCTTGTTCTTTGTCATCTCAGCCTTTTTCCGGATCTATGGCCACCGCCGAAACCGGCACGATCTCGATGCCGCGCTTCTTGGCCTCGGTCACCCAGGAAGACACGGTATCCACCGTCAGGTCGAAAGCCGAGCCGATGCCGACGGCAAATCCTTTCGCCCGTGCCGTCGCTTCCAGCCCATCCAGTTTCTTCAATATGGCGCCGCGGTCCTGCACCGCATCGATCGCCGTATCGCCGCCGACGAACGGCACGCCGTCCTTCAGCGCCAGTTCGGGTGCCAGGCTGCGCGCCGACGAACCGTCGTCGACATAGGCCAGACCACGCTTGCCAAGCTCGGCCATCAACGGCCCCATCGCCGTCGCGTCGGCCGAAAAGCGGGCGCCCATATAGTTCATGACGCCGGTGTAGTTGGTCGTTCGCGACAGCGCCCAGCGTAAATTCTTCAAATTCTCGTCCGGCGTTGCAGCCACGGTCAGCGTGTTACGGCCGGGATTGACGTTCGGATAGTCGAACGGCTCAAGCGGTACCTGCATGATGACCTCATGGCCGCTCTGCCGCGCCACCTGCATCCAGCGGCCGATGCTGTTGCCTTGCGGCGCGAAGGCCAGCGTCACTTCCGCCGGCAGCTTGGCGATGGCTGCCTGCGTGCCGGTCTGCGACACGGCAAGCCCGCCGATGACGAGCGCGACGCGTGCACCGCGAGCCCCGGACCACGGCCGCGCATAGACATCGAACGGGCGCCTGCCGTCGGCGGCGCGGATCGGCAACGGACCGGTTTCGCTGGCCTCGACCAGCGCCTTGTCGGGAATATGCGCGATCCTGAGGTTCTGGCCGATCGTCGAAGGGTCGCGAATGACTATGGCCGCCTCGGGTGGAGCGTCGCCCCCCTCGGTCTGGACATGGATGATCTGCGGACCGCCCGTCTTCGGCCCGCTTATGTTGGTCCCGCTTGCGTTGCTTGGCGCAGCCATTTCGGGTGTCGCCTTGGCGGGCGCGGCGGCGGTATCCGCCGCCGGCGTCTTCGGCGTCGAAACGGCTGCTTCTTGCAGCTTCCGGAACGGCTTGTCTCGCAAGGCGATGGCGCTGGAGACGCCGACCACGGACAGCACGACAAGCGCGGCCGCGACCGTACCGGCGCTGATCCCGCTGCCTGAGCGCGGCAGCCGGATCGCCTGTCCGAGAGGTCGTTCTATGTCCTTGCCGATATCAGCCAAGCCCGCATCCCCGGCGCGCATCCCCGAAGTGAAACCTTCTCCGGAGGCGCAAAATCCAAAATGTCGGCGCGTCCCCTTGCTTCACTGGACGCGCAGCATGCCGGCCGCGGCCCCCGAATCAAACTGCCGGAGCCTCGCGGCCCCGGCAGCATCGCATCGCTTCGCCCAGGCAGCCAGACCTGTTTGGCCCGGCTTGCCTGCCCTTACTGGTTCAACACGGCCTTTTGCGGATTCGGCGGGAACGCCGGATCCGTCTTCTGGCCGCGCAGCAGCTGCTCGGCATAGATGAGCTGCAAATCGTCCTTCGGTTCCGGCGGCACATAGGCTGCCGAACCCGAACCGGTCGTGCTTTCGTCGGCGCCCTTGATATGGCCCTTGAGGTCAGATTCGCCGCGCGTCAGGTCCCTGCCCTGCAGTTCCGCCGGCAGCGGCTGGTCGACCTTGATGTCGGGCGTGATGCCCTTGCCCTGGATCGACTTGCCGGACGGCGTGTAATAGAGCGCCGTCGTCAGCCGCAGCGCCCCGTTCTCGCCAAGCGGGATGATGGTCTGCACCGAACCCTTGCCGAAGGATTGCGTGCCGACCACCGTGGCGCGGCGCAGATCCTGCAGTGCGCCGGCGACGATTTCCGAGGCACTGGCCGAGCCGCCATTGACGAGCACGATCAGCGGCTTGCCGCCGATGTCGTCGCCGGCCCGCGCGTCGAAGCGGGTGACGTCCTTCGGGTCGCGGCCGCGCGTCGAGACGATCTCGCCACGGTCGAGGAAGGCATCCGACACGCTCACCGCCTGGTCGAGCAAACCGCCCGGATTGAGGCGCAGGTCGAGCACGTAGCCCTTGAGCTTGTCGTTCGGCACCTGCTTCTTGATGGTGTCGATGGCATTCTCGAGGTCGTCATAGGTTTTTTCGGTAAAGGAGGTGATCTTCATGTAGCCGATGTCGTTTTCGACCCGGAACTTGACCGCCTTGACCTTGATGATGTCGCGCACGACCGTCAGTTCGATCGGCTTGTCGGCGCCCTGGCGCAGGATGGTGAGCTTGATCGGCGTATTGACCAGCCCGCGCATCTTCTCGACGGCGTCGTTGAGCGTCAGGCCGCGGACCTCCTCGCCGTCGATCTTGGCGATATAGTCGCCGGCGAGCACGCCTGCCTTGGCGGCCGGCGTATCGTCGATCGGCGTGATCACCTTGACCAGGTCGTTCTCCATGGTGACCTCGATGCCGAGGCCGCCGAATTCGCCCTTGGTCTGCACGCGCATGTCCTGCGCTTCTTCGGCATTCATGTAGGAGGAGTGCGGGTCGAGCGACGACAGCATGCCGTTGATGGCATTTTCAACCAGCGACTTGTCGTCGGGCGGCGTCACATAATTCGCCCGCACCCGTTCGAAGATATCGCCGAAGATCGCCAGTTGCTTATAGGTCTCGGAGCCCGCAGCTTTCGCTGTCGAGCCGGGCGCGCCATAGACCAGGCTCATCGCCGATGCACCCATCAGCGCACCGGCAAACAGAAGCGACAGTTTCCGCATCATTCACGTCCTTCCAGAAAAACGGTCCGCCCACCATGGGGCCGGATCGACGGGTTTTCCATCCTTGCGGAACTCGACATAGAGCTCCGGCGTGGCATTTCCATTCTTCGATGCCGAGGTGCTCGCCACCCGGGCCTCTCCCATCGCGCCGACCGGCTCACCTGCGAGCACCGACTGGCCAGACGCGACGCTGATTCTGCTCATCCCCGCCAGGACGACATGATAGCCGTCACCCGCATTCAGGATCAAGAGTTGACCGTAAGAGCGGAAAGGCCCCGCATAAAGCACATTTCCATCCGCCGGCGCTGTGACGATGGCTCCCGATTGTGTCGCAACCATGTCACCGAGCATCATCGCGCCGTTACCGTCGTCGGCCCCGAAGCGCCGCTTGATCCTGCCGGTGACCGGCAGCGCGATCTGCCCTTGAAGCGCGGAAAACGGCGCGGCAGCGGTGAGCCTGTTGCTCTCCGGCACCGGCAGCGAGGCCAATTCCGTCGGCGCCGCAGCCGATACCGGGCCCTTGTCGGCGTCGGCCGTCTTTTGCTCGGCTGCCTTGGCCGCATCCGCCGCCTTGCGGGCTCTGTCGGCCTCGAGCGAGGCGATCAGTTCTTTCAGGCTGCCGGCCTTGGCCGCCAGCGTCGCGGACCGCTGCTTTTCGACGGCCAGCGCGGTTTGCGTATCGGCGGCGAGCTTCTGCTTCGCTTCGAGCAGCATGCCGAGCCGCTTTTTTTCCGCCGCCTGCTCGCCGACAGCTGCCGTCAGCCGCGCCCGCTCGGCCTCGATCGAGGCCGTCACCCGCGACTGCTCCTTGAGGTCGGCCAGCAACATGTCGGTCTGCTGGCGCAGTTCCGGCACCACGGCACCGAGCAGGATGGCGCTGCGCACCGACGACAATGCGTCCTCCGGCTTGACCAGGATCGCCGGCGGCGGATTGAGCCCCATGCGCTGCAGCGCGCCGAGGACTTCGGCCAGAACGTCGCGTCTGGCGGCCAGTGAGGCGCGGATCTTCTGCCCCTGCGCCTTCAGCCCTTCCAGCTTGCCGCCGATGTCCTCGATGTCCTGGCCGAGCTTCTGCTCGGTCATCGCCGACTGGATCAGCGCCGCGGTGATCGAGGCGTGGTCCTTCTTGACCGCCGCTATGTCGGCTGCGAGCTTGGCCAGCCGCTCGGACGACAGCGTGATCTCTTTCGATACTTTTTCGTATTCGGCGCGGCTCTGGTCCGGGTCGGGCGCCAGGTCGAGCGTGTTCTCGGCCCGCGCGACGCCGAGCGAAAGCGCGATCGTCGCCACGGCGATGCCGTAGCGCACGCGCCAGGAGCCCGTTCGTGATTTCCAGTCTTCAGACATTGAAGCCTAACTCTATGCGCGGCTTCGTTAACGAACCATCAACCATGTTCGAGCCCCGGCCGCCATCCGCAAACCCCATGAGCCCAAACTGTCGATGAGCATTGGGGCAAAAATCCGGGCGGCTGGCATCAATTCGCCGACGGAGCCGACTTCATGAACGATGGTAGGGGTGACCGGAAAGGATCGTGGCCGCCCGGTAAAGCTGCTCGCCCAGCATCACGCGGACCAGCTGATGCGGCCAGGTAAGCGCGCCGAGCGACACCGTCAGATCAGCCAGGTCGCGCAGTGACTGGTCATGGCCGTCGGCGCCGCCAATGGCGATCACCAGCGCCTTGCGCCCGCCATCGCGCAGCGAACCTATGCGGCCGGCGAAATCCTCGGAGGAAAGGTTCTTGCCGCGCTCATCCAGCAGCATCAGCGCCGTGCCCGGTTGCAAGTGCGTCTGCAGCTTCTGGCCTTCCTCGCGCCGGCGCTCATCGGCCGTCTGCGCGCGACCTTCCGCAATCTCGACGATCCCAGCGAATTCGAGGCCTACGGCAGGACCGCTCCTGGCAAAACGCTCGAAATAGCGGTCGGCCAACTGCTTCTCGGGGCCGGCTTTCATTCGGCCCACGGCATGAACCGTAATCTTCATCCCTGCCTCGAAGAGCCGCTGATGCATGTCGGACGACGACATGCATCAAGACGAGTACGGCTCAGTGGAGGGTCTCCTCCTCGAGATCAGGCGCCTGCCACATCTTTTCGAGATTGTAGAAGTCGCGGACCTCGGGACGGAAGACATGGACGATGATGTCGCCCGAATCGATCAGGACCCAGTCGGCGCCAGCCAGCCCCTCGACGCGCGCAGTGCCGAGCCCGGCATCCTTGAGCGCCTTAAGGAGATGATCGGCAACAGCCGAGACATGACGGTGCGATCGGCCAGACGCGACGACCATGTAGTCGCCGAGGCTCGATTTCCCCTGAATGTCGATTGAGACGATATTTTCGGCCTTGGAGTCTTCCAGACTGGCAAGGACTGTCTTGATGGCGCGGGACACGGCGTCGTTTACGCTGATCCCGGCCGGCGAAGGCACGATGTCGGCCTTCTTCCGCAGTGCTGTTCTCAGTGTATTTCCTTTCGCAGCAAGAACAACCAAATCACCTCTGAAATCAGGTGACACTGCTTAGATAGGCAGAGTTAGGTTGCAGTTTCAAGACACCGCTCGCAAGCAGGCACCCGGCAGCGGCCGAATATCCGGCTTTTCGGGCCAGAAAATCGGAACCGCCTCGCCCCGCAGCGGTTATCGGCTCATCCACGAACCGGAATCCCGACATGCCGATCGATCCCCAGAACGCCCTCCTCACCGTGCAATCCGGCCTGGCGCAACTCAGCACGCTGATCGTCTCCTACTCGCTTTCGGCGGTCGGCGCCGTCATCCTGCTGGTCATCGGCTACATCGTCGCCGGCCTCGCCGAGCGTTCGATCTATGCCGGCCTCGGCCATATCAGCGGCTTCGACGAAACGCTCCGCCATTTCTTCTCGCAGGTCGTCCGCTACGCCATCCTGGGACTGGTCGTGATCATGGTTCTCGGCCAGTTCGGCGTGCAGACGGCTTCGATCATTGCCGCTATCGGTGCCGCCGGCCTGGCCATCGGCCTGGCGCTGCAAGGCACGCTGCAGAACATTGCCGCCGGCATCATGCTCCTGGCGCTGCGGCCGTTCCGCATCGGCGAATATGTCGAAGTCGGCGCGATATCCGGCACCGTCGAGGAGATCGGGCTGTTTGCCACAACGCTGAGGACGGTCGAAGGCGTCTACGTGCTTGCACCCAACTCGACCCTGTGGAACCAGCCGGTCCGCAACTTCACCCGCAACGGTGTGCGGCGCGGCGACATCACGCTCAGCATCGGCTCCTGGAACGACATCGATTTTGCGCAGAAGACCATGCTTGGCGTTGCCGCCGCCGACCGGCGCGTCAGGCGGCAGCCTGCGCCGATCGCCTTTGTCGCGACCGTCGGCGACAGCACCGTCGCCATCAGCTTGCGCTACTGGACGGCGGCTGCCGATTTCTTCGCCGCCCAGATCGACCTCACCAAAGGGGTCAAGCAGGCGTTCGATGCCGAAGGTCTTTCAATTCCGGCGCCGGCGCCGCAAGCGCCGCAGCCGGAGGCCTCAGCCACGCAGCAATAGAGCGTTGCAGCCAGCTGGCAGGATGCCCCTCAAAGCTCTCCGCGCCCGCGCTGATCTTCAGGCGCGAAGGCGAGATCGACAGGCAACGGCGCCTGCGCCGTCATTGGCGCGAAACTGCCGGTCTCGGTGGCGGGCACCGGCCGCACCATGACGACGCGCCAGAGAACGAACAGGCAGTAGGCGGCGGCAATGACGATTGCCACATAGATGAAGGCCTGCGTGCCGTAGACGGCGGAAAGTCCGGTCACAATGCCGGGTACGACGAAGCCGGAAAGCGACCAGGCAAACAAAAGCGAGCTCGACAGCGCCACCATGTCGTCCTTGCCGGCGCGGTCACCGGCATGGGCGGTGGCCAGCGAGTAGATCGATTCCGAGGCGCCGTCCCAGACCACATAGATGACAAGCAGAGCCGCCAGCGCGCCGCCGTCGAAACCGAGGGCAAACAGGCCCGCCGCGGCGGCAAGCGCCGACGCCGCGATCAGCACAAAGCGCCGGTCGGTGCGGTCGGAAATCCAGCCGAGCGGAATCTGCAGGATCAGCGTGCCGACCGGCATTGCCGAAAGCAGCAAGGCGACGTCGGCCTGGCTGTAGCCCTTGGTCGTGGCATGGATCGGCGCAAAACCCGAGATCGTCATCGACAGGCCGCCGACGGCAAGCATGCCGGCAACGCCGACCGGGGAGATCCGCCAGGCGCGGCCGAGCGCCACGGACGCCGCTTGCGGCGCCGGCGGCTGCGCGAGCCGCGTCAGCCCGACGGGAAGGATCGACAGCGCGGTAAAGGCAATGCCGATCAGCGGCGCATCGGCCGCGCGGATATCGATCAACGCCAGCGTCGAATAACCGACGCCGAGCCCGGCGACATAGGCAACGTAGAAGATGGCCATGACCCGGCCGCGGATGGCGTTGGCGACGACATCGTTCAGCCAGCTCTGCGCGACGATGAACAGGCCGCATATGGCAAAGCCGTAGAGTGCCCGTGCAGCGATCCATGGCAAGGGGTGCGGCCCGGCGCCGACCGCGGCGTTGGACAGCACGATCAGTGCCGACAGCACCATGAACACGCGGGCATGGCCGACACGCCGCACCAGCGGCCCGGTCAGGATGCAACCGGCAAGGCCGCCAGCCGAAAGGCCGGTGACGATCAGCCCCGCCCATGTCGGATCGAAGCCCTCGGCGCCGAGCCGGACTGGGATATAGGCGAACATCAGCCCATTGCCGACGGCGATCAGCGCCATCGACAAAAGGATGCTGGCAATGGCGATCGACGGCGCCGGCTGCCTTAGGCCGCTCTTGTCCTGGTCGCGCTCGAGAATCGTCATGACCGAGGATCGCCCATCAAGCAGGTCAAGGCAGCGGCAAAAGCGACATCACCGGACTTGCCTTCTCCCCTTGTGGGAGAAGGTGGATCGGCGCGCAGCGCCGAGACGGATGAGGGGTGCTGGAAGAAATGCAGCGTAAAAAGACCGACGGATTTTAAGTGCTTAGTTCTTCAAGCTAGCGATCATTCCAGCACCCCTCATCCGACCGAGCTTCGCTCGGCCACCTTGTCCCACAGGGGGGAGAAGGAGACTCCTATCCCTTTGCCACCTTGCGGATCGCGCTCGACGACAGCGACGAACGCGGGCCGTGGATGAAGGTCCAGGCCGGCGCCGTCATGCGGGCGAGCCGCGGTGCGTCGCCCTCGTCGACGCGAGCATAGTCGAAGGTCTTGGCGACCACCGACGACAGGAACGACAGCGTCGCACCTGGCCGGTCGACCACCGCGATCGGGAACGTCATGACGATGCGGCGCCAGCGCTGCCAGCGGTGGAAGTCGCGAAGCGAGTCGGCGCCCATGATCCAGACAAAATCGACGCCCGGGTTACGCGCCTTGACCAGCGCCAGCGTGTCGGCGGTGAAGCGGACGCGGTGGGCCGCCTCGAATGCGGTGACCTTGATCTTCGGGTTCTTGGCGATCTTTTCGGATAGCTGCAGCCGCTCGGCCAGCGGCGCCAGGTCTCCGGCATTCTTGAGCGGATTGCCGGGCGTCACCATCCACCACAGCTGATCGAGCGCAAGGCGTCTGAGTGCGATCTCGGCGACCAGCGCATGGCCGGCATGCGGCGGGTTGAACGAACCGCCGAACAGCCCGACCGCCACGCCTTTCCCGGCATGCGGCATGTGCAGATAGTGGGAGGATACGGATTCCTTACCCTCCCCCTTGTGGGGAGGGTCGATCCGCGAAGCGGAGCGGGGTGGGGGTGTTGCAGAGTTCAGCGTCGCACCCCCACCCGGCTCGCGATGCTCGCCACCCTCCCCACAAGGGGGAGGGTAAGACCGGCGCTCAAGGCCTCACCTGTCCCGACCCGCGTACGCGGTATTTGAACGAGGTCAGTTGCTCGACGCCGACCGGCCCGCGTGCATGCATCTTGCCGGTGGCGATGCCGATCTCGGCGCCCATGCCGAACTCGCCGCCATCGGCAAACTGGGTCGAGGCGTTGTGCAGAAGGATCGCCGAATCGACCTCGTTGAAGAACCGGTCGACCGCTGTGGCGTCCTCGGCGATGATCGCCTCGGTGTGATGCGAGGAAAACGTCTCGATATGCTCGATGGCGCCGCCAATGCCGTCGACCAGCTTCACCGCAATGATGGCATCGAGATACTCGGTCACCCAGTCTGCATCGGTCGCGGGCTGGGCATCGGCATAAAGCCTCAGCGCCTCGGCATCGGCATGGATCTCGCAGCCTGCCGCCCGCAAGGCCTCGAGGATCGGCACCAGGTGCGTGCCGGCGGCGGCACGGTCGACCAGCAGCGTCTCGGCAGCACCGCACACCCCGGTGCGCCGCATCTTGGCATTGACCGCGATCTTGACCGCCATGTCGAGATCAGCCGATCGGTCGATATAGAGATGGCAGATGCCCTCGAGATGCGCGAAGACCGGCACCCGTGCCTCGTTCTGCACACGCTCGACCAGGCTGCGGCCGCCGCGCGGAATGATGACCTCGAGATTGCCGGAAAGTCCTTTCAGCATTTCGCCGACGGCGGCGCGATCGGTGGTCGGCACCAATTGTATGGCATCCTCCGGCAGCCCGGCTGCCTTCAGCCCCTCGACCAGGCAGGCATGGATAGCGGCGGAAGAATTCGCCGAATCCGAGCCGCCGCGCAGGATCACCGGATTGCCCGCCTTGAGGCAGAGCGCGCCGGCATCGGCGGTCACGTTAGGCCGGCTCTCATAGATGACGCCGACGACGCCGAGCGGCGTGCGCACCCGTTCGATATGCAACCCGTTCGGCCGGTCCCATGCGGCAATGACATCGCCGACCGGATCGCGTAACCCGGCGATCTCGCTGATACCGTCTGCCATGGCGCGGATGCGGGCGGGATCGAGCTTCAGCCGATCCATCGACGCTGCCGATAGGCCAGCCTCCCTGCCATTTCTGATGTCGATGGCATTGGCGTCGAGGATGTCCTGCTCATGCCGAAGGATCGCCTGAGCCATGCCGAACAGCGCCGCGTGCTTGCGCTCGGCCGCAGCTATGGCCAGCGGGCGGGCCGCGGCACGCGCGCGGCGGCCGATATCGGCCATCAGCGCCACGGTATCATCCCGGGATTTTTCATGCAGCGTCAGCATGGCTCATCCTCCGCTATGTAACCTGGTCACCGACTACTTGCTCGCCACCGGCATGGCTCACCACAAGATCGTCGCGGTGGATCATCGCCGAACGCGCCTCGTAGCCGAGCACCGTTTCGATCTCGGTCGTCTTCAGGCCAGCGATCCTTACGGCATCGGCGGCATCATAGGCAACCAGCCCGCGCGCGATCTCGCGGCCCTCGGGCGACAGGATCGCCACCGTGTCGCCACGCGCAAAATTGCCGCTGACCAGTTTGACGCCGGCCGGCAGCAGCGACTTGCCCGAGAGCAGCGCGCCGATGGCGCCGGCATCGACGGTCAGCCGGCCGGCCGGTTCGAGCTGCCCGGCGATCCAGGTCTTGTAGCCCTTGACCGGATTGGCGCTCGGCCGGAAGAAGGTGGCGCGCTCGCCGCGCTCGATTGCCAGCAACGGCGACAGCCGCGTGCCTGATGTGATGATCATGGCGGTGCCGGCGGCGGTCGCGATCTTGCCGGCGTCGAGCTTGGTGCGCATGCCGCCGCGCGACAATTCCGAAGCAGCGGCACCCGCCATCGCCTCGATGTCAGGGGTGATGCGGTCGACGACCGGAATGAATCGGGCTTGCGGGTCGCGCGCCGGCGGCGCCGTGTAGAGCCCGTCAATGTCGGAAAGCAGCACCAAAAGATCGGCGCCCATCATGGTGGCGACGCGCGCCGCCAGGCGGTCGTTGTCGCCATAGCGGATTTCGGAGGTGGCCACCGTATCGTTCTCGTTGATGACCGGCACCGCCTTCATTTTGAGCAGTGTCGAGATCGTCGCCCGTGCGTTGAGATAGCGGCGACGCTCTTCGGTGTCGCCGAGCGTCAGCAGGATCTGGCCCGATTTCAAGCCATTCTTGCCGAGCGCATCCGACCAGGCGCCGGCCAATGCGATCTGCCCGACGGCGGCCGCCGCCTGGCTCTCCTCGAGCTTCAGCGCCCGCTTGCCGAGACCGAGGATGGTGCGGCCAAGTGCAATCGCCCCGGAAGACACGACGAGAATTTCGGCGCCGCCACTGGCCAGCATGGCGATGTCGTCGGCAAGCGAGGCCAGCCAGTCGCGCTTCAGGCCCGTCGTGCGGTCGACAAGCAGCGCCGAGCCGATCTTGACGGCAATGCGCCGATAATTTTTCAGCGATTGCGCGGCCATGGCTATGTGTTCCAGCGCGTCTCGACCGGCGCAGCGACCGCCTCGCGTGCATCGGCCACCACAGCGATCAGCGCGCGCAACACCGCCTCGACGCCTTCGCCGGTGACCGCCGAAAGCAGCATCGGCGCGCGGCCGGCGGCACGTTTCAGCGAGGCGGTCTTTTTCTTGCGTGCGTCGGCATCGAGTATGTCGACCTGGGAAAGCGCGACGATTTCGACCTTGTCGGTCAGCCCATTGCCGTAGGCTTCGAGCTCGGCACGCACGGTCTTGTAGGCATTGGCCGGATTTTCTTCCTGCGCCGAGACAAGATGCAGAAGGACACGCGTGCGCTCGACATGGCCAAGGAAGCGGTCGCCGATGCCGACACCTTCATGCGCGCCTTCGATCAGGCCCGGGATATCGGCAATGACGAATTCGCGACCGTCGATGCGGGCCACGCCAAGGCCGGGATGCAGCGTGGTGAAGGGATAGTCGGCGATCTTCGGCTTGGCCGCGGTGACCGCCGCCAGGAAGGTCGACTTGCCGGCGTTGGGCAGCCCGACGAGGCCGGCATCGGCGATCAGCTTCAGCCTGAGCCAGATGTTGAGCTCTTCGCCCGGCAGTCCGGGATTGGCGCGGCGCGGCGCCTGGTTGGTCGAGGTCTTGAAGTGCTGGTTGCCGAAGCCGCCATTGCCGCCCTTGGCCAAAAGAAAGCGCTGGCCGACGACCGTGAGATCGCAGATCAGCGTCTCATTGTCCTCGGCAAAGACCTGCGTTCCGGCCGGCACTTTCAGCGTCACGTCGGCACCCTTGGCGCCAGTCATGTTGCGGCCCATGCCGTGCGTGCCGGTCTTGGCCTTGAAATGCTGCTGATAGCGATAGTCGATCAGCGTATTCAGCCCATCGACCGCCTCGACCCAGACATCGCCGCCGCGGCCACCGTCGCCGCCGTCGGGGCCGCCGAACTCGATGAACTTTTCGCGCCGGAACGACACCGAACCGGCGCCGCCGTCGCCGGAGCGGATGTAGACCTTGGCTTGATCGAGAAATTTCATCGGATTGTATGGTTTCTGTTATTGGCTTTGCGGGATTGCTCTAAAGCAAGGCGGGACGAAGGGCGAGGGCCGTTTTTGCTACTGTAACGTCGCGCGTAGCTCTGGACGCGTAGCATTTGGTTGACCCTTGCCGAAAATCGATCTTCGGCTTTCCAAGCGCGAGATGTCGGAATGAAACTGGTAACTTACAATATCCACTACGGCGTCGGTCTCGACGCCCGCTACGATGTCGGCCGTATCGCCGATGCCGTGCGCGGCGCCGACGTGATCGCGCTGCAGGAGGTCACCCGCGCCAACCCGAAGAATGGCGGCCGCGACATGGTGGCCGACCTCGGCGAGGCGCTGCCCGACTATTTTGCCGTCTACGGCAGCAATTTCGAAGCCGACGCCGGCTCGCGCCTGGAGAACGGCCGCGCCATCACGACCACCTTCCAGCTCGGCAACATGGTGCTGTCGAGGACGCCGATCCATCTGTCGCGCAATCTCCTTTTGCCGCGCAGCCGCAGTGTCGAAGCGATGAACTTCCAGCGCGGCGCGCTGGAGGCGCTGATCGAAACGCCGCTTGGTCCGATCCGCTTCTATTCCACCCATCTCGACCATCGCAGCCCGGTTGAACGGCTGAGCCAGATCCGCTTTCTGCGCCAGCGCCTGTTGAACTACCCGCTCGAGGGCGGCGGGCTCTCCGGCGTCGCCGAGATCGGCTTGCCGGACCTGCCTTGTCCCGAAGCCTTCGTCGTCATGGGCGACTTCAACATGCTGGCCGGATCGCCGGAACATGTCGAACTCGCCGGTCAGGCTGACCATGAATTCGGCATGCCGGTGACCGCCGACCTCGCCATCGATGCTGCCACCCGCCTCGGCGCTGGCGGCGCCGATCTCGTCACCTGGGTCGACCCCAAGCGGCCGGACGATACCAGCCGCTACAAGCGCATCGACTACATCTTCACCAGCGCCTCGCTTGCCAAGTCGCTGAAGCGCCTGTGGGTCGACCGGCAAGCGGCCGGTTCGGATCACTTGCCGGTCTGGCTCGAGATGACGTGAGCCGCACCCATCAAAAATGCACCCAGTTCCGCAGGCTGGTCCAGGTCTTGCGATCGAGGCGGTAGCGTTCGACCGGCACCTGACCGGCAACGATCGAGTTCAGCATGCCCTGGCCGGCATACTGGAAGCCGCATTTGTGGATGACCCGGCGCGAGGCCGGATTGATAACCCGCGTCGAGGCGTGCAGCACCTGGATCGTGGTTCTCTGGAAGGCAAGGTCGACCAGTGCGTGCGCTGCTTCCGTCGCGTAGCCGCGTTTCCAGTGCGGCTCGCCGATCCAGTAGCCGAGCTCCAGCCCACGATCCGTGGTGTTGAGCCCGGCACAGCCGACGAAGGTCTCGGTGCCGGCCAGCGTCAGCGCATAGGCGATTCCGGCCCGGCGCGATGCCGTCATGGCCAGGAAAGCGCGTGCCTCGGCCTCGCCATAGGGATGCGGCATGCGAGCCAGCATTTCCGCGACATGGCGGTTGTCGGCGAGCGCCACCAATTGCTCGATGTCGCTTTCACGCGGGGCACGCATGACCAGCCGCTCGGTCGCGAGCACCGGGCAATCTATCGTGTAACTTTCGTCGTCTGAGTCTTCCGCTTCGGCAACCATATCAAAGTCCTCCAGGCACAAGAAAAAGGGGAGATGGAAACCCATCTCCCCTGATCCATTTCCTGGCTTGGCCAGACACCGGTCCCGAGATGGGTGCCGGTGTTCTCGTGCGGAACCGGCTACTCCGCTGCCTTCGTCATCGGGTTCACCGATACGTAGGTTCGGCCATTGGCTTTTTTGTTGAAGGTGACTGCGCCAGCTTCGAGCGCAAACAGCGTGTGGTCCGTGCCAATGCCGACATTGGTGCCGGGATGCCACGTCGTGCCACGCTGACGAATGATGATGTTGCCCGGAATCACGGCTTCGCCGCCGAACTTCTTCACGCCGAGCCGCTTGGAATGGGAGTCGCGACCATTGCGCGACGATCCGCCAGCTTTCTTGTGTGCCATCTAACTACTCCGATGCGCCGCGAGGCGCCTAAACGATCTTATGAACGCGTTCGCGTTCCGTTTCAAGTCCGATCCGGCGACGATTGCGTCGGTTCGTTCTACTTCTTCGCCAATTCCTTGGCCTGCTCACGCCAGTCCTTGATCTGGTCGGCGCTGAACGGCATGTGCTCGTCGATCTTGGCGACGTCCTTGTCGGACAGCTTGGCGATCTGGGCAAAGGTGGTGATGCCCTGTTCGTTGAGCTGGCCGGCGGCGACCGGGCCGATGCCCTTGATCACGGTCAGGTCGTCCGGCTCGCCCTTCGGCGCCTTGAACAACGGTGCGGCGGCTTCGGCAGCCTTGTCCTCGGTCGTCTCGGCCTTGGCTTCCTTCTTCGGCGCAGCCTCTGCCTTCACTGCTGCCTTCGGCGCGGCTTCAGCCTTCGCCTCGGTCTTGGCTGCAACTTCAGCCTTCGCTTCGGTCTTGGCGGCGGCCTTCTTCGCCGGCTTGGCGCCACCCAGCAGGATCTCGGCGATCCTGACGGTGGTCAAAAGCTGGCGATGGCCGATCTTGCGGCGCGAATTCTGCCGGCGGCGCTTCTTGAAGGCGATGACGGTACGGTTCTTGCCCTGCTCGACGACTTCGGCGGTGACCATCGCACCATCGACGAACGGCGCACCGAATGTGACGTTCTCGCCTTCGCCATGCGCGAGCACGTTACCGATCTCGACGATGTCGCCGACATTGGCTTCGAGTTTTTCGATCTTCAGGAGATCGTTGGCGGCAACGCGATACTGCTTGCCGCCCGTTTTGATGACTGCGAACATTTTTTGCCTTTCGCTGTTCGGTCGGCCTTGATGAACCGCTTCAGGCGGTTCGGCCGTCTTTTTGTCAGTCTGCGGGTTCAAAAAACAAGCGGCGCGGAAGATCCCTCCACGCCGATTGCGCGCTGTCCCTAACCGAAGGTTCGGCTTGAGTCAAGGCAAGCGCCGCGGGCAAGCTGCGAATGGGTTGAGCCCAGACCTTGCAAATATCGAGCAGTGACCACCGGAGCCTCGAAGAAGCACGGACAGAAGCTGCGGCGCCGGGGCAGATTGGCCCTTGTAACCTGCCTGTCCAGCCGTTATCTAGTGCGCCGCGCCGGCAACGGCGGACCATGACCGCGGAGAGGTGGCAGAGTGGTCGAATGCACCGCACTCGAAATGCGGCATGGGTGCAAGCCCATCGGGGGTTCGAATCCCTCCCTCTCCGCCACTTCGGAATTGTCCATTCCGGACCGATAGTGTTGAAGAAGTCGCCGATGAAGCCGTGGATCCACTCGCACCGAAGCGTCTTGATTAAGGTCGACGCGACCTCCTCGCCTTAAGTGGCTCGGACGTTTGT
>NZ_JAMYMZ010000016.1:0-144761 GCF_040318825.1 Mesorhizobium sp. M1006
TCGACCCCTCTACCCGCTCAAGTCAAAATGGCAGTCGCGCCATCTCAGAACGAGGCGCCCCTCCCGCGAAGCGGGTTCGTGCATTAGGCGCAAAGCGGCCATTTAGGCCCGGGCGGACGTCAGTCGCCTTTGGATCATGGGCGTGAATTCGCGGGGCGGACGAGCGGCCGCTTAAGATCAAAACTCGGTCGCTCGAGGTAATTGGGTTTTGACCTCAGCGATACTCGAAGATCGACCTGAAAATCCCGGGCGCTATCACCGATAGCGGATTGACCTCCAGGTTCGGCTTGTTGGCGTTGCCCTTGAGCCTGTAGGTGACGCCGATCAGGCCCCGGTCGCGGCCGTTGCCGAGCAGTGCGCCGATCAGCGGCAGTTCGCCGAAGATGCGGTTTACGCCGTAGGCCGGCATGAACGTGCCGGTCATGTCCATATTGTTGTTCTGGTCGTAGAGCGTGCCCTGGAAGGTGGTGCCGATGCGCGAGCCGCGCAGTACGCCGTTGCGCAGCTTGAGATAGCCGCTGCCCTTATCGATCTCGCTGAAACCGCGCTCGAACTTCACCCTCGACGTGTCGAGATTGCCTTTGACCGCCTCGTTGAGGCTGCGGTTGTCGCCGGCCGGCGTCGTCGACACGATCGAGGCGAGCTTCGGCTCGTTGACGACAAAGAAGTTCTTGGCGTCGACCTGGCCTTTCATCGGACCGTCGCCGGCCCCGGTGAGCGCCAGCGTGATCGAGCCGCCTTCCATATGCTCGTAGATGTTGAGGAAGCGCAGTATGGCGCCGGCGTCGGCCGACTTCATGTTGAGCGTGCGCAGGCCGCCGCCGGTCGTGTTGCTGATGGTGATGGCGGCTCCCGAACTTGCCGTGGCGCTCACCTTGAGCCCGTTCACCCGGGACCCTGCGGCGCTGTAGTCGAGTTTCAGATTCGACAGCACCTCGTCGTGGAAGCCGGTCAGGGAGCTGACGTCGGCGCTGACCGAGATCGCATCGACGCCGGTGGTCTTGGTGGCGGTATCGACATCGGACGTGAATTGCTTGATCAGCGAGCGTGCGTCCAGCGCGCTGCCGCTGACCTCGACCGCATAGGCTTTGCCCGACCGCTTCACCGAGACGGCGACGTCGTCGCCCCTGTTCAACGTGACCTTGCTGAACCGGGCCGAGGACAAGGCGCCGTTGACCAGCACGGCGCTGCCGTCGATGGAGAAGGTCTTGCCGTCGAGTTCGAAATTGGACAGCGTCGTGGTGTCGCCGGTCTTCGCCATGGCGAAGACCACCTTGGCGGGAATGCCGGGGCCCTTGCTCCAGCCGGCCCAGGGAATGTCCAGCCTGGCATTGGTCAGGTCGGCCGACACGTTCTGGTTGCCGGTGCCACTCTTGTCGATCGCCACCTTGATGGTTCCGGAAAGCAGCGTCGACAGGCCAGGCATGGCGGTGGCGCGCGTCTTGTCGTCGAGCACCAGCTCCACTTTACGACTGCGCGGCGGGCCGCCATCCCTGAGTGGCTCGATCAGGTCGAGCTCGGCCGGAATGCCGTTGAGCAGCGCCTTGGCCGAGATCACCGCCCGGTCGGGCGCGACCGTGATCGAGCCGTCGGCATGGCTGACCGTCTGGCCCTCGAACGGCTTGCCCAGCGACAGGTCCTTGTAGTCGAGCGCCACCAGCCAATCGAGTTTGGAAGAGTCGACACCGGACTGCAGCGGAATATCGGCCTTGACGTGGCCGGTCACCGTGCCGGACAGGTCGTCCGGCAGCAGGCCGACATGGCGCATGGCGTTGATCGGGTCAAAGGATGCCAGCTCGGCGATTGCCGGCGCCTCGCCGGCGACATCGATGTCGAGCGCGCCGATCACCGGCGGATGGTTCGCCGCCTTGACGGTGAGCGTGCCGTTGCTCGCCGCCACCGTGCGGCCGCTCGGCATATAGACGCTGCCCGACGACAGCGCGACGTCGACGTCATTGCCGTGGAAGCCGACGACGCCGACGGCATCGCGGATCGGCGGAATGCGGCCGGCCGTGTCGAAGCGCGATCCTTCGACCTGGAATCGGCCGAACACTTCATCGGCCGAAAGTGGCACGCCGTTGCCGAGCCGTCCGGGCACGACCTGGAACTGCAGGCTGCCATCGACGACGCGGCCGCCGAACAGGTTCTTGAGCACCCACAGCCTGGCATTGCGCGCCGAAAACCAGGGCCATAATTGCTTGACGTGCGAGACCGGCATGTCGTGGACATTGAGCGCCACCGATATGCCCGGCGCCTGGTTGGCGACGAATGAAACCGAAGCCGTGCCCAGCACTTCGCTGCCCGGTCCGGACCGGACGCCGATCTGCTCGGCGACCAGCTTTTGGCTCGTCGGCTGGTAGACGCCGGCAATACGGGCAATGAAGCTGAGCGCCGGCTCCGGCGAATCCGAAGGCGCCAGGGTCGAACCGTCGCTGGTCAGGTCGTAACGATAGGATGGCTCCTCGCCCGCTGCGCCGGTAGCGGGCTTCGGGCCGATCGAACCGGCGAAATCGAAGGTCGAGCGGCCGGTTTTCACCAGCAAGCTTTCGACCTGGATCTTGTTCGACCCGGCGACGAGCGTCGCATCGAGATCGATGTCGGCCGGAAGCAGGCCGCGCGAACCGAGATTGAGCACCGACCCGGTCAGTGACAGGGCAGCGGTCAGCCGCGAACTGTTGTCGCCGGTCCCTTCCGACCCCGCCAGCTTCAAGGCGATCGCGCCCAATTTGCCGCCTGCTGCCGCAGCTTCGGCATCCGCCGCCTGGATGCTGGCATCCAGCGTGGTGATGCGTCGCGTCGCCGGATCGCGGGTGGCGGAAGCGGCGATGGTAAGTCCCCTGCCGTCGACATCCGCATCGGATGAAAACTCCATGCTTCCCGGTCCCGTCTGCGACACGGAGGCGTCGGCGATGGTGACCGACTTGACCGATCCGGTCTCGGGCAGTGCCAGCTCGACGTTGCGCAGATCGATCTGGCGCATCGAATCCACGCGCACCGCATCGAGCGCGCGGTTGACGTTGGCGAAGACGGCGGCGGAAAGTTTTTCCGGATCGATGAGGCCATCCTGGTTGCGCAGCCCGGCCGTCCAGTCGCCGCCGGACGGCATCGCGGCCATGACGATGTGCGCGTCGGAAATCCGGGCGCTGGTCAGCCGTACCTCGCCCGAAAGCAGCGGGATCAGCCGGATGCCGAAGCGGACCCGGCCGGCATCGGCCATCGGTTTGCCGTCGGCGGTCTTGAGGCTGACGTCGCTGACCTGCAGCGCAATGAAGCTCGACCCGTCAAGCGTCAGCCGGGCCGGCCCGACGGCAACGTCGACATCGAAGCCGGCCAATCTCTCGATTGCCGTTTCGGCTTCCGCGCGAAGCCGCTCCGAGCCGAAGCCGGACACGCCGATCGCGTAGACGCCGGCGCCAGCCAGCAGCACAAGGGCGACAAGGCCGGCAAACAGCCGCGCCATCAAACGGACGCCGCGACCGATCGACGCCTGGCCGAGCGGCGGGACGCGGCACGCGGACGGAAAGGTTCCCAGGTCGGTGATCTCGTCACGCCTGAACCTGATCTTCTCGTGCTGCGGTAGCTCCTGATCCACGCAATCTTCCGTTGAAACGAATTCGATCGTGGACGAATCCCCGCTCGACATTATATCGATGCAGCCTGGCGCGTAACCTCAAACAAGGGCATCGGTATGGCTGGCCTCGACGTGGGCGATGTTGCGCCGCAGTTCGATCTTCCGCGCGACGGCGGCGGTTCACTCAGCCTCGCCGCATTGCTGGGAAAACCCATCGTACTCTATTTCTACCCACAGGACGACACCACAAGCTGCACCAACGAGGCGATCGGCTTTTCGCAGTTGAAGCCGGAGTTCGAAAAGGCCGGCGCTGTCGTCATCGGGCTCTCGCCGGACAGCGTCAAGAAACATGACAAATTCAAGGCGAAATACGATCTGAGCGTCAACCTTGTCGCCGACGAAGAGCGCAAAGTGATCGAGGCTTACCATTTGTGGGTGGAAAAGAAGCTCTACGGCCGCACCTATATGGGCGTCGAGCGGGCGACGTTCCTGATCGGCCGGGACGGACGCATCGCCAGGATCTGGCGCAACGTCCGCGTCAAGGGGCACGCCGAAGAGGTGCTGGAGGCGGTTCACGCCCTTTGAGAGCTGCGCCAGGCCGCTGTAATTCGATACCCGTTTTGCGCGAAGACCTTTGCCTGTCGTTCGATCGGCAAAACTTTGTTAACCCTAATAATGTGTAATCAGGCTTGTCGTTGGTGTCGTAACGAAAGCTTGGTCCCGTGAACGTAGCCAGTCAGTCAGCGGTCTTCGGCAGACGCAGAGAGCCCCACACGGTCATCATCGCCCGGGGCGACCAGATAAGGCATTTCACCATACGCCCGTGGCTGGCTGCATTTTGCGGCTCGGCGCTGGCGGCGGTCGTCATCGGCTACCTGCTGGCGACCTCCTATCTGGTGCTGCGCGACGATCTAATCGGCGCCACGACGGCGCGGCAGGCGCGCATGCAGCAGACCTACGAAGACCGCATCTCGGCACTGCGCAGCCAGGTCGACCGCATCACCAGCCGCCAGCTACTCGATCAGCAACTGATGGAAACCAAGGTCAGCGAGCTGCTGGAACGGCAGAGCCAGCTCAGCCTGCGTCACGGCCGTCTCGGCCCGATCCTCGAACGAGCCGAAAACGAGGTCGCAACGCCGCCCATGCCGACGGCAAAGCCGGACGAACATGCCGACGCGACCGGCAGCATCCAGCCGATGGCCTATTCCGTCGCCAGCCTTGCTGCCCCCCTTCCCAGCAACGACACCAGGCCGTTCTCGCTGTGGTCGACCCGCGCCGATCCGCTGCCGAGCGAAAGCGCGGCCGACCGGGCAGACAAGCTCTTCGTTTCGATCAACAACTCGCTGAAGGCCATCGAGAGCCAGCAGCTCACCCGCATCGCCACACTTGCCGACAATGCCTACAAAAGCGCCGACGCGATTTCGCAGGCGCTCGAGGCCGCCGGCCTGCCCGTCGACAGCGAATTCGAAAAGAGCGACGTCGGCGGCCCGCTGATACCACTCGACAGCTCGTTGGTCTTCGACAGCAAGGTCAAGGAGTTGGACGAGGCTCTTGACGCGCTGGATCATCTTAAAAAGGAAGCGCGCCGGCTGCCGCTCGCCAACCCCGCCCCCGGCCGCAGCGTCACCAGCCCGTTCGGCGTGCGCACCGACCCCATCCTCGGCACGGCCGCCTTGCATTCCGGCATGGATTTCAGGGCGCCGGTCGGTGTGCCGGCCAAGGTCACGGCAGGCGGCGTCGTCGTCAAGGCCGGCTGGAACGGCGGCTACGGCCGCATGATCGAGGTCGACCACGGCAACGGTTTTGTAACGCGTTACGGGCATCTCAGCGAAATCGACGTCGCCGTCGGCCAGAAGCTCGATGCCGGAGACGTCATCGGCAAGACCGGCAACAGCGGCCGCTCGACCGGCCCGCACCTGCACTACGAGGTCCGCCACAATGGCGAGGCGATCGATCCGCTGCGCTTCCTGACCGTCGGCAAGAAGGTCGAGCGGTATCTGTAGAGCCGGCGATTCATTCGGCGTGAAGCCTGTCGCGCGCCAACCGCCCGCCAGGCAATATCAGAGATAGATCGCTTTCAGCCCTCAGCAGCAGCCATGAACGCGCCGAGCCGCCGGTTGAACGGCTCACCGGTCTGCTGAACGCTGTGCCCCGCGCCGGCGATCACGGCACGATCGGCACCAAGCACGTTTTCGAGCACGTCGCAGACGGCGTCGAATGCTGCGCTGTGCCCGCCGGATACCACCAGTTTCGGGAACGGCGCATCGGCAAGTTGCCGAAGCGGAATTTCGGCCTCCCATGGCCCGCGTTCGACGACGAGCATGGCCGCGCCTTGCGCGAGCGGGGGCGGCAGCGGGTCTGGCAATTGTATCGCCGAGCCGACCAGATGGAGAAACTGGCGCAAGAAAAGCGCGGGATCGTCGCGCGGTCCGCTTTGCCAGTGGGTCTTCAGGCGCGTCACGAGTTCATTGACGGCAACATCCTCGCGCGCAAGGTCAAAGGCCGGCGGCTCGATCACCGTGAGCGAACGGATTGCTCGCGGGCGCATCGCTGCTGCAAGAAGAGAGATGACGCCGCCATAGGAATGCCCGACCAGATGGACGCGGCTTTCGCCCCAGAGGTCATGCGTCCGATCGAGGAATCCGGCGACCAGTCTGGCGTCGACGACGAAATCCTCGCGTTCGGCAGGGGAACTTGATCCGTATCCCGGCCGGTCGACCACAACCAGCTTCCAGCGCTCCGCAAGCGGTTGCTGCGCGGACCACGTCATCATGCCGTTCGTGACGCTGCCGTGGACGAACAGAACCGGCGGCCCGTCGCCCCGCACCTCATAGCCGAGATCAATCCCGTCGAGGGTCAGCTTCGGCATCGCATCTCCTCCCGCAGACCGGCGAGAGGAAGTATGCTCCCCGCAACGGAAAGGCGCAACGAACTCCGATCCCTGGCCGGCTCACAGCCGGTTCCGAAATGGGCTTCAGGGCGCTGATCGGAATGCCGGCCAAGGTCATGCCCGGCGTCCCGTCCAGCCGGTGGCGCTTCATGCTGGAAAATTGCCAGAGTTGGCCCATCCGCCGGCGGGCGCGAATCCGCCGGCGTTAAAAGGACCTTGGCCACAGGCGAATTATTTTTGAATTCCATTTGACTGAATAAATCTTCAGTGCCAGTCTGGCCTCTCTCGAGGGCACAAGGCATGGCACTGCGGGGAACCAATCAGGAGTTCGGGCGGCCGTATAACCGGCGCATCGTGCTCGAATCCATCCGCCTTCACGGACCGATCGCCCGCGGCGATATCGCCAGGCGGGTCGGACTCACCGTGCAGACGGTGTCAACCATCGTTCGCGAGCTGGAAGAGCACGGTTACGTGCTGTCGCTGCGCGAAGAGCCCAAGGGGCGCGGCCTGCCACCGGCAACGCTGCGCATCAATCCGGAAGGCGGCTATGCCGTCGGCATCCACGTCACCCCGCTGGGCATCAATGCCGCCCTGATCAACCTAAGCGGCGATGTTATCGAGAGCACCTACCGCGAAGCCCCAAATGCAACGCCCGACCACGCTTTCGAGCTGATCGGCGCCATGGTGCTCGAATTGACGGCATTGCGGCCCGGTGGCCGCGTTCTCGGCATTGGCATGGCGCTGCCCGGACCGTTCGGCGTGGAGTCCATGAGCTTTGTCGGGCCGACCACCATGACCGGCTGGAAGGATGTGGCGCTGCGCGAGCGGCTGGCCGCCTCGACCGGACTGCCGGCCTTTTTCGAAACCGATATGGCGGCGGCTGCTATCGGCGAGCGCCTCTACGGCCTCGGAACGGCATATTCCGAGTATTACTATCTTTATTTCGGCGTCGGTCTCGGCGGCGTCATGGTGCATGACGGGGCGGCATTGCGCGGCGCCTGGGGAAACGCCGGTGAAATCGGCCACATTCCCGCAGTGCCAGGCGGGGAGCCCTGCCCGTGCGGCAATCGCGGCTGCCTCGAACGGTATCTCTCGCTCGAGGCGCTGCGGCGCCGCAACATCGCCGACGCCGAGTGGGTGAGCGAGATTGCGCCGATCTTCCGCAACGCCGTCACCATCATCGAAAACCTGTTCGATCCCGAAACCATCATCCTCGGCGGGCTGGCGTCCACCGAGCTGCTCGAAAGGCTTGCCGGCGCGGCCGTGCACCTGCCCAATTCGGTGTCGGCGCGAAGCGATCGCACGACGCCCCGCGTCAGCGTCGCGCGCGGCGGCCAGCATGCGGTGTTGCGCGGCGCCGCCGCGCTTGCCGTCTCAGGAGTGCTTTCGCCACGCTTCGGCCAGATCTTCACCGCCGAGCGCGAACGCGGACGAGATCTCTTGCATAACAAGGGGATCGCAGCATGAGCGAACCGCTGCTGGTGCTCGACAACGTAGCCAAGAATTACGGCGCCATCAAAGCGCTGAAAGGCATCAGCTTTTCGATCGACAAGGGCGAAGTGGTGGCGCTTCTGGGCGACAACGGCGCCGGCAAATCGACGCTGGTCAAGATCATTGCCGGCGGCCTCGAGCCGACCTCCGGCCGCATGCTGTTCGAAGGCAAGGAATTCCTGGCCAAATCTCCCGCCGAGGCCAAGGCCGCGGGGATCGAGACGGTCTACCAGGACCTGTCGCTTTGCACCAATGTCGACGTGGTCGCCAATTTCTTCATGGGCCGCGAGATCACCAGGAAGGTTCTCGGCATTCCGGTGCTCGACGAGCGCGCCATGGAGCAGGTGGTGCAAAAGGCGCTGGCCAGCGCCGGCACCCGCATTCCCTCGCTTCGCACCAATGTCGAGCATCTTTCCGGCGGCCAACGGCAGGCCATCGAGCTCAACCGGTTCGTGCATTTTGGCGGCAAGCTGGTGCTTCTCGACGAGCCGTTCGCGGCGCTCGGTGTCGAGCAGACGCGGCGCGGCCTCGACATGATCCGCCAGGTGGCGAGCCAGGGCATCGGCGTCGTCATCATCACCCATATCATGCAACAGGCCTTCCAGGTCGCCGACCGGATCGTGGTGATCCGGCAAGGCGTCGTGGCGGGCGATGTCGCACGCAACAAAACAAGTCCCGACGCGGTGATCAACATGATCACCGGAGAGACGCTCGCCGGTGCCGGACCGGCGAGCTGAGGGACAAATGAGGGGTCCGGCGCAAGAGGAGCGAACGACATGAAGAAAATACTTCTTTCCGTCTTCGGTATCCTGGCACTGGCCTTTGCCACGCTCACGCCGGCATTCGCCCAGTCCAAGGGCACCGTCTACTACATGGTGCCGACATTGCTCGATGAGTTCCAGACCGGCTCGGTGAGCGCGCTGGAACTGTTCCTGAAGCAGGTCGGCTACGAGATGAAGACGTTGAACGCCGACAACAAGACCGACGCTCAGCAATCGCAGATGAACGACGTCATCGCGCTGAAGCCGGCGGCGATCATCCTTGCCGCCGTCGATTTCAATGCGCTGAAACCGTCGATCGAGGCGGCCCGTGCCGCCGGCATCCCGGTCGTCGAGTTCGACCGCCAGATCACCTCGACCCCGTCCGACTTCACCTCGGTGGCCGGAACCGTCGAGATCGGCTACGTCGCCGCCGACCAGGCGCAAAAGCTCCTGACCGCGAAGAACGGCTCGGTGAAGGGCAAGATCCTGCAGGTGCTCGGCGATCCGGGCGATCCCTACACGCTCGACATCCAGAAGGGTTTCGAGGAGAAAATGAAGGCGTTCCCGGACGTCAAGATCATCTCGCTGCCGGCCATGCAATGGGCGGCGGATGCAGCCGGGACCATCGTGAACGACCAGTTGCTCGCCAACCCCGACATCGACCTGATCTTCAGCCATGCCGCGCATCTTTCGGTCGCTGCCGTCGCCTCGCTCGAGGCCGCCGGCAAGAAGCCGGGCGACGTCATGCTGATGAGCTCGAACGGCGCTCCGGTCGGCCTCGACTTGATCCGCAAGGGCTGGCTCAACGTCGAAGTCGAGCAGCCGCTCTACGCCCAGGCCGCGGCGGTCGCGATGTTCATGGACAAGGTGGTCAACAAGCAGGAGATCAAGCCCGGCGAATATGATGTGCTTGGCCTGAAATCAACCCTGACCAAGGAAGCGTGGGGACCGAACATCAAGATCCCCGGCGCTGCGATCACCAAGGAAAATGTCGATAACCCGGCCTTCTGGGGCAACATGAAGCCGCCGACCGAAACCATAAAGCCGGTCGAATAGCGAACTCGCCAGAAGCTCCGGGCCATGCCGGCCCGGAGCCCAGCCCTGCAGCCCGGGTGCGTTCAAACGGACGCGCGCGGGAATGCTGCAGCAATTTTCAACCACGCCTGATAGTCCGAAAACCGAGTGGTTTTTCGGGGTCGGCGCCAACCGGATCCTGAGATGAACCCCCGCACGCGCCAAACCCTCGAGTTCATCCTCGACAATCTTGTCTGGTTCATGCTGGTCTTCGTGCTGGTGGTCTTTTCCATCCTTATCCCGAACTACTTCCAACTCGGTATCTTCGCCAACATCATCGAGGCGTCGAGCGTGCTCGGCGTAATGTCGATCGGCCTGGCGCTGGTCATCATCGCCGGCCATATGGACCTGTCGGTCGAATCGGTCGCGGCGCTCAGCGCCATGGCGGTCGGCATCCTGTTCTGCTCGTCGGGCATCGGCCTTGGCATCCAGTTGCAGCCGCAATGGCTGATGGTTCCGGTTTCGCTGCTCATCGCGCTTGCCGTCGGCGGCCTCATCGGCGCCTTCAACGGCGTCCTCGTGGTCAAGGTGAAGATGAGCGCCTTCATCATCACGCTGGCGTCCTACATCTGGGTGCGCGGCCTGGTGCTGGTTATTTCCGGTGGCCGCTCGGCACAGGACCTGGCGCCGGCAATCCGCTGGTTCGCCATCCAGCGCCTGGGTGGTCTGCCGCTGACTGCCTGGATCGCCATTGCGTGCTTCGTGGTGTTCTCGCTGATCATGGCCAAGACGCCCTTCGGCCGGCACCTGGTCATGATCGGCGGCAACGAGACGGCGACCTTTCGCGCCGGCATCCGCGTCAACCGCAACCTGGTCATAGCCTTCGTTCTCGCCGGCGCCATCGCCGGCCTTGCCGGTTGGCTGCTGGCGATCCGTACCTCCGGCGCGACAGCTAATCTCGGGGTCGGCCTGTTGTTCAATGCCTTCGCCGCGGTCGTCATCGGCGGCGTCAGTCTGAAGGGCGGCGTCGGCACCTTGCCCGGCGTCTATGCCGGCGTGCTGCTGCTCTCGGCCATCAACACGGCGATCAATTTGATGGGCCTGCCGGCCAACTTCACCCAGGTGATCCATGGCGTGCTGGTGCTTGCCGCCGTGCTGCTCGATGCGTTCAAGCAGACGATACGCCAGAGGCTGGCATGACCGGCCGTCTGGAAGACAAAGTCGCGCTGATCGTTGGAAGTGCGCGCGGGATCGGCAAGGGCATCGCACGACGCTTTGCCGAAGAGGGCGCGACGCTTGTCCTGGCCGATACCGAGGCTGAGGTCGGGCAAGCGACTGCGGACGAGCTCGGTGCCGCCTTCATACGCACCGACATCTCGCAGATGGCCGATGCCGAGGCCGCTGTTGCACTGGCGCTCGACCGTCACGGCCGGCTCGACATCATGGTCCAGAACGCCGGCATCTATCCCTGGCAATTGCTGGAAAACACCAGTCCCGACGATTGGGACCGGGTCATGGCGGTAAACTTGCGCGGCAGCTTCATCGCTGCTCGCGCCGCACTGGTGCCGATGAAGGCACAGCATTTTGGCCGCATGCTGTTCACCTCCTCGATCACCGGCCCGCATGTCACCAGCCCCGGCCACGGCCATTATTCAGCGACCAAGGCCGGCATCAATGGGCTGATCCGTTCGGCTGCGCTCGAATTCTCGGGCTACGGCATTACAGTCAACGGCGTCGAGCCCGGCAACATCCTGACCGAAGGCATAGAGCAGCATCGCGGTGCGGCCTTCATCAAGAACATGGAAGACGCCATCCCGCTCGGCCGTCTCGGCAGCCCGCGCGATGTGGCCAATGCCTTCCTGTTCCTAGCCTCTGACGATGCCAGCTACATCACGGGCACGACCATCATCGTCGACGGCGGGCAGCTTTTGCCCGAGGGCAAGGATTTCCGGCTGCTGCCGCCATGATCCTCGATTTCGGCGGCGGTTTCTTCCTGCGCCGGGCGACCACCGCCGATCGTGCAGCGCTTGCGATGATCTGTCTCAAGACCGGCGATGCCGGCAAGGACGCCAGCGGCCGCGAGGACGACCCGGAACTGCTCGGCCTCCTCTACACCATTCCCTACCAGGTGCTCGAACCCGAGCTGGCCTTCATTATCGATAGTCCCGCAGGTGCGGCCGGCTACCTGCTTGGCGCGGCCGATACGGGCGCTTTCAATGCCAGCCTGGCATCAGACTGGTATCCCGACCTTCAGCGGCGCGTGGCAGACCCCGGACCCGACAGCTCGCGCTGGCGCGGCAGCGACTGGGCGCGGCATCGGGTCCATCGTCCCGATTTCGCTGTTCCGCCTGCGCTGACCGCCTATCCGTCGCATGGCCATATCGACCTGTTGCCGCAAGCGCGCGGGAAAGGCATCGGCCGGCGCGCGATGGCCTTCCTCGAGCAGGGGCTTGCCGCGAGCGGCTCGACCGGCATCCACCTCGAAGTCATGCCGGAGAACGATGGTGCGCTAAGGTTCTACAAGGCGATTGGATTTGAGGTGGTGCAGGACGCTGATTCATCGAAGCGTTGTGTTTATGTGGCGAAACGGATTGCTCACGCTCCGGCGATTGCAGGCTGATCTGCGACAGGCCAATCGCCCAAGTTGCAAAGAACCGGGAGGCCTATGGACGTACAATGCTGCCGTTCTGCAGCAGCCAGTTGCCCCGCGTGAACACCTTTGCCGCGGGAACGAAACCTTCGTCGCGTGCTCCACCGCAGACACGAAAGTCACCAGCATCAACACGGTGCGGGGCTAATCCGAGTGTTGGCGGAGCGTCTACTAGTGCAGTATGGGCGGCAGGGGAACATCCGCGACCGTTCCCCCGGCCACAATCGAGAGCACATAAAGCAGATAAATGGCTAATACCAACAGGGCGAGGAATGAACCGCTGGCAAAGACTCCTGCAACCGCGGCGTCGGGATAAGCTTCGACTTGTTCTTTCTTGAAGGTGTCTTCTTCGTTACGGGTTGTCTTCACAATCCGTTCGCCTGGAAGCCGGTTTTTTTCAGCTTCCTTCGATATCTTATCCGCGAGATCTCCTGCGATCACGGGATCGTCCGGAAGATGACTCGCAAGCCATCCAGGAATATTTTCGCTCCCGCCCATGCCCATACGCAATTGAGATACTGCAAGTTGTAGCTTTCGGCAATCGTTTCCCTCATGAGAGGCAAGCAGATCAGACTTAAGTCCCTGCGGAAAGACAGTTTGAATCAGACCAAAGTCCGAGTAGCACAGTGGTCGGATGCGTCTCACCTGGCGATCAGCTTGAGCGGTGTAGCCCAAACTGAACACATCGAGGAAAATGGTGGGCGATGACGGGCTCGAACCGCCGACATCTTCGGTGTAAACGAAGCGCTCTACCAACTGAGCTAATCGCCCGCTCCGGGCCGGACCTTTAAGCAGTTAGGACCGGCTTCGCAAGGCCAAATGAGCGGCCAGTGGCTTGGCCGGGAGCCGGTTTCGGCAACAAAGTTCGGCTTGTCAAAAAACCTTCTGCTGTTTGCTGTTATGCTGTCCGGGTCCGCTTGACACCCGGTGGCTTACCCCTTATCCACCGCCCCAACGACGAACACGGCTGACACGTGTTCGTCCATGCGCGGGTGTAGCTCAGTTGGTTAGAGTGCCGGCCTGTCACGCCGGAGGTCGCGGGTTCGAGCCCCGTCACTCGCGCCATTTCTCCTTTGGGGTCACGTCCCCTGGTGTCGGAGAAATGTCGACGTTGATTTGTCAAAAACCGTCGTCGTTCATGATGTAATCCATACGGTCTCACCCCTCGGCGAGCAGCGCCTCGACCTCCTGCAGCGTCGGCATGGACGGGGCGGTGCCTGGGCGCGTCACCGAGATGCCGGCGACGGCGCAGGCGAAGCGCACCGCTTCCAGAGGTTCGATCCCCCTCGACAGCGCGGCAGCCAGGCCGCCGTTGAAGGCGTCGCCCGCGCCTGTGGTCTCGACCACCGGGCCGGCGGCGACCGCTGCGACATGCTCGGAACGATCGGCCGTGTGCAGCAGCGCACCGTTTTCGCCAAGCGTCACGATGACTGCCCCAACGCCCTTCTCAAGCAGGCTGTCGGCGGCACGGCGGGCGTCGTCGATCGAGGACACCTTGATGCCGGTCAGTTCCTCGGCCTCGGTTTCGTTCGGCGTGACATAGTCGCAAAGCGTGTAGATGCGGTCCGGAAGCCTGGCCGCGGGCGCCGGGTTGAGGATGGTGGTCACCCCTGCCCCGCGCGCGATCTCCAGCGCCCGCAGCGCCGCCTCGATCGGCTGTTCGAGCTGGGTGACGAAAACGCCGGCCGCGCGGATCAGGCCGGCATTTGCCTCGATATCGGCGGGCGAGATCAGCATCGCCGCACCCGGACTGACGATGATCGCGTTGTTGCCGCTCGTCTCCTCGACGAAGATATAGGCGGCACCGGTGTAGCTTTCCGGTGTGTCGATGACGGCGCTCTTCACGCCGGCGTGCGACCAGGTCTGTCTCGCCATATCGGCAAAGGGGTCGACGCCGAGGCGGGTAAGAAAGGTGACGTCGGCGCCGAGCCGGCCGGCCGCCACCGCCTGGTTCGAGCCCTTGCCGCCGGGGCCGAGCGTGAAGGACGTGCCCAGGATCGTCTCGCCCATGCGCGGCTGGCGGGCGGCGCGGTAGGCCGTATCGGCGACGAAGACGCCCAATATGACAACCGGCTTCATGACGATCGGATTCGCCGGCATCCCGCTACTCCGCATCCGGTGGCACGACGCCCTTGCGGAACGCAAAACAGCCATAGAAGCGGCGCTCGCCGGTCTGGATGACGCAATAGGCCTTCTTGGCGCGTTCGTAGAAGGCGTAGCGCTCGACCGAGATCATCGGCCAGGCCTTGCCCTCGGCGGCATCGATCTCTTTTTGCACTTCCTTCTGCACGGCGGGAATGTCGTCCGGCTTGCCGACGATCTCCATGCGCGCGGCGGCATCGTCGACGAAGGTGTCCAGCGGATAGAGCGACAGTACCGCCTTGACCACGTCGGCCGCCGACGCATCGATGCGCAGTAGCCGGCCAAGCACGGTCTGGCGCGCCACCGAATCGGACGGGAAATTGGTGTCGGCGATAATCAGATCGTCACCGTGGCCCATCGCCCGCAGCGCCTGCAGCACATCGGCATTGAGCAGCGGATTGATTCCTTTGAGCATGGTATTCCTCGCGAAGTTTGCTGGGGCGAAATCAGAGACGCTTGCCGGTCTCTGCGTCGAAGAGATGCACCTGGTCGAGCCGCGGTTTCAGGTGCAGTGTGTCGCCCGGCTTGAAGTCGTGGCGCTCACGGAACAGCGCCACCATCTCGCCCTCGCCGAAGCGCAGGAACACCAAAGTCTCGGAACCGGTCGGCTCGACCACCGAAATCTTCGCCGGAACACCATCGGGATGGATTTCGAGGTGCTCGGGCCGCACGCCGTAGACGACATTACGGCCATCCTCGACGGCACTGGTCGCCGCAATCGGGAACGGCGTCCCGGCGATCTCGACGACGGGCTTGTCGCCCTTGCGCACGACGCCCTTGAGCAGGTTCATCGAGGGCGAGCCGATGAAGCCGGCGACAAACAGGTTGGCTGGCCGGTCGAATAATTCCAGCGGCGCGCCGACCTGTTCGATGCGACCGTCGCGCATCACCACGATCTTGTCGGCCATGGTCATGGCCTCGATCTGGTCGTGGGTGACGTAGATGGTGGTGGTCTTCAGCCGCTGGTGCAGTTCCTTGATCTCGGTGCGCATCTGGACACGCAGCTTGGCGTCGAGATTGGAGAGCGGCTCGTCGAAGAGGAACACCTGCGGGTTGCGCACGATGGCGCGGCCCATGGCGACGCGCTGGCGCTGGCCGCCAGAGAGCTGGCGCGGATAGCGCTTGAGGTAGGGATTGAGGTCGAGGATGTCGGCGGCGCGCTTGACCCGCTCAGTGACCACCGCCGGGTCGGTTTTGCGCAGCTTGAGAGCAAAGGCCATGTTCTGCTCGACCGTCTTGTGCGGATAGAGCGCGTAGTTCTGGAACACCATGGCGATGTCGCGCTTGGCCGGCGGCAAATGGTTGACGATGCGCTCGCCGATGGCGATGGTGCCGCCGGAGACCGTTTCCAGCCCGGCCACCATCCTCAGCAGCGTGGACTTGCCGCAACCGGAAGGCCCGACCAGCACCACGAACTGTCCGTCGGCGATGTCGACGCTGACATCGTGCAGAACCTTGACGGTTCCGAACGCCTTGGCCACATTGCGGATCGCGACTTGAGCCATCATTCCCCCTTCAGTTGCCGTGAAGCTAAACAACGCAAACGGCTAGGGCAAGTCAGTCTCTTATAGATAAAAAACCCATTCACGTTGACACCGCACTTCGTTGTGCGAATAGTGACAGTGCCCGGCTTATGACCCTGTTCCGGGCGCACCGGTACGCTTGTCCGGCACTGAATGCCAAGCGTCGCGGGAGGGAGAATTCGGGCCGCTATTTACCGGAGTCGCTGTCGTTGGGGAACATAATCGGCGCTCCACCATCTGAACCAATTCACAATTGACCTTCTGGGAGGAACGAAATGAAAGTCAGCCTTTATAACCAACTTGTCCGCGCCGGGGCCACCCGCCGCGACGTGCTGAAGGGAGCGGCCAGCATGGCCGCCCTCGCGGCGGCCTCAAGCGCCGGACTTGGTGCGCTGACGCGCACGGCTGCGGCCGCCGACGACCTGCGCGCGCAGATCCTGCAGATTCCGGGTGTCGGCAAGGGTCAGCCGACCGATGCCGATTTCCAGCAGGTCGGCGAGCTTTGCCTGGGAGCCACCAAGGCCAATGTCAAGGAAGGCGAATTCGCCGGCGTCGAACTCACCTTCATGGGCCTCAACAACCAGAACCTGCACAATGTGCTGTTTCGCGGCTTCCTGAAGCCGTGGGAGACCTATACCGGCGCCAAGATCAACTGGATCGACCTGGCGCAGGCTGACTACAACGCCCGCCTGCAGCAGTCGATCGCGACCGGCACCGTCGATTTCGACATCATCGAAATGGGGGCACCGTTCGAAGGCGACGTCTGCGGCAAGGGTCTCACCTCCGAGATGCCGGACTGGGTCAAGGACCAGATCGACATGAAGGATGTCGTGGCCTATCTGCAGCCGCCGGTGGGCACATGGGACGGCAAGCAATATCGCGTGACCGTTGACGGCGACGCACATAATTTCAACTACCGCACCGACGTGTTTGCCGATGCCGACCTCGCCAAGGCCTGGAAGGACGGCGGCGGAGAAGGCGAATGGGGCGTGCCGAAGACCTGGCAGCAGGTGCAGGCGGTGACGAAATTCCTCAAGGGCAAGCAGGTGAAGGGCCAGGATGTCTTTGGCTACCTCGATGCGCCCAAGCCCTGGGGCGGTTTCGGCTTCTATTTCCTCGGCAGCCGCGCCAGCGCCTACGCCAAGCATCCCGATGACAAGGCCTGGCTGTTCGATGCCGACACGATGAAGCCGCGCGTCAACAATCCGGCATGGGTGCGGGCGATCCAGGACGTCATCGATGCCCTGCCCTCCGAACCTGCCGACCAGATCAACGCCGACCCGAACACCACCGCCTTCCAGCAATTCTTGGCAGGCACCGGTTCGATGGTTACCTGGTGGGGCGACGTCGGTTCGAACGTCAAGACCAACGATTCCTCGGTCGTCGGCGACATCACCGGCTTCTCGATCCTGCCGGGCTCGGACGATGTCTACAACTCCAAGACCGGCCAGTGGGACAAGCTCGCCAGCGGCCCGAACCATGCGCCGAACTGCGCCTATCTCGGCTGGGGCGTTTACGTCATGGCCCGCGTCGACAGCGACGAAAAGAAGAAGAAGGCGGCATGGTCTGCCGCTGCCCATCTCGGCGGCAAGGACCTGTCGCTCTGGTGCGCGGCCTATCCGTCGGGTTTCCAGCCCTATCGCAACTCGCATTTCAACATTCCGGAATGGGTGGCGGCGGGCTACGACGAGGCGTTCATCACCTCGTATCTGAAGTCGGAAGCCGACAGCTACAACCATCCCAACGCGGCGATCGAGCCGCGCATCCCCGGCATATTCCAGTACTACAGCGCCGCCGAGGACATTTTGGCCAACACCTTTGCCGGCAAGATGAAGGCGCAGGAAGGCGCCGACGCCATCGCAGCCGCCTGGGAGAAGCTGACCGACCAGATCGGCCGCGACAAACAGGTCAAGCTCTACAAGGCCTCGCTCGGCATGTAGGCTGAGATCGTGAAACCTGGTCCGGCGGCGCACAGCCGCCGGACATCCGCTTGACCGGCCCGGCCTCGATCGGCTCGGCCGGTCATCGAGCCTCCTGTGAACAGGCAAGACGCGTGGCTGACCGGACCCTGGCTGACCAGACTTTGTCGACAAGTGAATGGCCGGCAGGCGCCGTGCCATCCGACCTGATTCCGCGGAGCCGCAAACGGCTTGGCTGGGCGCTGATGGCTGCTGCGACGCTCGGCCTTCTGGCGGTGATCGCGCTGCAAATCCTCTACAAGAGCGAGGTCGACACTATCGGCTTCGACACCTGGCGGCCGGTGGTCTATGCCTACGTGCTGTGGGGTGTCGCGCTCGGCATCGGCCAGGTGCTGACGCGCGGCGAGGACGGCCAGCGCGCGCTGTTCCTGCTGCCGGCGCTGCTGTTTACCATTGCCATGGTGATCTTCCCGACGCTATTCGGCTTCTACATCGCGCTGACCGACTGGAACCTCAGTTCCTTCAGCGGACGGCAGTTCAACGGGCTCGACAATTTCTGGCAGATGCTGAACGACGCCTATTATCGCAACGCGCTGTTCAACATGGTGCTCTACGTGCTGGCGGTGTTCGTCGAATATGTCATCGCCTTCGGCCTGGCGCTGCTGCTCAACGCGCAGATTAGGGCACGAAAATTCTTCCGCGTCGTGTTTCTCATGCCGCTGATGCTGTCGCCGGTGGCGGTGTCGTGGATGATCGGCAAGTCGCTGATGGAATACCGCTTCGGGCCCGCCGCGACGCTGGCGCGCCACCTCGGCTGGGAAAACCCGGCCTTCTTCTCCAACCCGATCACCGCCCGCATCTCGATCATGGTGCTCGACGCGTGGACGTTCATCCCGTTCATGATGATCATGCTGCTCGCCGGCCTGCAGGCGATGTCGCGCGAGGTGCTCGAGGCAGCGCGTGTCGATGGCGCCACTGCCTGGCAGACTTTCTGGCAGGTCACCTTCCCGCTGATGCTGCCGGTGTCGGTGACAGCGGTCATCCTGCGCATCATCTTCAAGCTGAAGCTCGCCGATATCATCATCACCGTCACCTCCGGCGGGCCGGGCGGCGCGACCGATTCGGTGTCCAGTTTCATCTACCGCGAATATCGCGACCGTTCGAACGTCGGCTACGGCACGATGCTGGCGATGGCCTATTTGATCATCATCATCGTGTTCGTGACCTGGCTGCTGAAGTTCGCCAGCCGCTTCGTGCGCAACGTCAACTGATCGGGCCGGCAAGATGAGCGTTCAGACCACCGACTATGCCGCTTCCGAAATCCGCTCGCCGGCGAGCTTCCTCGCTAACCGCGTCTTCATCTATGGCGCGCTCATCTTCTGGGCTTTCATCTGCCTGTTCCCGATCTATTGGACGATAACCACTTCGTTCAAGACCGCGGTCGACGTCACCCAGGGCCATCTGATCCCGTTCGTCGACTTCCGGCCCGACTGGAAAGGCTGGCGTTCGCTCGGCCTGTCGCCGGACTCGATCTTTCGGACGTCGACGGTCCGCGACGAATTCATCAAGCGTTTCATGAATTCGGTCATCACTTCGGTCGGTGCGTCGACCCTCGCCATCGTCATCGGCAGCCTCGCCGCCTACGGGCTGACCCGCTATCGTTACAAGTTTGCCTGGTTCAGGAACGAGGATATTTCCTTCTTCTTCCTGTCTCAGCTGATCCTGCCGCCGGTGGTTTTGGCCTTGCCCTTCCTCGTGCTTTACCGGGAGGTCGGCCTGCTCGACACACGCGTCGGGCTGATCCTGCTCTATACGCTGATGGTGCTGCCGATCGTCATCTGGATCATGCGAGACCAGTTCAACTCCATCCCGGTGGAGCTGGAGGAGGCAGCACTCGTCGACGGCCTGTCGATCTGGGGCGCCTTCTTGCGCATCGTCATGCCGATCGCGCTGCCGGGCATGGTCGCCGCCTTCATCCTGGCGATGGTGCTGTGCTGGAACGAGTATTTCTTCGCAGCGCTTTTGACCTCGACCGACGCAAAGACCATTCCTGTCATGGTGGCCAGCCAGACCGGCTCACAAGGCATCAACTGGTGGTCGATGGCAGCGCTTGCCACCGCCGCCATCACGCCGCTCGCCGTCATCGGCATCGCGCTCGAGCGTTACCTGATCATGGGCATGACAGCGGGCGCGGTGAAATAACTGCGCCGGCTCTCCCTTCTCCCCTTGTTGCGGGAGAAGGGAAAAGCGCGCTAACCCGAAAGTGTTGCTCGCAAATGCTCGAGGATCATGGCAACCCCTTTTTGCCCCAATTCCGCCGAAGCTTCGGGCGCACTTGCCGTGTACCAGCCGGTGTTGTCGGCGAAGCGGCCGGCATCCACCGCCTCCGGGCACAGCGCCAGCATCAGCGACGTCTCGCCGATGCCGGCATGGTCGAACGGGTACTGGCTGTGCAGTGAGGCCGGCATCAGCGGATGCACCTGCACCCAGTTGAAGAAATTGCTGCCCTCGGCGTGTTCGGCATAATAGTCAGCCATCGCCGCAGAGCCCCACCAGCCTTCGCCACGTTCTTTCTCCAGGAAGCGGAAGATCGCCTGCCGGCCGGCGGCCTTGAAGGCGAGATCGGTTGGCATGCCGGCGGCAAAATTTTCGGTCTGGTGGTGAATGATGGCGTGGATGTTGCGGAAGCCGATGCGCAGCAGGCTATAGAACAGTTCTTCCGCGAATGGCGCCAGCACATTGCCGCCGACCTGCAGCGAACCACTGCCCTCCGGTGCTGCAACGGCATAGCTCGCCGCGCCGTAATAGAAGGGCGGCAGAATGACGATTTCGGCTTCTTTTTCGAACAGTTCCAGGCTCTTGACCACCGCCAGCGTGTCCATGCCGACGGCCATGTGCTCGCCGTGATATTCAAGCACACCCAGCGGCAACACGACCGGCCGGTTTTCGGCGATCACCTTGCGTATCTGATGCGGCAGCATCAATTCGTAGCGCATGACACCTACTCCATATTGGTGTGGCGGGCGCGCATCGCTTCCGCCGAGACGCCGGTCAGGTCCCTGAGCTTCAGCACCATCACTTCGAAGAGGACGAACAGCACGCCTTCGAAAACCGAGCCCATCGGCAGGACGGATGTCTTTTCGGGACCCTGGTCGTCGGCCATGGTCTGAGCCGGGATAAGCAATGTGAAGTCGGCCAGCTTTGCGGCAGTGCTGTCGGCTTGCGCGGTGAGCAGCAGGACTGTGGCACCGGCCTCGCGCGCGACCTGCATCAAGGTCAGCACCGTCGACGTCTCACCGGGGCCGGAACTGGCGAGGAAGACATCGCCCTCGCCCAGCGGCGGCGTGGTCATGTCGCCGACGACCGACACCGGCAGACCGAGATGATAGAGCCGCATGGCAAAACCCTTGACCTGCAGCGCCTCGCGGCCGCAGCCATAGGTGACGATCTTTTTCGCACCGGCCAAGATGGCGCAAGCGGCGTCGATGCGGCTTGCGTCGATACGCTCCAGCACGGTGCCAAGCTCGTTCAGCGCAATCCCAAACAGGTTTTCGCCGGCGTCTGTCATGACATTTGCACCAGCCTGCCGGTGCCGGAGAACCATTTGAATATCTTAGTCACCTTTGCCCCGAACAGCTTGTTTTCATTCATGCTATCACCGCGAAAATCGGTGTCCAACGACACGCAGTGCTTTTGATGCGCTACAGCCGTGATAGTGTCACGGCAAATCGTGAATGAGGAAACGACGACATATGAAGACACGGCATTTCGACCGCATCGGCAATGGCGGCATCACCTTCACCGAGCTCGGCTTCGGCACCGCACCGCTCGGCAATCTTTACCGCGCCGTCCCCGACGAGGATGCCAATGCTACGCTGGAGGCGGCATGGCGGGTCGGCTGCCGCTACTTCGACACCGCGCCGCTTTATGGGCTAGGCCTAGCCGAAACGCGGCTCAATCCGTTCCTGCGTTCGAAGAAGCGCGACGACTACGTGCTGTCCAGCAAAGTCGGGCGCATAATGCGCGCCTGCCCGCCGGAACAGCGCACCGGCATCGGCAAATTCTTCGACACCCCATCGCGCCGAGAGGTCTACGATTACAGCTATGACGGCGTCATGCGCTCCTTCGAGGCCTCGCTGGAACGGCTCGGCGTCGACCGCATCAACATCCTCTTCGTGCACGATGTCGACATCTTCACCCATGGCAGCAAGGAAGCCTCGGACCAGCGCATCCAGGAATTCATGAGCTCCGGCTACTACGGATTGCTGGCATTGCGCGACCAGGGCGTGATCAAGGCATTCGGCGGCGGCATCAACGAGTGGCAGGTTGCCCAGACGCTGGCCGAGCGCGGCGATTTCGATCTGTTCCTGCTTGCCGGGCGTTACACGCTGCTGGAGCAGGAAGCGCTGCAGTCTTTCCTGCCGCTATGCCAGCAACGCGGCATCGGCATCGTTCTCGGCGGGCCTTACAATTCCGGCATCCTGGCAACCGGGCCGAAGCCCGGCGCCTACTACAATTATTCGGAGGCGCCGCAGGACATCATCGACCGCGTCACCCGCATCGAGGCCGTCTGCAGACGCCACGGCGTGCGCCTGATCGAGGCGGCGCTGCAGTTCCCGCTGCTGCATCCTTCCGTCGTCTCGGTAATCCCCGGCGGCCAGCGGCCGGGCGAAGTCGAAAGCAATCGCTCCCTGCTCGACGCAAAGCTGCCATCGGCGCTGTGGACCGATCTCAAGAAAGAAGGCTTGATGCGCACGGACGCGCCGACGGCATAGCGCCGCCTTTTCCAACAGAAAAGAAAAACCGGATATGCCGGCTTTTCTTTTCTCTGAAAGACTTAAGGAGGCGCCTAGTTGACCGCGTCCTTGAGGCCCTTGCCGGCCGAGAACTTCGGCACGGTGCGCGCCGGGATCTTCACTTCCGCACCGGTCTGCGGATTGCGGCCGGTCGACGCGGCGCGTTTTGACACGGTGAAATTTCCGAAGCCGACAAGCCGGACATCGCCGCCCTTTTTCAGTTCGCCGGTGATGACGGAAAACACCGCATCAACCGCCGACTGCGCGTCACCCTTCGAAATACTCGCGGCATCGGCGACAGCGGACACCAGTTCGTTCTTGTTCATAAAAATTCCCTTCCATGAGAAAACCGGAACACTCGACTCATCCGGCAGGAAACGGACTTTAGAAAGAAGCGCTCCGGCAACCAAGTCGAAAAGCGCCGGGAAAGTCGAAAAAAGCCCGGAAATCCGCGGTTCTTCACATGAAAAAGCCGGGCTCAAGGCCCGGCTCTCTCTTTGTGCATTGCAACTTTAGCAAGCACTAATGCGCCAGCGATTTACCAGCCTCGTCTCCGACATCGACCACGGCCGGCGCATTGACGGGTTCGACCCACTGGATCGGTTCCGGCATGCGCACCAGCGCATGGCGCAACACTTCGCCAACCCGTGAGACCGGAATGATCTCCATGCCGCTCTTCACGTTCTCCGGAATCTCCGCCAGATCCTTGGCGTTCTCTTCCGGAATCAGCACCTTCTTGATGCCGCCGCGGAGTGCGGCAAGCAGCTTTTCCTTAAGGCCGCCGATCGGCAGCACCCTGCCGCGCAGCGTGATCTCGCCAGTCATCGCCACATCGGCCCTGACCGGGATACCGGTCAGCACCGAGACGATCGCCGTCGCCATCGCCACGCCAGCCGACGGTCCGTCCTTCGGGGTTGCACCCTCCGGCACGTGGACGTGGATATCGCGCTTGTCGAACAGTGGCGGCTCGACGCCGAAATCGATGGCCCGCGAGCGGACATAGGACGCCGCCGCCGAAATCGATTCCTTCATCACGTCGCGCAGATTGCCGGTCACGGTCATGCGGCCCTTGCCGGGCATCATGACACCTTCCACCGTCAACAGCTCGCCGCCGACTTCCGTCCAGGCGAGCCCGGTGACCACGCCGACCTGATCGTCGCTCTCGACCTGGCCGAAGCGGAAGCGCGGAACACCAAGGTAATCGGCAAGATTGTCCGCCGTGATGTTGATCGTCTTCTTCTTCGTCTTCAGGATCTCGGTCACCGCCTTGCGCCCGAGCTTCATCAGCTCGCGCTCCAGGCTTCTGACGCCCGCTTCACGGGTGTAGGTCTGGATGATGCCGCGGATCGCGTCCTCGCCGACGGAGAACTCCTTCGGTTGCAACGCGTGGTCGCGGATCACCTTGGGCATCAGGTGACGCTTGGCGATCTCGATCTTCTCGTCCTCGGTGTAGCCGGCGATGCGGATGATCTCCATGCGGTCCATCAAGGGCGCAGGGATGTTCAGCGTGTTCGCCGTCGTCACGAACATCACGCTCGACAGGTCGTATTCGACCTCGAGGTAATGGTCCATGAACGTCGAGTTCTGCTCGGGATCGAGCACCTCGAGCAAAGCCGATGACGGATCGCCGCGGAAATCCTGGCCCATCTTGTCGATCTCGTCGAGCAGGAAGAGCGGGTTGGATTTCTTCGCCTTCTTCATCGACTGGATGACCTTGCCGGGCATCGAGCCGATGTAGGTGCGGCGGTGACCACGGATCTCGGCCTCGTCGCGCACGCCGCCCAGCGCCATGCGGATGAACTCACGGCCGGTCGCCTTGGCGATCGACTTGCCGAGCGAGGTCTTGCCCACGCCGGGAGGTCCGACGAGGCACAGGATCGGCCCCTTCAGCTTCTTCTGGCGGCTCTGCACAGCGAGATATTCGACGATGCGGTCCTTGACCTTGTCGAGGCCGAAATGATCGGTATCGAGCACATTCTGGGCAAAGGCCAGGTCCTGCTTGACCTTGGAGTTCCTGCCCCACGGGATCGACAGCAGCCAGTCGAGATAGTTGCGCACGACGGTCGATTCAGCCGACATCGGCGACATCGTCCGCAGCTTCTTCAGCTCGGCTTCCGCCTTTTCGCGGGCCTCCTTGGAGAGCTTGGTCTTCTTGATCCGCGCCTCGATCTCGGCGGCCTCGTCGCGGCCGTCCTCGCCCTCGCCGAGCTCCTTCTGGATCGCCTTCATCTGCTCGTTGAGGTAGTATTCGCGCTGCGTCTTCTCCATCTGGCGCTTGACGCGCGAGCGGATGCGCTTCTCCACCTGGAGCACCGAGATTTCGGCTTCCATGAAGCCCATCGCCTTTTCCAGCCGTTCCTTCACGGACAGCGTGGCGAGCATCTCCTGCTTCTCGGGGATCTTGATGGCAAGGTGCGAAGCGACCGTGTCGGCGAGCTTGGAATAGTCGTCGATCTGGCTGGCAGCACCCACCACTTCGGGCGAGATCTTCTTGTTCAGCTTGACGTAGTTCTCGAAGTCGGTGACCACGGAACGCGCCAGCGCCTCGACCTCGACCTCTTCCTCATCCGGTTCGACCAGCGCCGCAGCACGGGCTTCATGGAAATCGGGACGGTCGGTGAACGCGACGATTTTCGCGCGCGAGGCACCTTCGACCAGCACCTTCACGGTGCCGTCCGGCAGTTTCAGCAATTGCAGCACATTGGCGAGCGTGCCGATGTCAAAGATGGCATCGGGCTCCGGATCGTCGTCGGCGGCATTCATCTGGGTCGCGAGCAGGATCTGCTTTTCCTGACCCATCACTTCTTCCAGCGCCTTGATCGACTTTTCACGCCCGACGAAGAGCGGAACGATCATGTGCGGGAACACCACGATGTCGCGCAGTGGGAGGACTGCGAAGACGCCGTCGCTGGGAGCCTTGGATAATTTGGCCATTGTCCAACCTTTCATGTCGCGGCCGCCAATCGGCCAACCGCGAATCTCATATTAACGACCGGGGATCGTTCCGCCTACCACCGTTTGTGACGGGAGTTTTACAGCACAGAATTCGGCACCACGGCCTTCCGCCTTTAGTTGGAGGCACAGGGGGTAAAGATCAAGGGTCAACACGGTCCGTCCCTCCAATCCGCAGCCACTACGCGGCGCCGTACGCGGTGTGCGACAGCAAAACGGCGCCCTGCGGCGCCGTTTCAGAAAAATCCATTGCCGGCTCACGTCAGGCGCTGACGTTGCCCTTCTTTTCCTTCTGCTCGGAATAGATGTAGAGCGGCCTGGCGTTGCCTGACACCACCTCTTCCGAAATAACCACTTCGCGCACGCCTTCCAGTGCCGGCAGCTCGAACATGGTGTCGAGCAGGATCGCTTCCATGATCGAACGCAGGCCGCGTGCGCCGGTCTTGCGCTCGATGGCGCGCTTGGCGATCGCCGACAGCGCGTTCTCATGGAAGGTCAGGTCGACATTCTCCATCTCGAACAGCCGCTGATACTGCTTGACCAGCGCGTTCTTCGGTTCGGTCAGGATCTGGATCAGCGCCGGCTCGTCGAGATCCTCCAGCGTCGCCAGGACAGGCAGACGGCCGACGAACTCGGGAATGAGGCCGAACTTCAACAGATCCTCAGGCTCGACCAGGCGGAAAACATCGCCGGTGCGGCGATCCTCGGGCGAAGCGACGATGGCGCCGAATCCGATCGAGGTCTTTCTGCCGCGATCCGAGATGATCTTGTCCAGGCCGGCGAAAGCGCCGCCGCAGATGAACAGGATGTTGGCGGTGTCGACCTGCAGGAATTCCTGCTGCGGATGCTTCCTGCCGCCCTGCGGCGGCACGGAGGCGACAGTGCCTTCCATAATCTTCAAAAGTGCCTGCTGCACGCCCTCGCCCGACACGTCGCGGGTGATCGAGGGATTGTCCGACTTGCGCGAGATCTTGTCGATCTCGTCGATATAGACGATGCCGCGCTGGGCGCGCTCGACATTGTAGTCGGCCGACTGCAACAGCTTCAGGATGATGTTTTCGACGTCCTCGCCGACATAGCCGGCCTCGGTCAGCGTCGTCGCGTCGGCCATGGTGAAGGGGACGTCGATGATGCGGGCCAGCGTCTGCGCCAGCAACGTCTTGCCGCAGCCGGTCGGGCCGATCAGCAGGATGTTCGACTTCGCCAGCTCGACGTCGTTGTTCTTGCCGGCATGGGCGAGGCGCTTGTAGTGGTTGTGGACGGCCACCGACAGCACGCGCTTGGCGTAAGGCTGGCCGATGACGTAGTCGTCGAGAACCTTGAGGATTTCCTGCGGGGTCGGCACGCCCTCGCGCGACTTCACCATCGAGGTCTTGTTCTCCTCGCGGATGATGTCCATGCACAGTTCGACGCATTCGTCGCAGATGAACACCGTCGGCCCGGCGATCAGCTTGCGCACTTCGTGCTGGCTTTTGCCGCAAAACGAGCAATAAAGCGTGTTCTTGGAATCACCGCTGTTGTTGCCGACCTTGCTCATTTTCATGTCCTTTCATGGCCGCCCGCCGATGGTCTGGTTGAAAGGGCGCATATTCAATCTATCGCGGGAATCCGCTGCCGCCAGTGCCCCGGCTCCCGCAACGCATTCCGTACGAAACACAAATCGGAAAACGGGGCAATGATTCGAACAACCCCACGCAAAGCTAAGCCGTCGAAAATCAACATAGCCTTAACGTAGGCAATTGCACCCGTCGAGGGAACAGCCAATTGTGGCCGAAATGCCGCAAGCTGCGCCAAAAGCGCGTGATCCCGCCACTCATTGCCACCGCGGGGCCACCGCGGACCTATAAGGCAATACCTTCGACCGGCTCACGTGACGAAATGACCTTGTCGATGAGGCCGAAATCCCTGGCCTCGTCGGCAGTCATGAAATGGTCACGGTCGAGCGTTTTTTCAATCTCATCATAACTCTTGCCGGTGTGCTTGACGTAGACCTCGTTGAGGCGGCGCTTCAGCTTGATGATGTCCTGGGCATGGCGCTCGATGTCGGAAGCCTGGCCCTGGAAGCCGCCGGAAGGCTGGTGGACCATGATGCGGGCGTTCGGCGTGGCAAAGCGCATGTCCTTGTGGCCCGCCGTCAAGAGCAGCGAGCCCATCGAGGCGGCCTGACCGATGCAGAGCGTCGACACCGCAGGCTTGATGAACTGCATGGTGTCGTAGATCGCCATGCCGGAGGTGACGACGCCGCCGGGCGAGTTGATATAGAGGTTGATTTCCTTCTTCGGATTCTCCGCCTCGAGGAACAGCAGCTGCGCGCAGACAAGCGTCGCCATGCCATCCTCGACCGGGCCGGTGATGAAAATGATGCGCTCCTTGAGGAGCCGCGAGAAAATGTCGTAGGCCCGCTCGCCGCGATTGGTCTGTTCGACCACCATCGGAACGAGGTTCATGTAGGTTTCGACGGGGTTCTTCATGGACTATCCCTTTTTGAGGATGGGATTCCGGCGCCGGAGATTTGCAATCGGGCAGAATCGGTTCTGGATCGTTATTGTGTAAATAGGATGCCGGCTCACCCTAGCGCAAGGCCGCCTCTACTAGCCATCCGGTTAAGTCGAATCAAGGTTTCCAAACCAGTTTCGCCTGTCGCCGTGCCTGTAGCCCCTCTCCTGCCGTGGGAAGGGGCGCTCATGCTTGGCCGTTGTTAGCAGTTTCTTAACCCCATCGCTTAACGAAAAGTGGTGAAACCGCTTTTTCCGGCCACGGCTTACCCTACAATTCAACGTTGAACTCGCTTCGCAGTTCAAACAGGGGAGTGCTATGATCAAGAAAGTTGCTTCCTTGGCCCTTACCGGCATCAGCGTTCTCGGCATGGCGTCCGAAACGGCTGCCGGCGGACGCGCGGTCGAATGCTACGAGCAGGTCAATCGGCCGGCCGTCTACGACACCGTCTACGAGGAGGTGCTCGTCAGCCCAGCCGGCCAGCAGGTGCAGTATGAAGCGCCGATCTATGGGACGCGCGAGCGCGTGGTGCAGATCGCGCCGGCGCGCGTCAGCTACGAGATCGTGCCCGCCATCACCCGCACCATCTACCGGTCCGTGAGGGTCGATGACGGCGGCTATTCCTGGGAATGGCGCATCATTCATGGCCGCAAGGTGCTGTGCAAGGTCAGGCACAGGGCGCGCTATGAACGCGTGGCCGAGATCGTCGTGATTGAGCCGGAACGCCGGCGGCGCGTTGTCCTGCCCGCCGAATACGAGAGCGTCGCCGAAGAGGTGCTGGTGCGGCCGGAGCAGCGGCGCATCATCGAAATTCCGTCGTCTTATCAGACAGTGGCCCGCCGCGTGGTGGTCAGGGAGGGCTCATCCAGCTGGCGGCGCGTACATATTCCGAGGCATTGCCGATACTAGGCGCTCAGGCCGCCTCGGCCCTGAGCCATTTCTTCAGGCCGCCGACATCGCCATTGCCGACGCAGGCCGCAACCCTTCTGCCGACCGCCGCGCCGAACTTGTAGCCGTGGCCGGAGCAGGCCGAGACGACCAGGCATCTGCCTTTCCGGTGGGCCAGAAATTTCTCGTCGGCGGTGAAGGTGTAGGCGCAGGTGACCACTTCGGTGACCTTGTACTCGTCAATACGGGCAATCGGCGGTGAAAACAGGTTGCGGATCGCCTCGCCTTCGCCCGGCACCGGCTGACGGTTCCAGTCGGCATCGCTGGTCGGCACCCTGTGCAGGCCCGAGCCGAATTTCATGCCGGCCCCGCCCGAGGGCGGGATGGCGTAGCCGTCGACAGTGCCGCCGATGTTGAGGACGACCGGTGCTTCCTGCCAGACCGCTTTCAGGTCCGTCGGCGGTTCGACATAGGCGAGCGCGGTGCGCCAGGTTTTCAGCTCGCCATCCAGCTCCGGGAACAGTTTTAGCACCCAGGCGCCGGCAGCGACGACGATCCGGTCGGCCTGCATCGTTTCGCCGCCCGCCAGCACGACATGCCCGGCCTCGGCGTCGATCTCGACCACCTTGCTGTTTTCGTAGACATTGGCGCCGTTCGCGCGCAGCCACCTGGCGAGGCCGGCAGCGATCTTGCGGCAGTGCAGCGCGCCGCCGTCCGGCGAAAAATACGCATAGCGGAATGAACCAGGTTCTAGGAACGGCCAGCGTTCGACCGCGGCATCCGGCTCGAACAATTCGAACGGGTAGTTCCCGGCTTCCATGCCTTCGCGGTATTCCTCGGCCTCATCGCCCGGCTGGCGCGAAATGCAGATGAAGCCGCGCGGATCGAGATGGCTTTCACCGAGATCGGCCCACATCTCATCCCAGGCTTCATACGCTTCGGTGATCAGCCGGCCATAGCCCGTTCCGGCCCGGTAGGCGCGGCGGATGATGCGATGATGGTCGCCGGAGGCGGCGAGCGGATTGGGGATTGGTCCCTGCTCGACGATCGAGACGAGGTGACCGGCCTTGGCCAGCGACCACGCCGTCGAAAGCCCGGCAATGCCTGCACCGACCACGATCACATTCATGAAACCGTCCTTCCGCAGCCGCTTCGGCGGCTCGCCTCACGGGAGGGCCAACATACGGTCTGGCACCAGACAGGCAAGCCGCGCTAATGATCTGGCATGACCGAATTGAAGCCGCCCTACCTTGCCTTTGATCCAGCCTCCCGCCGCCTGCGGCTCGATCCGCACGAACCGGCTTTTTTCCAGGACCCTTACGAAGCCTATGCCTTCCTGCACGGCGCATCGAACGCCTTCGTCTGGGAAGAATTTGGTTTCTGGTGCTTTGGCGGCTTCGACGACGTCAACCGTCTGTTGCGCGATCGCCGCTTCGGCCGCCAGAACCCGGCCGGCATTCCGGACAGCCGGGGCATCGGCCAGGACCGCACGCATCTCAGCGCCTTCGACGACGTCGAGGCCAATTCGATGCTGGAGCTGGAGCCGCCTGTCCACACACGGCTCAGAACGCTGGTCAACCGCGCCTTCGTCTCGCGCCAGGTCGAGCGGCTCAGGCCACGTGTCGAGGCGCTGGCCAACGAACTGATCGACCGTCTCGAACCAGGAGGAGTCGACCTGCTGCCGGCATTCGCAGCTCCCTTGCCGATCACCATCATTGCGGAGATGCTCGGCGTGCCGGTCGACATGGGGCCGCAGCTGCTCGACTGGTCGCATCGGATGGTCGCCATGTACATGCATGGCCGCACCCGCGAGACGGAGGACACGGCCAATCGCGCCGCGCGCGACTTTTCCGATTTTCTGCGCGGCTACGTCGCCGAGCGGCGAAAGAGGCCGGGCGAGGATCTTCTGTCGCTGCTGATTGCGGCACAGGAGGACGGCCAGAAACTGTCGGAGGACGAGCTGGTATCCTCGGCCATCCTTTTGCTCAATGCCGGCCATGAAGCAACTGTCCACCAGACCGGCAATGCGGTGCGCTCGATCCTTGCGCAAGGCGGCGACGCGCGCCGCTTCTTCGCCTCACCGGAAGCAACAGCCGCGACGGTCGAAGAGTGCCTGCGCTTCGACGCGCCGCTGCACATGTTCACGCGCTACGCCTATCAGGAGGTCGAGGCCGGGCCGGGGATCATCGTCCAGCCGGGCGAGACGATCGGGCTGTTGCTCGGCATGGCCAATCGCGACCCTACTGCGTTTGCCGAGCCCCTCGCCTTCAGGCCGGACCGTGCCGACCAGAAGAACGTATCGTTCGGCGCCGGCATCCATTTCTGCATCGGCGCGCCGCTCGCCCGGCTCGAACTGCAGGTGTCGCTGAAAACCTTGTTCGACCGGCTACCGCAGCTGCATCTTGCCGAACAGCCGCGCTTCCGCGACACCTATCATTTCCACGGGCTGGAAACGCTTGCCGTCAGAATCTGAGGACGGCTTCCGACGACAGGCTTCGAAGCCGGCTCCGGCGAATTCCGGTCAAATAGGTAACATCTCAAGGCCGCGAGTGCCAAATAATCGCTGATTGAACGATGAAGCTACCGGAAGCAGGACCTCACACTAAAAATCCCGGATGCCTACAGAAATTCGGTCATGAAGCTTGAAGAGAGACGGGATTTGAATCTTTTTGCGTCGTCTCGCGGACGATGTCGAGGAAGGCCTTCAGCACCGGCGAGGGTTGTTCATGCCGGTAGATGATTGAAGTGTCGATAGACAAGGTTCGTCCCTGGATAGGGCGATAAACGACGCCGCTCCGGCGCAAATTTTGCAGACAGGCGGGCAGCAGCGAGACGCCCAGCCCGACGGATACAAGTCCGATGATTGTCTGCTTCGGCGTTGCTTCTCGAACGATCCTCGGGCTGAACCCGGATGAACGGCACAACCCGACGATCTCGTCATAGAGGGATGGATTGATGCTGCGCGGGAACTGAATCAACGCTTCGGAGGCCAAGTCGGCTAGCGCGACCTCTGCTTCCGAGGCCAGCCGATGCGTTTCCGGCAAGGCCACGATCAGGGGTTCGACCAGTATGCTTTCGACCTTCAATGCGTTGTGAACGACGGGAGGATGAACAAAACCGATATCGAGCTGGCGTTCGGCCACAGCCCTGACTTGATTGGGAATGCGCAGGTCGGTCAGGCTCAACTCGACCTCGGGATAGCGCTTGGTGAAGCGTTGGACGACAGACGGCACCACGCTGTAGATAGCCGCGTCGATGAATCCGACAGCAAGATGGCCGGTTTCGCCACGATCGGCTTTGCGAGCAAGCTCCACCGCCTGCTCTGTCTGCTGAAGCACGGCCCTAACCTCATCAAGGAACACACGCCCCGCCGCAGTCAGTTCGACCTTGCGCTTGGTGCGCTCCAGCAAGCGCACACCCATCGCCTGTTCCAGTTGCTGGATCTGCTTTGTCAGGGGCGGCTGTGAGATATGCAAGCGCGCTGCCGCGCGCCCGAAATGCAGCTCTTCGGCGACGGCCATGAAGGACTGCATCAGCTTGTGGTTCATCTTCAGCCTTTAATTTCCCAAATAGAATTACCCATGGCTCAAACGATATTGGAGGGAAAGTATCGGAATCTGCAAAATCCGGAAAGCTGCAAAATCCGGGAGACGCGCTTTGAAAAATTCCGAGATTTCACGCCGCCAGATGCTGAAAGTGCCGCTCATCGGCGCGACGATCGCCGCGACATCTCAATCCGGTCTTGTTTGCGAGGCCCTTGCCCAACCCGTTCCAGCTTCGTCGCCAGCGCCCCCTGGCGCTTTCGCCCACAATGTCGAAGCAGTGGGCTATACCGATCTCGATCATCGCCCAGCCTTCAAAATGGCGATCAGGCAGGTTGGCGAACGTTGGTATCTCTACACTGGGCACTTCTGGCACTCCGGCTGGAGCATCGTGGACGTGACCGACCCGGCCAAGCCCGAGACGGTCAAGTTCGTGCCCTATCTCGGCACGAATACTTGGACTCTACAAATAGATTTGTCCGGCGACACGATGGTGACCGCCCTCGAAAAGCCCTTTGCTAATTTCGGCGGTGACCCCGACGCACCGTTCGGCGAAGGCGTTCTGATCTGGGATATCGCGGACCCCATCAATCCGAAACAACTCAGTCACTACCGCACCGGCGGAAACGGCACGCATCGCAACCTCTATCCCGGTGGACGTTATGTCCACCTTGCCGCCGGCATGCCGGGTTACAGGGGCAACATCTACGTCATCCTCGATATTTCGGATCGCTCGAATCCGCGCGAAGCCGGACGCTGGTGGGTGCCGGGCCAGCACGAGGCCGGCGGCGAGAGCTTTGCGGCTGCGAAGCCCGCCGCCGACCAGGAGACCGCCGATCGCTACCGGTTGCGACTGAAGCCGCAATGCATGTGCGGCGCCTTCTGCGCCAGCACGGGCGAGGATGTCTCGCTGCACGGCCCGCCTTATGTCACTGGCGATCTTGTCTATTTGCCTTATGGTGCGGCGGGAATCGTTGTGCTCGATATTAGCGATGTCTCCCAGCCGAGGCAGGTCGGCGGCCTGAGCTTCAGCCCTCCGTTTCACTCGCGCTTCGGTGTGCATAGCGTGCTGCCGATTCCAGAGCGCGGCATTGCCTTCGCCAATTCGGAGAACGTCACCTATGGACTTGGTCCGATGCATCACGCTTCGATCGTCGATATTTCCGATTCCAGTGAACCCTTTCTGCTGTCGCTGTTGCCCGAACCAGTGCCACCCGAAGGCGCTCCCTATTCGGATTTCACAACTCGTGGCGGCTGGCGCGGACCGCACAACATCAACCACCACCAGCATCATCCCGATGTCCAGAAACAAGGCGATCTGTTCTATATCGCGCACTTCAACGCCGGGCTCAGGGTCTATGACGTCTCGAATACTCGGCTTCCGCGCGAGGTCGGCTACTTCATCCCGCCGGAGCCAGTCCGACGCTACGGCCCTATGCCGGAAGACAAGCTGGTTGTTCAGACCGAGGACGTGGTCGTGGACCGGCGCGGCTTCATTTACATAACTGACAAGAACCAGGGGCTCTGGATTCTCCGCTACACCGGCCCGCGGCCGGAAACGGATCGAACGTGACGGTCACATTCACCCTGAATGAAGCCTTAGTCGGAGCGCGGAAGCGGAGGCAGTCATGATTTGCTGGGAAAGTTTCATGGCACCGCGGCATTATGAGCCGATACGGATTTTCCGACACGGACATCGATCGCCTTTTGTAAAGTCCGGCGCGATGCGAGATCAAAGCTTGATCACATACTCCTTGCGCGTCGTTTCAAGCACTTCCCAGCTGCCCTTAAAGCCCGGCCTCAGCACGAAACTATCGCCGGCTTTGACGGTGCGCGCCTTCCCGCCGTCTTCGGCGATCGCCGAGACCCCTGACAGGATGTGGCAGAACTCCCATTCGTCATATTCGATGCGCCATTTGCCCGGCGTTGCTTCCCAGATGCCGGCATAGAGGCCGCCGTCCTGTTCCTCGACATTCCAGGTGCGGAATTTCGGATCGCCCGAAATCAGGCGATCCGGCGCTGGTGCGCCAAGTTCCGGTTCGACGGTGTCGACGCCGACGGAAAGAAATTTCGGCGTGGTCATGGCGATCAAACCTTGGCGAGAGCCTGTTCCAGATCGGCGACGATGTCGTTGACGTCCTCGATGCCGACCGAAAGCCTGACCGTGTCAGGCCCTGCCCCGGCGTTGATCTTCTGCTCGTCGGAAAGCTGGCGATGCGTGGTCGATGCCGGGTGGATGACCAGCGACTTGGTGTCGCCGACATTGGCCAGATGCGAGAACAGTTCGAGCGCCTCGACGAACTTGATGCCCGCCGCATAGCCGCCCTTCAGCCCGAAGGTGAACACCGCGCCGGCGCCAAGCGGCGAGTACTTCTTCTGCAACGCGTTGTTCTTGTCGCCGGGCAAGCCGGGATAGGAAACCCAAGCGACCTTGGGATGGTTGGAGAGCCATCCGGCGACCGCCGACGCATTGTCGCAGTGGCGCTGCATCCTGAGCGGCAAGGTTTCCAGACCGGTCAGGATCAGGAATGCATTGAACGGCGAAATCGCCGCGCCGATATCGCGCAGCCCGAGCACTCGGGCGGCAATGGCGAAAGCGAAATTGCCGAAGGTTTCGTGCAGGACGAGGCCGCCATATTCGGGGCGCGGCTCCGACAGCATCGGATACTTGCCCGACTTCGACCAATCGAACGTGCCGCCGTCGACAATAGCGCCGCCGATCGAATTGCCGTGACCGCCGATGAACTTGGTCAGCGAATGCACGACGATGTCGGCGCCATGCTCGATCGGCCGCAGCAGATAGGGCGAGGCCAGCGTGTTATCGACGATCAGCGGCAGGCCGTGCTTGCGGGCGATGTCGCCAATCTTCTCGATATCGACGAAGACGCCGCCAGGGTTAGCCAGGCTCTCGATGAAGATCGCCTTGGTCCTGTCGTCGATCTGGCTCTCGAAGGTCGAGATATCATTGGTGTCGGCCCAGCGCACCTGCCAGCCGAAATTCTTGAAGGCGTGGCCGAACTGGTTGATCGAGCCGCCGTAAAGCTTTGTCGCGGAAACGAAATTGTCGCCGGGCTGCATCAGATTGTGGAAGACCAGCACCTGCGCGGCATGGCCGGAGGCGACCGCAAGGCCTGCCGTGCCGCCTTCGAGTGCCGCGATGCGCTCTTCCAGCACCGCCTGCGTCGGGTTCATGATGCGGGTGTAGATGTTGCCGAACGCCTTCAGCCCGAACAGCGAGGCGGCATGGTCGGCATCGTCGAAGACGAAGGAGGTGGTCTGGTAGATTGGAGTCGCTCGCGCGCCGGTCGCCGGATCCGGCTTGGCGCCGGCATGGACGGCGAGCGTGTTGAAACCGGGCGTGCGGGCCATCGAAAAACCTCCCTCAATGGTGAATGGTGAATGGTGAATGGTGAATGGTGAATGGTGAATGGCAAAGTCGGCCAGCCCCACCCTGATTGCAAGCGGCTCATATGCCGCCTTGCCCGCCTTCCAGAAAAATCTTTCTATTCACCATTCACTATTCACTACCTACTTCTGGCGAACGCCGAAACTCTGGAATCCCGGCCGCATCAGCGGCTTCTTCGACGACAAAACGCCGGAATTGACGCCGGTCCAGCCGATCTCGCCGGACAGCTTGCCATATTCGATCTTGGGGCAACGGTTCATCACCACCTTGATGCCGGCGGCCTCGGCGCGCGCGGCGGCCTCGTCATTGCGCACACCAAGCTGCATCCAGATGACTTTCGGCAGCGGATCGAGCCGCAACACCTCGTCCACGATGCCCGGCACGGCAGCGGAGCCGCGAAAGACGTCGACCATGTCGATTGGCTCTGGAACATCGGCCAGCCTGGCATAGGTCATCCGCCCGAGGATTTCCTTGCCGGCCTGGCCGGGATTGATCGGGAACACCGAAAACCCTTTGCCGAGCAGATATTTCAGCACGAAATAGCTCGGCCGCACGTCATTGGCCGATGCGCCGACCATGGCGATGGTCTTCACCGAATTGAGGATGCCGGCGATATAGGCGTTGTCGTAGGCGTCGTGGTTCATGCCTCGTCATACAGCGCTTCGGAGTGAGGTGCCAACAGCCGAGCAAGTGGCTTGCAATGGGCCAGGGAGAACGTCGTCAGCCCGGCAGCGAGATCGTTCCGTCTTCCGCAATCGGAAAGGCCGGATTGTACGCAACCTCCCAGACATGCCCGTCGGCATCGGCGAAATAGCCATACCAGCCGCCCCAGAAGGCGCGCCCGGCCGGCTTGACGATCTTGCCGCCAGCCTTCTCAGCCGCCGCAAGCACTTCGTCGACCTCGGCGTCAGAGCGGGTGTTGTAGGCGAGGTAGACGGCCGACGGCGCCTTCGAGAAGCTGACGCCCGAATCCTCTTCGGCGCTTGGGCGCGGAAACAAGCCAAGAATAGCGCCGCCCATCTGGAAGAAGGCAACGCCGTCGGTGATCCCGGCATGGCGGGTCAGGCCCATCGCCTCATAGAAGCGCGTCGCACGGTCGAGATCGTCGGTGGCGATGGTGATGATGGAGATGCGCGGTTCCATATCCGCCTCCTACTCCTCCGGCCATTCCGGCTTGCGCTTGCCGATGAAGGCGCCAATGCCCTCTTCCGCATCGCGCGCCAGCATGTTCTCGACCATGACTCGCCCGGTGTAATCATAGGCCTCGGCCAGCCCCATTTCTGCCTGTTCGTAGAAGGCTTCCTTGCCGATCTTGACGACCAGAGAGGATTTGGACGCAATGGTTTGCGCGTATTTGGTGACAATCTGATTCAGATATTCGCGCGGCACGACGCGGTTGACCAAGCCGAATTCCTTGGCGGTTGCCGCATCGATCGTCTCGCCGGTCAAAAGCATCTCCAAGGCGTGCTTGCGCGAGACGTTGCGCGACAGCGCCACCATCGGCGTCGAGCAGAACAGTCCAATATTGACGCCAGGCGTGCAGAAGGTCGCCTCGTGCGAGGCGATGGCGAGATCGCAGCTGGCGACCAACTGCAATCCGGCCGCCGTCGCCAGGCCGTCGACTTCGGCGATCACCGGCTTAGGATGGCGAACGATCGCCTGCATCAGTGAAGCGCAGGCGGAAAACGTCTTTTCGAAGAAGCCCCTGCCGCGATCGGCATCGGCGCGGTGCGCGCTCAACTCCTTGAGGTCGTGTCCGGCGCAGAACACCTTGCCGACCGCCCCGAGGACGATGACGCGGACGGATTTGTCGGCCTTGGCGCGGTCGAGTTCCGCCGTCAGCGCCGCCATCACTGCAAGCGAAAGAGCATTGGCCGGCGGATTGGCGAGCGTCAGGCGCAGCACGCCGTTGTCCAGCCTGGAGACGACCGGCCCTTCGGCAACGGCAGGCTTGATGGCGACGATTTCGGCCATGATCATTCCTCTGCGATTCCGGATCGATGATGGACTAATCTAGTATGCCGCCTCGCTTCGTCCAACTCCCTCGTCCGCTTCTGCCATAATGAATGGGGTGTTGCCAGAAACGCCACGTCGCGTTCATACATGCAGGGCGCAAACCGGGAGACTGAAATGCCCGCCCACAGCAATCTCAAGCCGGTGCTGGCGGCTGCCGAAATCAACGCGCTGATGGCGACCATTTTCCCGCAGCTCAACGACCAGTTCACCTTCTACGAGGCGTTGGAGGTGTTTCCAGGCGGCTGTGTCGTGCGGCTCAACGCCGACGAGCGCCATTTGCGTCCCGGCGGCACCGTGTCGGGTTCGGCGCTGTTCACGCTGGCCGACATAGGCGGCTATGTCTGCGTGCTCTCGCATGCCGGACCGGATGCGCTTTCGGTCACCACCAGTCTCAACATCAATTTCGTCCGCAAGGCCGAGGCCGGGCCGATCGACGGCCATTGCCGCATCCTCAAGCTCGGCAAGAGCCTGATGGTGTTCGATATCGACATCGTCGCCGGCCCGGAGGGACACACGGTAGCGCACGCAACGGGCACCTATTCGATCCCGCCAAAGCGGATTGACGGTGTGGTAAAATAATACCTTTCATCCAAGGCATTGTTTTTGCTGGATTTTGATAGCTCGCCGACATTTCACGCGCCTTGACGCAGTCGCCGTCCTCTCCTATAAGCCCTCACGGAACAGCGGCCCGCAAAGGCCGCCGTTTTGTTATTGGCGGCGGGCAAGCGCCTTTCGCCAATCCAAGCAACAAGAAACGCCTTCTTTTGAAGGTCCGAACCGAAAGCAACAATCCATGGCAACCTTTTCGCAGAAGCCTGCGGATGTGGTGAAGAAGTGGGTGCTGATCGACGCCGAGGGTCTCGTCGTCGGCCGTCTCGCCACTGTCATCGCCAATCATCTTCGCGGCAAACACAAGCCCACCTTCACCCCGCACGTCGACGACGGCGACAACGTCATCGTCATCAATGCCGACAAGGTGGTGTTCACCGGCAAGAAGTTCACCGACAAGGTCTATTACTGGCACACCGGCCATCCCGGCGGCGTCAAGGAGCGCACCGCGCGCCAGCTGCTCGAGGGTCGTTTCCCCGAACGTGTCGTCGAGAAGGCCGTCGAACGCATGATCCCGCGTGGCCCGCTCGGCCGTCGCCAGATGAAGAACCTCCGCGTCTATGCAGGCACGGAACATCCGCATGTCGCCCAGCAGCCCGTCGTCCTCGACGTGGCCAAGCTGAACGCCAAGAACAAGAAGGTTTCGTAAGATGGCTGAGCTTTCCTCGCTCGCAGAACTCGGAGCTGCCACCGGCAATACCAACACCCAGCCGGCCGCACCCGTCCACGTCCAGAAACTCGATAAGTCGGGCCGCGCCTACGCCACCGGCAAGCGCAAGAACGCCATCGCCCGCGTCTGGGTGAAGCCCGGCTCCGGCAAGATCGTCGTCAACGACAAGGTGTTCGCCGAATATTTCGCGCGTCCGGTGCTGCAGATGATCCTCAACCAGCCGATTATCGCCGCCAATCGCGCCGGCCAGTACGACATCGTTGCCACCGTCATCGGCGGCGGCCTTTCCGGCCAGGCGGGTGCCGTGCGCCACGGCATCTCCAAGGCGCTGACCTATTACGAGCCGGCGCTGCGCGCCGTGCTCAAGAAGGGCGGCTTCCTGACCCGCGACAGCCGCGTCGTCGAGCGCAAGAAGTACGGCAAGGCGAAGGCCCGCCGCTCCTTCCAGTTCTCGAAGCGTTAAACAGAGACCTGTTTTCTATCGATTTTGTCAAATGGGCTGCGTATTTCGCAGCCCCTTTTCTTTGTCGACATAGCAATACCGCATCTTCAGGTGACCCAACATAATATTAGTAGTATCTTAATTACAGGCGCGTTCCAGATCCCAGGCCAGCAGCCAACTCCACAGAGCGGGAGCTGTGCACGTTGCGACGCGCCGGTAACCCGACGCTCGCGAAGGAGGAGGCAATGCGCATCCATTCCAGCAGTGTGTTTCTGGCAGCTGTCGCCGCCACTTGGGCATTCGCCGCGCCTGCGGCCGACAAAAGCGACGAGCAGCTGATCGAGAATGCGATTACAGCGGCACCGGCGGCTGTCGGCAAAAACGCCGCCGTCGTGAATTGGGAGATGAAAACGTTGAGGAAGGGCACCAACGGTTTCACTTGCATCCCGGACGACCCGAGCACTCCCGCCGACGACCCAATGTGCACGGATGAGAACGGGATGGCGTGGATGCACGCGATCATGTCCAAGAAGGAGCCGCCTGCAGGGAAAGTTGCTTTCGCCTACATGCTAAAAGGAGGCGATGCGGCCAGCAATACCGACCCCTTTGCAACCAAGCCGCCGGAGGGGGCCGAATGGCTGCATGATGGTCCGCACGTGATGGTCATGAACGCACCAGACATGATGGCCTTGTATCCCCACGAGCCGAACCCCACACAACCATACGTCATGTTCCCCGACACGCCCTACGCGCACCTGATGATTCCAGTCAAATAGATCAAGCAAGACCTGCCGCGAAACGTAGTGGCGGGTCACCTGAGGGAAGGGAGCCGCGCTTATTTTCGGGCGCGGCTCTCCCGGGTGTCAGGGCTGGCCGGCGGACGCCTTGATGAAGTCAATGAACGCCCGCAACGGCGCCGGCACGAGGCGCCGGCCGGGATAGTAAAGGAACGGCCCGGAGAAGCTCTGCCACCAGGGTTCAAGCAGCGGTTCGAGCGCTCCGCTCTCGAAGTGAGGACGTAGCCAATCCTCGAACAGGCTGATGATGCCGGTGCCGGCGATGGCTGCATCGACTTTGAGGTCAGTCGCCCCGCCCAGGGTCACGAGAAGCGGCCCCGTCGGGTCGACCCGCACCACCTCGCCGTCGCGCTCGAATTCCCACGGCGGCATCGCACGGCTGGCAAAGCGGCCGCGCAGGCAGGCGTGGCCGAGCAGGTCGCGCGGGTGTTGCGGCCGGCCATGACGATCCAGGTAGGCCGGGCTGGCGGCGGTGGCGAAGCGCTGCACACGCGGTCCGATCGGCACAGCGATCATGTCCTGCTCCAGCCGCTCCTCATAGCGGATGCCGGCGTCGCACCCCGCCGCCAGCACATCGACGAAGCTCTCCTCCGAGATCACCTCCAACCGGATGCCCGGATAGGCGGCGAGAAAAGGCGGAACGATGCTGGGCAGTACCAGCCGCGCCGCGCTGACCGGCACATTGAGGCGCAACGTACCTGCCGGCCTGTCGCGAAAGCCGTTCACTACGTCGAGGGCCGACTCCACCTCGGTCAAGGCAGGACCGAGCCGCGCCAGCAGGCCTTCGCCGGCTTCCGTCAGGACAACGCTGCGGGTCGTCCGGTTGAGCAGCCTGACACCGAGCTGCGTCTCCAGGCGCCGCACCGCCTCGCTCAAGCCGGACGCACTGCCGCCGCTGGCGCGTGCCGCATCCCGAAAACCTTTGGCGCGCGCTACGGCCACGAAGGCGTTCAGGTCCCCGAGATCAATCTGCATTGTTCGTCATTCCGCACAGCCCGTGCGAATTGTACCCAATTATCATGAGATCGGACAGCGTCTATCTGTGCACCGTTCCTGAAGGAGAAAGACCATGTCCAGCGTCGACCAGTCCGGCACATTCATCCTCGGCGACCGCAAGGTGAGACGGCTCGGCTACGGCGCCATGCAGCTCGCAGGGCCAGGCGTCTTCGGCCCACCAAAGGACCATGACACGGCATTGGCCGTACTGCGCGAAGCCGTTGCACAAGGCGTCAACCACATCGACACCAGCGACTTCTATGGCCCGCAGGTGACCAACCTGTTGATCCGCGAAGCGCTCGCACCCTATCCCGACGACCTCGTTATCGTCACCAAGATCGGTGCCCGACGCGGCACGGATGGCTCATGGCTGCCGGCCTTCTCGGCAGAAGAGCTGACACAGGCGGTGCACGACAATCTGCACAATCTCGGACTCGACGTGCTGGAGGTGGTCAACCTTCGGGTCATGTTCGACGCGCATGGCCCCGCCGAAGGGTCGATCGAGGCGCCGCTTGCGACGCTTGCCGAGCTCCAGCGACAGGGCCTCGTGCGCCACATCGGGCTGAGCAACGTCACCGCCGCACAGATCGCCGAAGGCCGCAGGATGTGCAGGATCGTCTGCGTGCAGAACCAGTACAATCTGGCGCATCGGGGCGATGATGCCTTGATCGACGATCTGGCCCGCGACGGCACCGCCTATGTGCCGTTCTTCCCACTTGGCGGCTTCAACCCGTTGCAGTCGTCGACCTTGTCCAAGGTCGCCGCACGCCTCGGCGCCACGCCCATGCAGGTCGCGCTCGCCTGGCTGCTTCGCCGCGCGCCCAACATTCTTCTGATTCCCGGCACGTCTTCCGTCGCGCATCTGCGGGAGAACCTCGCCGCTGCCGACCTCGAACTGTCGGACGATGTCATCAAGGAGCTGGATGGTGTGGCAATGGCGGCCTGCGGGTAGATTGCCGAAGGCAGTGATGAGCCAATCTCCCCCAAGTGGGTTCCCTTGCGGGGGAGATTGCCGGCAGGACAGCGAAGGAACCGCCGAGGCGCTGAAGGATCGTCGCATTTTTCTGCTACTACGCCACATTTTGTTCTTGCTTTGTGCCGGCAGCTATGCTACTAATCTGGGTATGGTGCTAATTGGCTCCAGCGACCCGCCCACGGAGGCGGGTTTTCTGTTTCTGGGTTCCTTCGAAAGTTTGGCGCTGCCGGCCTGGGGTAGGCGGGACAGCGCCCTTCTGCCCTGCCGGGCATCGTCACCACAAGAGGGAGATCCAATTCTCGCCGCGCCGGTCTAGTTGATGCTGGCCGTGTTGGCCGGCTCGGCCGGGCGCTTCTCACCGGCATAGGGCACGCGAAAACCGTTCGCCGCCAGCCAACTGATGGCGGCCTTCGGTTCGTCGGTCTGGATGATGGTGGCGCCGCGCTCGACCCAGAAGCCATAAGTCTCGCGCGGCAGGCTGGCCGCAACCGCCAGCTCGTCGCCGCGACCGCCGGCGAGGAAGCCTCCCGGCTTGTTGACGATGGCATAGGTGTCGGCCCAGATGTGCCAGTCGCCCCTCACCGCCAGCGCGCGCATGCGCGGGCTGAACAGCGGGCCGCCGGTCTCGGTCAGTGTCTCTGATCCCATGCGCCAGTTGATCATCTCGACCGCGCGCATCGGGAAGGCCCGGCCCACTTTCTCGGCAAACATGGCGTCGCGAACCGCGTCATCGGCGATAATCGGCATGAACTGGAAGCCGCTGCCGATCGCGTCCATGGCGGCCTTGACACTGGCAATCCGCTCCGCATTCCACAGGTTCTCCTTGACGATCACCTGTTCGGCCATGCCGAGGTCGCGCGCAACCGCGACCATGCCGACGAGGCTTTCGGTGTCGAGCTTGTTGTCGAGATTGATGAGGATCCTGTCCCTGGTCGTCATCAACATCTCGCGCAACGTCGAGACCGTCTCGCCCGTAACGGCGCCGGTGCCTTCGATCACCAAACGGCACGTCTTGAGTTCGGCCATCGTGCGGTTGACCACCTCACCCTTGCAATTCGTCGTGCGGTCGAGCCAACTGTCATGCATGACGACGAACTGTCCGTCCTTCGAGCGCCTTATATCGACCTCGACGATTTCGGCGCCCATTGCGATCGACGCCTCGGCGGCGGCGATCGAATTTTCGGGATAGAGCGTCTTGCCGGATTGCATGCCGCCGGCGCGGTGCGCGGCCACTATCACATGGTCGCGCCATTGGTTGGCGTGCTCGAAGCGGTCGAGAATCTGCCTGGCGCGCGTTTCGCCTGCCGATGCCTGGCCAAGGGAGAGCGCCAGCGCCGCGGAAAGTAGAAGGCTCAGCCAAATCGTTCGCATGAGACAGGTCGTTCGCACGAGAATCGCTCCGTACCGGGATCGCACCCCGGTTAAGCGATGCCCGTGACAGGCAGGTGAACGAAGCCGGCTTGCAAAATGCCGGAAAATCAGGTCAGCGCCGGCCGAAGCAGTCTTCGGCGGCTACTTTCGGTTGCTTGCCAGGCAATCTCCTGGCGAGCCTGCCGGGTTCGCCTGGCGAGCAAGGATTTGTGACCGGATCGAATGGCCATGATCCTCCGCAGGGGTCGCAATTCTGAGAATTATGTCCAATAAGGTTGCGCGTCGACGCACAGGAGATCGCTTCATGCCGCCAAGGACCATCGATCATGCCTTCACCACCCGCTCCAGGACGGGTGCGTCGTTCGAGCCGACCTATGCCGGCGCCCTGTCGTTCATGCGGCGCAAATATTCGAAGGACGTGAAGGACGCCGATGCGGTGGTGTGGGGCATTCCCTTCGACGCTGCGGTCACCAATCGGCCGGGCGCCCGTTTCGGACCGCAGGCAATCCGCCGCGCCTCGGCCATCCTCGACAACGACCCGCAATATCCGTTTTCGCGCGATCTGTTCGAACAGCTTGCCGTGGTCGATTATGGCGACTGCCTGCTCGACAGCGGCAATCACCAGAAGACGCCTGCCACGATCGAACGCGAAGCGGCCAAGATCCTGAAATCCGGCGCCTTTCTGCTGTCACTCGGTGGCGATCACTTCGTCACCTGGCCGCTGCTCAAGGCGCATGCCGCCATCCATGGCCCGCTGGCTCTGGTGCAGTTCGACGCACACCAGGACACCTGGCCCGACGACGGCAAGCGCATCGATCACGGCTCCTTCGTCGGCCGTGCAGTCAAGGAGGGCATCATCGACCCCGACCGGTCGATCCAGATCGGCATCCGCACCCATGCGCCCGACACGTTCGGTATCAAGATCCTATACGGCCATGAAGTGGAGGAAATGCGTGCGTCCGACATCGCGTATGCCATCGTCGACCGTACGGGCGGCAAGAAGACCTATGTCACTTTCGACATCGATTGCCTGGACCCGGCTTTTGCGCCCGGCACCGGAACGCCGGTCGCGGGAGGCCCGTCTTCGGCAAAGATCCTGTCGGTGCTGCGCCAGATCAACCAGCTCGATATCGTCGGCGCCGACGTCGTCGAGGTTGCGCCAGCCTATGATCACGCCGATATAACGGCGATTGCCGGCTCGATGGTGGCCATGCACTATCTCGGGCTGCTGGCGGAACGAAAGGCCCGGCTCGAGGAAATGAACCAAGGCAATCACAGCGTTGCCGGATTGAATCAGGCGAGCGGCATATAGCTTTGAGATAACAGGAATTTTGGCACGCAATGAAACCGAAAATCTTCATCGACGGCGAGCACGGCACCACCGGTCTGCAGATAAGGGCGCTGCTTGCCGAGCGCGGCGACCTGGAAATCATCTCCATCCCGACCGAGCGCCGCAAGGAAACGGCAGCGCGCGCCGAGTTCCTCAATGCCGCCGATGTCGCGATTCTCTGCCTACCGGACGCGGCCGCCAAGGAAAGCGTTTCGCTGATCGCCAATGACACCACCAAAGTGATCGACGCCTCGACGGCGCATCGTGTCGCCGATGGGTGGGAATATGGTTTCGCCGAAATGGACAAGGACCAGGCGAAGAAGATCGCTTCGGCGAAGCGCGTCGCCAATCCTGGCTGCTGGCCGCAAGGACCAATCGCGACGCTGCGGCCGCTGGTTGCGGCGGGGCTGCTGCCGGCCGATTTTCCGGTCACCGTCAACGGCATTTCCGGCTATTCCGGCGGCGGCCGGCCGATGATCGAGGATTATGTCGCCAAGGGCGAGGATGCGCCGGAATTCCTGCCCTACGGACTGACGCTGCAGCACAAGCACGTGCCGGAACTCAGGACCTATGCCAGGCTTTCGCACGATCCGATCATGCAGCCGGCAGTCGGCAATTTCGCGCAAGGCATGATCACGGTGGTGCCGCTGCAACTCGGCGGCCTCGACCATGTGCCCAGCGGTGCCGAGCTTCACGCGGCGATCGCCGATCATTTCGCTTCCATCGATGGCGGCGTGGTCGAGGTAGCGCCGTATCTGCATCAGGAACGCATGCCCGACATCGATCCGGAGATCTACAACGGCACCAACCGGATGAAGCTCTATGTCTTTGCCAATGATAACAGGGCGCAGGCGCTGCTGCTTGCCGTCTACGACAATCTCGGCAAGGGCGCCTCGGGCGCTGCCGTGCAGAACATGGATCTGATGCTCGGCCTCTGAATGGATGCGCCAGCATTTCCGAAGCGCTGGAAGGTCGGCGCGCCCGAACTCATCGCCGAAACGTTCAGCAGCCGCATCTGGAAGGTTGCTCGCGAAGACGGCTCACCGGCAATCGTCAAGGATCTAAAGCCTTTCGACGATGTCGAGGACGAGTTGCGCGGCGAGCATTTCCTCGCCTGGCGACGCGGCGAAGGCGCGGTGCGGCTGCTGGGCCGCGATGGCCAGTGCATGCTGCTCGAATATGCTGGCGACAGGATGCTGTCACACCATCTTGCCGAACACGGCGACAATGCCGCCACCGCGATCGCGGCGGAGGTGATGGCCAAGCTGTTCTCGCCGTCGAAGCACCCTGCCCCGCCGGACCTTCAGCCGTTGCGGATCCGGTTTTCCAGCCTGTTCAAAAAGGCGAAGGCTGATCGCGCCGCCGGCGAAAAGAGCCTGTATGTCGAAGCTGCCGAAATCGCGGAACAGCTGTTGTCCAATCCGCACGACGTACGGCCGCTGCATGGCGACCTGCATCACGACAACATCATGCACGGTCCGCGCGGCTGGCTGGCGATCGATCCGAAGGGCGTTCTCGGCGACCCCGGCTTCGATGCCGCCAATGTGTTCTACAACCCACTCGACCGAGACGATCTTTGCACCGATCCGCGGCGGATCGCGCATATGGCGCATGTCTTTGCAGCAACGCTCGGCCAGTCGCCGCCCGCGATACTGGACCACGCCATCGCCTATGGCTGCCTGTCGGCTGCATGGCACCATGAAGATCGCAATGCGGTCGACGAAAACCGCGAACTGGCGATTGCCGCGGCAATCCGGCGGGTGCGGCTCAGCCTCTGAGAGCGATCTCGTGGGGCAGCGGGTAAGCGCCCTTGGTACCGCGCCAATGCGCGGCGGCGAAGCCCAGCAGAAACAGCGCGAATGCCTGATGCGTCAGGGCCATGTGCAGAGGCACCTGCATCAATAGCGTGCCGATGCCGATCGACGCCTGCACCGCGACAATCAGGAACAGCAGCGTCGCGCGCCGGGCATGCGTCGTGCCCGGCAGGCGCCGGCGTGTCGCAATCATGTGCCAGAGCGCGACCGCGAAGATCGTGTAGGCGCCGACCCGGTGGACGAATTGCACCGTCTTCGGGTTTTCGAAGAAATTGCGCCATGCCGGCTCGAGCAGCAGCAGGTCGCCGGGAACCAGCTTACCGTCCATCAGCGGCCAGGTGTTGTAGCTCAAGCCGGCATCTAGCCCTGCGACCAGCCCGCCGAGATAGATCTGGACCAGCGCCAGCAGCACCAGAAAGCCGGCCAGACGTTGCGTCGAGCTGTCGGCGGCAGGTTCCGAGTGCGGCGCCAGCCCACGCGCGACCACCATGGTCGCCGTGAAGATCAGCGCCGCCAGCGTCAGATGCGTCGCCAGCCGATATTGGCTGACCGAAACCCGGTCAACCAACCCGGACGCCACCATCCACCAGCCTATCGCGCCCTGCAGAGCGCCGAGAAGGAGGATGCCCGACAACTTCGTGCCGAGGCCCCGCTCGATGCGGCGCGTCGCCCAGAAGAACAGCAGCGGCAGGGCGAAGACCACGCCGACACTACGCGCCAGGATGCGGTGCACCCATTCCCACCAGAAGATCGATTTGAACGCCTCGATGCTCATGCCGTTGTTGAGTTCGGCATATTGCGGGGTCTGCTGGTAGCGCAGGAACTCCTCCTGCCACTCGGCATCATTGAGCGGCGGGATGACGCCGTGTATCGGCTGCCATTCGGTGATCGACAGGCCGGAATTGGTGAGCCTTGTAGCGCCGCCGACCAGTACCAGCGCAAACAGCACCAGGAGCACGACATAGAGCCAACCGCGTACCAGCGCGCGGTTGCGAAGGTCGCGATCGCGGGCGGCGAAAGGCGCGGCATCGGATATGGCAGCAGCCATGGATTTGTCCCGGCAGTTGAAGTCGCGGATTGGTGAACCATCGCAACCCGGCTTGCAAGACCGGACAGCGCGGCACGCCGTCGCGCCGTTTCTGGCGGGTTGCGCGTATTGGCTGTTCGGCCTAAGCGATAGCGATCAACGAGATCGCGCCATGCCCATTCGCCTGAAAAAGCTGATCGGAAGCTTCCTGCTGGTAGTGCTGGTCATTGTCTATGCGCTGGTCGCCTCGATCGTGGCGGTCGCCCAATTGTCGCAGTCCGGGCCGCTGGCGCACTTCATCTTCTTCCTGCTCAGCGGGCTTTTGTGGGTGCTGCCGGCGATGGGCATCATCAAATGGCTGATCCTGGAGCCGCGGCCGAAGGGGCGAGGCAACAGTTAGATCGTCACCACCGTCTTGCCGGCATTGGCCAGCGGCGTCGTCACGCCCGACAACATTGTTCGGATGTGGGCGACGCTCTGATAGCGGCCATTGACCGAAATGCGCGGCAGGGCGTGCAGGAAGCCGGCATGCTCGGCGCGGAGTATGCCGTGGCGGGTCGTCACCGCCGAGGCGTAGCCGGCATCGCGGGCTAGGCCTACTTCGCGGCGGCCGACGGCACTGGCATAACCGTAGGGATAGGCGAAATGGCGCGGTTCCTCGCCGAGTTTGGCCTGCAATATGCGCTTGACGTCGCCGATCTCATGTCGCGCATCGCTCTCGGAAAGCCGCTTCAGATTGCAGTGATTGACGCTATGTGCGCCGATCGCCACCAGCGGGTGCCCGGCCATGGTGCGGATCTCGTCCCAGTTCATCAGCGTGCTCGGGCGCGGACCACCCAACTCGATGCCGTTCGAGCGCGCCAGATCCCGCAACACCGCACGCTGGTCCTGCTCGCGCACCTTCAGCGTCAGATGAGCGTGCAGGCGCGCATTGGCCTGGACCTTTTTTCCCGGACTCGAGCAGTCGATTGTCACCGGGCCATCCGGCGTCGTCAGCGTCAGGCGATCGCGCGCATTGACGATGTCCTCGACCACGTCCCACCACAAATCGGCAGCGCCGTCGATCAGCCCCGGCGCGACGTAGATGGTGATCGGCGCGCCGTGCTTCTCCAGCACCGGCAGCGCCTCGGTCATGTTGTCTCGATAGGCGTCGTCGGCGGTGATCGTCGCAAACTGGCCGTCCTTGTCGCCGGCCTTGATGCGCTCGATCGCCTCGTCAAGCGTGACGAAACTGTAGCCGTTCGCCTTCATGTCGGCGATCACGGTGTCGAGAAACCCCGGCGCGATGTTCAAATGGCGGTTGACGCCGTTCGGCTTCTCCGGTGTCGCGGTTACCCGATGCAGCATCAGGATGGCGCCAAGGCCGCCGATAAACGGCTTGGCCAGCGGCGCGAGACCGGAATAGCGGGCGAGATTGAGCGCCAGTTTGCGGATTGCCTCGCCCCCGTCGATCATTCATTCACCTTTTGCGCCTAAGCTCATCAAGCATGGAATGCGCCTGCGCGGACCCCCAATCGCGACGAATACGCCCCAAGGATTGAGGTATGGTTGACGCCACCGCGTCATTTGACGGCAATCGGCTGGCAAGCAGCGAGGCGTCGCCGTATGCCTTGCCGGCCGGCAAAGCCGGCCTGTCAACCTCGGTCGCCGATAGTGCGGCGTTGGCGGCGTACGCAGAATTCTGCCATTCGGCGCTTTTTGCCCCTGCGCAAAGCGCCGGCTGGATCCTGAACTGGGCCGCACATACCGGCGCCGACGTTGTCGTTGCGACGCTGCGCGCCGAGGACAGGCCGATTTTCTCACTGGCGCTGGAGGTCACTCGCAGTGGAGCGTTCCGCGTCGCCCGGTTCATGGGCGGCCGCCATGCAAACGGCAATTTTGCCGCCGCCGACCCGCAATGGCTGGCGAATGCCGATAGCGCGGCGATCCGCTCGATGCTGGCGGCGATTGCCAAGGCGCGGCGCGACATCGATCTTGTCGCGCTGGAGCGGCTGCTGCCCGATCTCGACGGCGTTGCCAACCCGCTCTCCGCCTTGCCGCATTTTTCGAGCCCCAATCTGTCGCTGGCTGCCGGTCTTGTGGGAGGATTTGACGCACTGCTCACCCGCGTGAGCGGCAAGCGCAGGCGCAAGAAGCATCGCTCGCAGGCGCGCAAGTTCGAGGCCGTTGGCAGCTATCGTCGCATCGAGGCGAGGACTGCGGACGAGGTGCACATGCTGCTCGATGCCTTTTTTGAGATGAAGGAATCCCGCTTCCGCAAGATGGGCATCGCCAATGTTTTCGGTGAGGCGGAGGTGCGCGCTTTTTTCCGCTCGCTGTTTGCCGACGCGCTTCAAGAGGAAGATCCGTCCTTCGTCCTGCATGGGCTGGAAGTCGCCGGCAAACTTCGTGCAGTCACCGGGTCGAGCCGCTCGGGCAAGCGGCTGATCTGCGAGTTCGGGGCGATTGCCGAGGACGACCTCGCACACACCAGCCCGGGCGACTTCCTGTTCTTCGAGAACATCCAGGAAGCCTGCGAGGCGGGTTTCGAAATCTATGATTTCTCGGTCGGCGACGAACCCTACAAGCGATTGTGGTGCGATGTCGAAACGCAGCATTTCGAGGTGCTGGTTCCGCTGACGCTGAAAGGTCGTGCGCTGGCGCTTGCGCTCAGGCACGGCGCAAGCCTGAAGGCATTCATCAAGCACAGCCCATTGGTCTGGAAGCTAACCAAGCTACTGCGCCGCAAAGCCGTGGGGCGGACAGCACCGGCCGCAGGCGAAGACGACAGCTGATTTCGATTTGAGAGAAAACTGCCTCAGGCGGCCGAGCGCCGTCCCGGCATTGGGCCCGGCGCCACATGGCCGATGGGCGTGACCAGCGTCAGGTCGGGATAGCCACTCTCGATGAGCGCGACCGCAGCCTGTGTCACCTCGTCGTCCGGCTCAAGCATGGAGAGCAAGACCTCGGTCCCCTCGCCCACCAGGCGGCTGATGCCTTGCGCGTCGGCCGGTCCGCATTCGACCACGACCAAATCATACGCGGTGGTCAGCGACTGCATGATGATCGGCAGCCGGTCGGCGGCGCGCATGGCGCGGACCGGATCGGCTGTGCCGACGGGAATAACGTGGCAGTCCGAATAGAGATCGGGGTGGATCACATCGCTGAACTGCGCTTGCGAGGCGAGCAGATCGGTGATGCCCGGAAACAGCCCGCTGTCCAGCATCGGCCGCGAGGCGGCACCCGAAGCGGTGAGATCAAGCAGCAGCACGCGTAGCCCGGCGTCGGAGACTGCGCGCGCCACCAACACCGCCGAGGCAGCCGCCTCGTCGCCTTCCGGCGACACGAATATGGCGCGGGCGGCACCGGTGGCGATCAGTTTTTCCGCGGCCTTGTCGATGTCGACCTCGCCGAGGATAGAACGTGCCGGTTCAATGTCTCCAGCTGCCATTTCAGAGTACTCCGGTTCGATTTTCTCGGCAGCCGCTTCCGCCACCGCGACGGGTTCCGGCTCCACTTTGCTTTCAATGATATTGTCGTCGTCGGCCTCATCGATCTCAACGACTGCCGGTTCGGACCGGCCAACCGACGGGTCGGGCTCGGCCATCACGCGTTCGGCCTGGACAGCCGGCATCGCAACCTGCTCGATGCGCTCGAAATGGGCACCGGCGGCCGGACGCATGGCGCGGCCGGAAAACAGTTCCTGCAGCAGCGTGACGATCGCCATGATGAGCAACGAGCCGACAAAGGCCGCACTGACAATCGGACCAATCTTGGGGAAATAAGGTTCGGCCGGCACCTGGGCCTCCGAAAATACGCGAGCGTCGACGGGCAGATAGTTGCGATCCTTGCGTGCGGCCGCCTGGAGATAGCTGGATGAATAGAGATCGAGCTGCTGACGCTTGGTCGCGGCATCACGCTGCAGCGCATCGAGTTCCACCTGCTCTTCGCCGGCGCGGGCGGACGCCGCCTTCAGCGTGTTGACGTCTGCCACGAGTTGAGCCTCTCGCGCCTTCGCCGTCTCGGCCTGCGCCATCAGGCCTTTCATGATCTTTTCCGCTTCGTTGCGGATCTGGCGGTCGAGATCCGCGAGCTGCGACTTCAGCGCGCGGATGCGCGGATGGTTGTCGAGCAAAGTGGTGGAAAGGTCGGCGATGTTGTTCTTGAGTTCGACTTGCCGCTCGCGCAGGCGCTGGATCAGTTCGGAAGACAACACCTCCGGAACGGCATCCAGCGAGCCGCCATTGCGCAACGCCATGCGCACGCTGTCAGCGGTCGCTTCCGCCGAAGCGCGATTGGCGCGCACGCGTGACAGTTCGCTCGACAATTCGGACAGCTGCTGGGTGGCAAGCACCGAATTGTTGCCGCCCATCAAAAGATCGGACTGCGCACGGAATGCGGCAACCTTGGCTTCCGCCTCCTTCACCCGGTTCTGCAGATCCGCGATTTCCGGCGCCAGAAAGTCGGTGGCGGCGGAATTCGATTCGAGCTTGGCATTGCCCTTGGAGGCGATATAGGCGTTTGCAATGGCGTTCGGGATCGCGGCGGCAAGCTTTGGATCCTCTGACGAGAACTCGATTGCGATCGCGCGGGTTTTTTCAACGCCATAGACGTTGAGCTTCTCATGCATTGCGTCCAGCACGCGCTCTTCCAGCGGAATCTCGAACGGATCGCTTTTCAAGCCAACAAGGACAAGGGCGCGGCTCAGCGCCGACATCTTCAGCGCCTCGTCGAATTCGGGCAATTTCGCCAGGTTGAGCTTCGCCGCCACCTGCTTGAGGATGTCGGGGGACGAGATGATCTGGACCTCGGTGGCCACAGCCTCTTCGTCGGGAATCGACCGCTCGTTGCCGTTGGCCCCGGCTGGCCGCGTGAACTCCGATTCTCGAGGCCCGATCTCCAGCTTGGCTGCCGCCTTGTATTCGGGCGTTGCAAGCCAGGCGAGCGCAAAGGCCAGGCCGGCTACAACCAGTGCGACGACAAGGATGCGCAACCAGTTTCGCGCCAGGCTGGCGAAAAGCTGCCTGAGATCGACGTCGACATCTGCGGCCGCGGATTGAACGGACATGCATCCCTGCTCCGGTACTGAGTCAGCATGCACCGTAAACAACTATGGTAACTCAGCCGTTAATATCGCGGTAAGAACCTGTCAGGCTCTATTAACAAGCCGCAAACAAGAGGCTGAAAACCATCTGCATTTGTCGATCCGGCCCGCATCGGCCGCGCGCCTTTACCGGCCATTAACCCTAACAGGATGATAACCGAGCTCGATCGTTAAGGTTTGCCGCAGAGTCGCCGGCTATTCAAAGGTACGTGTCCGCTCATGAAAAGCACTGCTCCCCTTTTCCGCGCGCTGCTTGCCGTATCGATGCTTTCGGGCTGCTCCAGCTACCGGCCGACGCCGGCCGCGTTCCATGAAGTTCTCGACCAGCCCTATCGCCTCGGCGCCGGCGACCGCGTCCGCGTAACCGTGTTCGAGCAGGAAGGACTGACCAATACCTACAGCGTCGACCAGTCCGGCTATCTCTCGCTGCCGCTCGTCGGCAACGTGCCGGCGCGCGGCCACACCGCCCAACAGCTTGAAAGGGAGATCGCCGAGAAACTGCGCCAGGGTTATTTGCGGGATCCCGATGTTTCGGTCGAAATCGATCGCTACCGGCCGATCTTCGTCATGGGTGAAGTAGGTGCGGCGGGGCAGTATTCCTACGTTCCAGGCCTGACCGTGCAGAAAGCCGTCGCCATCGCCGGCGGGTTCACGCCACGCGCCAACCAGGAAAGCGTCGACATTACCCGCGACATCAACGGCAAGGTGATAACCGGACGCGTGGTGACCTCCGACCCGCTGCTGCCCGGCGATACAGTCTATGTTCGCGAACGCCTGTTTTGATGTGCTGACAAAGTGGCGGACACACTCAGGATCGTCCACTGCTTTCGCTCACCGGTCGGAGGCATCTTCCGGCATGTGCGCGACCTGACCGAGGCTCAGGTCGCCGCCGGCCATGCCGTCGGCATCGTCTGCGATTCGACGACGGGCGGCGATTTCGAGGAACGGCTGTTCGAACAGATGAAAGGCAGCCTGGCACTCGGCATTCACCGCACCCCGATGCAGCGGCATGTCGGGCCAGGCGATCTCGCCTCGGCCCGGCGCACCTACAGGATCATAAAAGAATTGCGGCCGGACGTGCTGCACGGGCATGGCGCCAAAGGTGGCGCCTATGCCCGTCTGTTCGGCTCATTGTTGCGGGTATCCAGGTCGCGCGTAGCCCGCCTTTATTCGCCGCATGGCGGCTCGCTTCACTATGACGAGACCACCGCCATGGGGAAGTTGTTCTTCGCGCTCGAGCGCTTCATGGCTCGCTTCACCGATTGCCTGCTGTTTGTTTCCGATTATGAGCGGCGGACCTATCGCAGGAAGGTCGGCGAGCCGCCCATTCCGAACGCTCTCGTCCACAACGGCCTGCGCGCCGCCGAGTTCGAGCCGGTGCGGACCGAGCACAATGCGGTTGACCTCCTCTATATCGGCATGATGCGAGACCTCAAAGGCCCGGACATCTTCATCGATGCGCTGGGGCTAGCCGCGACACGGCTCGGCCGCCCTTTGAAAGCGCTGATGGTCGGCGACGGCGACGACCTGGCGCGCTATCGCGCCCAGGTGAATCAGCTCGGCCTCGAGGTCAGCTTCCTGACGCCGATGCCGGCCAGGCTCGCCTTCACGCTGGCCGAACTGGTCGTCGTTCCCTCGCGCGCGGAAGCCATGCCCTATATAGTTCTGGAAGCGCTCGCCGCCGGCAAGCCGATCATCGCGACGGCGGTCGGCGGCATACCGGAAATCTTCGACACCGGCTCACCTGTCCTGATCCGGCCCGACCCGCGCGAACTTGGCGACAAGATAAGCGCCGCATTGGCCGATCTCGACACCTACAAAGGCCTGATGCCCGGCCTCGCCGACCTCAAGGCACGCTTCGGCGCCGATGTAATGGCCGCCGAAATCGAAAAGGCCTATTTCGCCGCGCTCAAAAAATAGAGCAACGGGTTTCCACCGGGCTGCTCCTGGTGAAAGCGTCTCCAAAGCCATCCGTTGTTTCAAGGGTTTCTTAGCTCTCTTTTGCTATTCACCTGAGGGAAACCTGCGGACGCCCCATGAACGAAATCGACCCAGCGCGCCGTTTTTCGCTAGACGCGGTGCGCAAATTCGACGCCCCTGCCGAGAACAATACGGCCGGCGGCATGAACGATGTTGCCCGCCAGGTCGCCTCGCAATACCGGCGCGATACGATGTCGCCGATCATGGTGAGCGGCGTCCTGCGCATGGTGGAATTCGCGCTGCTGTTGGTCTCAGGTCTTGCCGTCTATTTCTATTATGTCGGCTTTTTCAACTATCTTGCCTGGCAATACTCACTGACGATCGCCGCCACCTCGTTCCTCGCGGTCGTTCTGTTCGACGTCACCGACCGCTACCAGATCGTCGCGCTGATGCGGCCGATCGCCAATTTCGGCCGTCTCTTGCTGGTCTGGGCCGGAACATTCGCCTTGATGGCGCTCACCGCCTTCACCATGAAAATGTCCGAAGACTATTCGCGCCTGCTCTTCGGCACATGGTTCGTCGTCGGTTTCGTGCTGATCCTGGGTCTCCGACTGGTGATGTCGAAGCTGATCCGGCGCTGGGCGCGCGACGGGCGGATGGAGCGCCGCGCCGTCATCGTCGGCGGCGGCAAGGCGGCGGAGGTATTGATCCGCTCGGTCGAAAGGCAGCCCTACAACGACATCCGCATCTGCGGCATCTTCGACGACCGCGGCGACAAGCGGTCGCCGCCCGTTGTCGCCGGTTATCCCAAGCTCGGTACAATTTCCGAACTCATCGAATTTGCCCGCATCGCGCGCATCGACATGCTGATCGTATCGCTGCCGCTGACCGCCGAATCGCGCGTGCTGCAGTTATTGAAGAAGCTGTGGGTGCTGCCGGTCGACATCCGGCTATCGGCGCATTCGAACGCGCTGCAGTTCAGGCCGCGCGCCTATTCCTACATCGGCTCGGTGCCGATGCTCGATATTTTCGACAAGCCGATCAACGACTGGGATTCGGTCGCCAAGCGCGCCTTCGACATTGTCTTTTCGATCATCGGCATCATCGTGTTCTCGCCGGTGATGCTGGCGACCGCAATCGCGATCAAACTCGACAGCAAGGGGCCGGTGCTGTTCCATCAGAAGCGGCACGGCTTCAACAACGAGATCATCGACGTCTACAAGTTCCGTTCGATGTATACCGACAAGGCGGACCCGACGGCCAAACAGACCGTGACCAAGAACGATCCGCGCGTCACCCGCGTCGGCCGCTTCATCCGCAAGACCTCGGTCGACGAACTGCCGCAGTTCTTCAATTCGCTGTTCGGTTCGCTGTCGCTGGTCGGGCCGCGCCCGCACGCCATTGCCGCGCAGTCGCACAACCTCCTCTACAATGAAGTGGTCGACGGCTATTTCGCTCGCCACAAGGTCAAACCCGGTGTGACCGGCTGGGCGCAGATCAATGGCTGGCGCGGCGAGATGGACACCAACGAGAAGATTCGCATGCGGACGGAATACGACCTCTATTACATCGAGAACTGGTCGCTCTTGTTCGACCTCAGAATCCTGTTCCTGACGCCGATCCGCCTGCTCAATACGGAAAACGCGTATTGAGCGCGACGGCCTATGAATTGCCCGCGACGGCGGTCAACGCCAAGCTGATTGCATTGATTGCTTCGGGGGCGGTTTTCCTCGGTGTTTTCCTGTCGGGCTTCGTCATCGATGAACCGGCGCCATACGACCTCTATATGGTCGGGCTGATCGTGGTGTGGCCCTTGTTCGGCCTGCGCATACAACGCGCGGCGGTGCCGCTGCTGGTGCTGCTGGTGATCATGAACATCGGCGGCATGATCTCGATGACGCAGATGTCGGACCTCGCCGGCACGCCGCTCTATCTCGCCGTCTCGCTGTTCCTGGCCTTAACCGCGGTTTTTTTCGCTTCGGTAACGGCCGTCCGGCCCAGTCTCTACCGGGTGATCTTCGTCGCCTATGTGGTGTCGGCGGTGCTGACTTCGCTGGTCGGCATAGCCGGCTATTTCGATGCCTTTCCAGGAGCCGAGATCTTCACCAAATACGACCGTGCCGCCGGCGCCTTCCAGGACCCGAACGTGTTCGGTCCGTTCCTGGTGCTGCCGGGCATCTACCTGCTCTATCTGCTGCTTACCGGCTCGGTCGCGCGCATGCCTCTATTGGCTATGCCGCTGCTGATCATCACCGCCGGCATCTTCTTTTCCTTTTCGCGCGGCGCCTGGGGCATGTTCGCCGTTTCGGCGATCCTTTTGACCGGTGCCTTGTTCCTGCAGAGCGCCAGCGGCAAGTTCAGGCTGCGCGTCGTCGTCATGACCATCGCCGCCGTCGGACTGCTGGTCATCGCAACGATCGTCATCCTGCAACTGCCAGGAGTCGCCGAAATGTTCTCGAACCGCGCACAGCTCGAACAAAGCTACGACACCGCCCGGCTCGGCCGCTTCGCCCGCTATACGATCGGCTTTCAGATGGCACTGGAGCATCCTTTCGGCATCGGCCCGCTCGTCTTCGGCAAGATCTTCGGCGAGGACACGCACGACATCTGGCTGAAGATGCTGATGGATTACGGCTGGCTCGGCTTCGTGTCGTTCCTGACGCTGACGTGCTGGACGATCGCCGCCGGCTTCCGCATTCTGCTGCGCGACCGGCCGTGGCAGCCTTATCTTCTATGCGCCTACGTCGCCTTCATCGGCAATATCGGGCTCGGCACCTTCATCGACATCGACCACTGGCGCCACGTCTACCTGCTGCTCGGCTTGATCTGGGGTGCCATCGCGCTCGAATACCGCCACCAGTGGCAGCTGCGGGCGACGCAGCGACCGGCAATCCCCGTCGCGGTTGCTTCAGGCAAGACAGCAACCGAATTCGGTTGACCGGACCCGGTCTATCACGATACATCGCGACCGGTCCGGAGTGTAGCGCAGCCCGGTAGCGCACTTGACTGGGGGTCAAGGGGTCGTCGGTTCGAATCCGGCCACTCCGACCATCAAAATCCAAAGGCTTAGCCAGTTTTCCCCCAAAACTGGCTGTACAGACGATAGCCGCACTGCAGCAGCGCAACATACGCAGGCGTGATCTCATCGAGGGAACCGATCACGCATCACTCGTGCGCGAGGCACGGAGGCTGGCGTCTAGCCAGAAGCCCACCGAGAAACCGCGCGGTAATGGCTAGGTAAGCTTTGCTGCGTACGCCAACCTTTATCGTGAGAAAAGGTCCCGCCGCACATGCCAGAACGGCGGGACTCGATCAGGCGCCTTGCATCAGGCAGGGGTGACTCGGGGGTTGGGCATGCCCGGTGCGCGCGGATCGTACTGAACCCTAGGCGCATCAGCTGCAATGCGTCCACCAACCGTCGGTTGGAAAGAACTAATTCAATCCCGACGGCTGGCCTGGCCTGAACAGGCGCGCGCTCAAGGCTCAGTTTCTTCCCGGGGAGGAGCTTTTTGGTCAGGACAATCAGGATAGGGCAATTCTTCACACGGAGAGGGCCTGTCGCCAACGCTGCGATAATGTTCCGCGAGTTTTGCGAAACCGTAGGCGAAGGCGAAAAGAAGCGCGAGGACAACCGCTATTCGGACGGCCATACCGTATTGTAGCAGGATCCTCGCATTGGAGCGCGCGGCGTTTTGGTACGTTTGAATGTTGAGTTCGAAAAAGGTTGGCTCTAGTTGAATTGCCGTCGTCCGCAGTTGTAAGGGCGAGCGGACGCTACGAAGATGCCACGCGCTTTCGCCCTTTTCGGGAGAGATGCAATGTCGCTTCAAGGAGTTGCCTGTCCTGCCGAGCTGACCATGTTGACCAAGGCACTTGATGCCCGATGCCGTGAACTAGGCCTCGCTGATGGAGATCCAGGCAGAGAAGTGCTCGGCCGCAGAGTGATGGATTTATTTGAAAGTGGTCAGCTCAGCGCCGAAGATTTGAGACTGGCTCTGAGCGGCGAGATCTTTAACGCCAAAAATCCTCCGGCCGGAGCCAGTGGGCCTTGATACGGCAAGCGGCTATCCGCGCAGCCATTTGAATCACTGGCCCAGCGTCGGCTTCCGTGTGCGCAGGAGCGCGTGTGAACAAATGTGATTTTGCGGTCGGTGCCAGACGGGCTAACTTTACCCATCGAACGAAAGAGGAGAATGATCATGAAGACATTCCTCGCAATAGCCGCGGCACTGACCATGTCCATATCAGCTGCCTCTGCGGATTGCCCCGCGCATTCCAAGGTTCAGGCATCGGTCGACACGCAGACGAAGACAGCAAGCGTCGAGAAGGCCGATATGTCGACTGTCACGGACGCTCAGACGATCAAGAAAGAAGAGCCACAGAAGACCGAGTAGCGGTAACGCTCAGCGGATTCCACGACCCGGATAAATCGCTACTGGCACACATCCACCCACTCGGCGTCGACGAGTTCGGCCAGGCGTTGCGGGCTGAGCCGCACGGCGGCATTCGTCGCGCCTGCCGCCGGGACGACCTCGTCAAAGGCGCGCAGCGAGATGTCGCAGTAGACCGGGAGCGGCGCCGGTAGGCCGAACGGGCACACCCCACCGACGGGATGGTTGGTCGCGGCGAGCACCTGGTCGGCGTCCAGCATTCGCGCCTTGCCACCAAACCGGTCCTTGAATTTGCGATTGTCCAGCCTGGAGATCCCGCTGGCCACGATCAGCATCGTCTGGTCGCCGGCGCGCAAGCAGATCGTCTTGGCAATCTGCGCCGGCGCTACGCCATGCGCTTCGGCGGCCAGAGCCACCGTCGCCGAGCTTGCCTCCGTGACGATGACGTCAATGTCGGGCGCGTGTGCGGCGAAGAAGGCGCGAACGGATTCGAGGCTCATCTCCAGCAATTTCCGTCTGGCGTCGCCGTGGCGGCCGGCAAGTCCACTACGTGGCCGAAAAAACGAAGCCCGCCAGGGCGACCCATGGCGAGCTCGTGGAATAAAAGCATGACACGTCGCTACGACACGGATCGCCTTTTGGCAGGCAACACGGCTTCGTCAAACAGAGCGCTTTCCGGAAGTTGAAGCGCGGAGGCAATACGCCGACGTTTCGAGGGATCGGCATCCTTGCCGCTTTCAACGTCGGCAATCTCATAGGCTGCCAGCCCGCACGCCAGGGACAGCTCTTCGATGCTGTATCCACGGGCTTCCCGGGCGGTTCGGACGGCACTGCGTTCAGGCGTAACCGCGCTCGCCGCCAGTTCGGAATAAGGTTCGCGTTTTGCTATTTGGGGCATTGGCAACTCCGTGGGATGAAAGAGTTAGATCAAATCATGTTGTTGCCTGAGACGATCGGGAGAATGCCCGCTCGCCGGTGATTTGCCAAGCATCAAAGATAGCGTCACGGCATCGTGAACCGACGCCGGAATGGATGGCGGATGCCGGCGAGCTGACATCTGGCCGGATCCTCAGCAGACACAGTTCGGAAACAAAATTCTACAGGCCGGAGAAACTGCCGAAAAACTCCAAGGCGATAGTCCCAACCGCAGCGCTCGAGTCACCGACCTGAATCAGTGACGCTCAAATTCCGCCTGCGCAAAAAGGAAACGATGTCATGAAGAAGCCTCTTCTCTCCGCCCTTGGACTTGCAATCGCACTTGCCCTCTCGATGCCGATCATCGGCGCAAGCAGCGCGAATGCGACGACGATGCACACCACCGTCAAGAAGCATCACCGCCATCACTACCATCACCGCGTCCACCACTACCGCCACCATCACAAGAAGGTTGTCGCGAAGAAGTACTGAAAACACCCTCGGGCGAACAACCCGCAGTCAGGCGTTCTGGTCCTGGATCAAGGGCGGCGCGCTTGCCGGGTTTGCCGTGTCGGCGAAAAATGGCGGCGGTCCGCTGACCACCGCCATTTGCTTTTCTTAACGTGCCGACCTTGAACGCGCTCGCGGCGCGTTTTGCTGCCGGCCGCCGAGGAACAGACTGGCGACAAGCCCGACCAGAACCAGCCCGACAGCGGCCGCCGTCGCCGGGTGATCTCGGGCGGTCTTCTCGATCGCCCGGCCTTGCCTTCTGATTGCCGGCAAGGCGTTGCCGAGCCGCTCAGTGATATCCGAATAGTAATCCGACGCGGTATCGCGCCCGTCTTCGTAAAAGGCGCCGCCCTGCTTCAACACGGCTTTCTTCAAGGTGGCCAGTTCCCTGGCCAAGGCCGCGACCTGCTTGTTGAGATCGGTGTCGGAGATGCTCGAAAGCGATGCCATGACGTGCTTCCTTCATCTGCAGAAGGAAGCCTAACGCGTGACCCTGAAGACCGTTCCGGTCAACCCGGCGGGCTCTAGCGAACCTGATCGAGCAGGCGCTTGCATTCCAGGAGGTCGAACAGCGCCTCCTGCAGCAACGCGCGATTGTCACGGGAAAGTTTTGACGTGTCCGGCGGAACCGGACCTTCCTCGTCGGTCTTGCCTATGCCGAAAAAACGACGGCTGGGTTTCACCCTCGGCTGGCCAACCAGCATTTCGTCGTCCGGGCCGCGCGGCTGCGCCGCTTGCGTCAGCGGTACCGTGTCGGCCTGTCGGCGCTGCGAGATCGCCTCGACCGCCGCCATGTCGCCACTGCCGACGGCGATCAGAAACTGGTTGCCGTTCTCGCGCAACAGCTTCTGCACGCCCTTGATCGTATAGCCCTGGTCGTAGAGCATATGACGAATACCCTTGATCAGTTCGACGTCCTGCGGACGGTAGTAGCGGCGACCGCCGCCGCGCTTCATCGGCTTGATCTGGTTGAAACGCGTCTCCCAGAAACGCAGCACGTGCTGCGGCAAATCCAGATCCTCCGCGACCTCGCTGATGGTGCGGAAAGCATCAGGGCTCTTGTCCATGGACGAATCCTCACGCTAGAGCATGATCGCGAAAGGCGGGAACCGGGTTCGGGCGACATCACGCTTAACAAAGAGAGCAGCTTTCCGTCCCGGCGGAACGGATCACACCCAAATACCGATCCGGCCTACCGAATCGCATCTTATTTCAGCGGTTTATGAAACAATATTCAAGCCCGGCGCAAAAGCAGGGTTCATTTTTCAACCGAAGCCTGGAGCATGATTCTTGGCAAAGGGGGATTGGACGGCTACTTGCTGCCCTTGGCTTTGCTGTTTTGATGGGAGCGCAGGATACGGTTCTTCAGTACGTTCGACGACTTGAAGGTCATCACCCGGCGCGGCAGGATCGGCACTTCCTCACCGGTCTTGGGATTGCGCCCGATGCGCTCGTTCTTGGAGCGGACGTGGAAGGTCGCGAAGGACGACAGCTTCACCGTCTCGCCGCGAACGATCGCCTCGCAGATCTCATTCAGCACCGCCTCGACAAGCTCGGCCGATTCAGTACGTGACAGCCCAACCTTGCGGTAAACGGCTTCGGCGAGGTCGGCGCGCGTAAGTGTCTTTCCCCCCATACGACCCGTCCCATCAGCTCAAAAACATAAATCGATACAAGCAACGGCAGAACCTAAGTAATTGATCCGTCAAGGTCAAGGACCCGAACCCGATAGTTCGGCACTTACCAGCGGAGCAGGACGGCACCCCAGGTGAAGCCGCCGCCCATCGCCTCGAGCAGTACCAGGTCACCCTTTTTGATGCGACCGTCGGCGACGGCTGCGGACAGTGCCAGCGGCACGGAAGCTGCCGAGGTATTACCGTGCAAATCGACGGTCACCACCACCTTCCGCTCCTCTATCCCGAGCTTTTTGGCCGAAGCGTCAATAATTCGTTTATTGGCTTGATGCGGCACGAACCAGTCGAGATCGGCGGCGCCGATGCCGGCCTGTGCGAACGTCGCCTCGATGACGTCGGTGATCATGCCGACCGCATGCTTGAACACTTCGCGGCCTTCCATCCTGAGGTGCCCGACCGTTCCGGTGGTCGACGGCCCACCGTCGACAAAAAGCTTGTCCTTGTGGATGCCGTCGGAGCGCAGGCTGGCCGCCAGAACGCCTCGGTCGGCGATGCCGCCTGCCCCCGTGCCTGCTTCCAGCACCATCGCGCCGGCGCCGTCGCCGAACAAAACGCAGGTCGAGCGGTCGTTCCAGTCGAGAATACGCGAAAATGTTTCCGAGCCGATCACCAGTACCCGTCTGGCCAAGCCGCCGCGGATATAGAGGTCGGCGGTCGTCACTGCATAGACGAAGCCGGAGCAGACCGCCTGCAGGTCGAAGGCAAAACCGTGGTGCATGCCGAGCCGGTTCTGGATCTCGACCGCGGTCGCGGGAAAGGTGTTGTTGGGCGTCGAGGTCGCCAGCACGATCAGGTCGATATCGTCAGCCGTCAGGCCGGCGCTGTCGAGGGCCGCGCGCGCTGCCGCCTCGCCCAGCGAGGCCGTCGTCTCGTCGTCGGCCGCAATGTGGCGCTGGCGAATGCCGGTGCGCTGGACGATCCACTCGTCCGACGTCTCGACCATGCCTTCGAAATCGGCATTCTTCATAATGCGGCGGGGCAGCGCGGCGCCCGTGCCGCGCACGACGGATCTGATCAATGCTCTTTCCTATTCCTTTGCGTCGATGACGACGTCGGATTTCCGGATTGTCTGGGCATTCGGATTGCGGGCATGGAACAGGTCGAGATCGGCTTCGATGCGGTCAAGCAGATTGTTGCGCACCATGTCGTAGCCAAGCTCGATCGCCGCCGCGAAGCCATCCGAATCAGCCCCGCCATGGCTCTTCACCACGATGCCGTTCAATCCGAGGAAGACGCCGCCATTGGAGCGGCCGACATCCATCTTCTCGCGCAGGCGATCGAAGGCGGTCTTGGCGAAGATATAGCCGATCCTGGCCATCAGCGTCCGGTTCATCGCCGCGCGCAGATAGCCGGCGATCTGCCTAACGGTGCCTTCCGCCGTCTTCAGCGCGATGTTGCCGGCAAATCCCTCGGTAACGACGACGTCGACACTGCCCTTGCCGATGTCGTCACCCTCGACAAAGCCATGGTAGTTCATCGAGGCCATGTTGGCCTCGCGCAACATACGACCCGCCTCCTTGACCTCTTCCTGGCCCTTGATCTCCTCGACGCCGACATTGAGCAGGCCGACGCTCGGCCGTTCGATGCCGAAAACAGAGCGCGCCATGCCGGTGCCCAGAATGGCAAAGTCAACCAGTTGATGCGCATCCGCGCCAATGGTGGCGCCGACGTCCAGCACCACGCTCTCGCCGCGCAATGTCGGCCAGAGCGCCGCGATTGCCGGGCGATCGATGGTCGCCATGGTGCGAAGGCAGAATCTGGACATTGCCATCAGCGCGCCGGTATTGCCGGCCGAGATACAGGCGTCGGCAGTGCCTGCCTTGACCGCCTCGACGGCCTTCCACATCGATGACTTCCAGCGGCCATGGCGCAGCGCCTGGCTCGGCTTGTCGTCCATCCGCACTGCGATCTCGCAGTGCACGAACTCACTCACTTCCGCCAGCTTGGGGAATTTGGCGAGTTCGGGCCGTACCACTTCTTCGCGCCCATAAATGACGAAGCGTATATCCGGACGGCGGGTGGCGACAGTCATGAGCGCCGGGATGACCACGCTTGGCCCGTGATCGCCGCCCATGGCATCGATGGAAATCCTGATCACGCGGTGTTCATCTCACGGTTGATTGGCCAGCGGGCTTGCCAAGGTGCGGGCTCGCGAAGGTTCGGCGAAAATAACGGTTTTGGGCTGCCGCACAACCAACTTTTCTCAAATTGGGTCAGCCATCAGGATTTTCCCAACAGTGATCTGAGCTTTTGCTGGAATTCATTCTCCACAGGCTCGGCATCGCCGGCGGCCTCCAGCGATACACCCGGCTTGCGCGGATATGGATCGATCGCCAAGCCAAAGAACTGCTCGGCAAGCGCCCCGACGTCGATCGCATCGCCGGAAAAGGTTTCCGGGCTGTCGGGGCCTTCGGCGTCGAGCAGGATCTCACCGCCGCCGTCGAAACCTTGCCGCCCGAGCTTGGATTGCTCCGGCAGGAACAGCGCTTCGACCGGCTCGTCGATATGCGCCTCGACCGGGTCGAGGGTGACGATGCAGGCCTGCGTTATATCGGCCTCGACATGGCCGCTGACTTTCACCCCGTTGCGTTTCCAGGGCTCGACCAGGAGTTCGGCGCGATAATTCTCGACCGAAAGCAGCTCGTGCTCGACGGCCAGCAGGGCGCGCTGCCCAGCGTCGGCATCGATCACCACCGGCAGCCCCTTTTGCGGCAGCCGGGCGACATTTGCCAGGAATGACACTGGGCTGTGGGTATCAGAGTGTTTCATCTTCGCCTCCACTTCGCCACCTTCATCGGCCTGCCGTCGCTCAAGCGTTGGCCACGGGAAATGACACCGTTCCGGAAACGATCGATTCGGTCGGCTGTTCCGCGAGTTGCCTTGATGCATCGGCGGCATAGAGTGCCAGTTGCGACGCTTGCGGCCAGGCGCCGGCATCCGGCCTGACATTGCGGGCAAGGGCGACGGCGAGTGCATCATGGTCATTTCTTTGCAGCGCATCATCATAGGCGGCGGTACGGCCATAGAACATTTTCGCCAGTTTCCGCATTCGCTTCGGCACGCCGACGTCGCCAATGCCCAATTCACGCAACGAATGTTCGACATCCATGAAGAACTCGTCGATCAGCACCTGCGCAACCTCTGCCGCAGCACCGCCCTCGCCGCGCAACCGGTGCTGAAACAGGAACATGTGCAACGACAGCATCTCGAAGCGGCCGAGCGGCGTGTCCGGTACGTTCCAGGCGGAATAAAACACCGTTTGCCGCGCCGCCGCCACGATTTGTGCGTAAAGCGCCTCGGTGATGGCGCGGTTGGCATGTCGTTCGCGGCCAAAGAGGCGCTGGAACATTTGAGGGTGGTCTCCCGGGACCGTTTGTTGAAGTGGCCTTGTTGCATCGGCAAGCAAGCTGGTTTACCGGTTTTGCGGCCCAGCGCAAGTTGCGGCCAGCTTATGGAGTTGTAGTTGCGCGCGCTGAAATTCAAGTCGACTTTCCTGCCCAGGCCCGGCGGTGCGGTTTCGCTGCTGGTGATCGCTGCGGCGCTTTCCGCCTGCAATTCGTCTAAGATGATCGGCGATCTCAATCCGAGCGAGACGCTGACGCAAGGCTACGTCATCGACCAGCAGGCGATCGACCTGGTGCCGGTCGGCTCAAGCCGCGAACAGGTGCTGCTGGCGCTCGGCACTCCCTCGACGAAGGCGACCTTCGATAACGAGGCCTTTTATTACATTTCTCAGACGCGCAAGCGCTATGTCGCCTTCGACAAGCCGCGGCTGGTCGACCAGCATGTGCTGGCGGTCTATTTTGGCGATGACGGGCGCGTCACCCAGATCGCCAATTACGGCTTGAAGGACGGCAAGGTGTTCGACTTCATCTCGCGCACCACGCCGACCGGCGGCAAGGACCAGAACTTCCTCAGCCAGATCATCAGTGGCGCCAGCAAGCTGGCGCCTGGTGTTCCCGGCGCCAGCGGCGGCAGCACGCTCGGCGGCTCCTGATCCACCCGAGGGTGTCGGCTTCCTTCCGTTCCTTTCGCTTCCCTGTAAGCGGCATATCTCAGGCAATGAAAAACCCGCGGGAGCGATCCCGCGGGTTTTTGTCTTAAGGCCATAGCGACCGAGCTTAGCCGTGCGCGAGAACGGCCAGCAACAGCAGCGCGACGATGTTGGTGATCTTGATCGCCGGGTTGACCGCTGGGCCGGCAGTATCCTTGTAGGGATCGCCGACCGTGTCGCCGGTCACCGAAGCCTTGTGCGCTTCGGAGCCCTTGAGGTGCTTGAGGCCGTCCTTGTCGACGAAACCATCTTCGAACGACTTCTTGGCGTTGTCCCAGGCGCCGCCGCCGGAGGTCATCGAGATGGCGACGAACAGGCCGTTGACGATGACGCCGAGCAGCGAGGCGCCAAGCGCGGCAAAGGCGGATGCCTTCGAACCGGAGATCAGGAGGACGCCGAAATAGACCACCAGCGGCGCCAGCACCGGCAGCAATGACGGAACGATCATCTCCCGGATCGCTGCCTTGGTCAGAAGGTCGACGGCGCGCGCATAGTTCGGCTTCGAGGTGCCGGCCATGATGCCCGGATCCTCCCGGAACTGCTTGCGCACCTCCTGGACGATAGCACCCGCGGCGCGGCCGACGGCGGTCATGGCGATGCCGCCGAACAGATACGGGATCAGGCCACCGAAGATCAGGCCGGCGACGACGTAAGGATTGGAGAGATCGAAGGAGACGTCGCCCATACCCTGGAAGTAGGGGTATTTGTCGCCATTGGCGGCAAAGAACTTCAGGTCGTTAGAGTAGGCCGCGAACAGCACCAGCGCGCCGAGGCCAGCCGAACCGATGGCGTAGCCCTTGGTTACCGCCTTGGTGGTGTTGCCGACAGCGTCGAGCGCGTCGGTTGACTGGCGCACTTCCTTGGGTAGGCCGGCCATTTCGGCAATGCCGCCGGCATTGTCGGTGACCGGGCCGAAGGCATCGAGCGCGACGATCATGCCGGCGAGGCCAAGCATCGTCGTCACCGCGATCGCCGTGCCGTAGAGGCCGGCGAGCTGGTATGTCGAGATGATGCCGCCGACGATGACGATCGCCGGCAACGCCGTCGCTTCCAGCGAGACCGCGAGGCCCTGGATGACATTGGTGCCGTGACCGGTGACCGAGGCCTGGGCGATGGAGTTCACCGGACGCTTGTTGGTGCCGGTATAATATTCGGTGATCACCACGATGAGTCCGGTCACCGCAAGGCCGACAAGGCCGCAGATGAACAGGTTCGTGCCGGTGATGGTCATGCCGGCGACGGTGCCGATCTCACCCCAGCCGATGCATGCCGAGGTGGCCACGGCAAGGCCGACAATTGACAGCAGGCCGGTGACGATCAGGCCCTTATAGAGCGCACCCATGATTGAGCCGCTGGAACCGAGCTTGACGAAGAAAGTGCCGACGATCGAGGTGAGAATGCAGGCGCCGCAGATGGCCAGCGGATAGAGCATGGCCGCGCCGAGAACGTCGGTGCCACCGAAGAAGATGGCGGCGAGGACCATGGTGGCGACCACGGTCACCGCATAGGTCTCGAACAGGTCGGCGGCCATGCCGGCGCAATCGCCGACATTGTCGCCGACGTTGTCGGCAATGGTGGCCGGATTGCGTGGATCGTCCTCGGGAATGCCGGCTTCAACCTTGCCGACAAGATCGCCGCCGACGTCGGCGCCTTTTGTGAAGATGCCGCCGCCGAGACGGGCGAAGATCGAGATCAGCGAGGCGCCGAAGCCGAGCGAAACAAGCGAGTCGATGACGACGCGATCGTTTGGCTGCAGACCCATGAACTGGGTCAGGATCAGGTAGTAGATCGAGACGCCGAGCAGGGCCAGGCCAGCAACCAGCATGCCAGTGATGGCGCCCGACTTGAAGGCGATCTCGAGACCGGCAGCGAGGCTGTTGGAAGCCGCCTGCGCGGTGCGCACATTGGCGCGCACCGAGACGTGCATGCCGATGAAGCCAGCGGCACCCGATAGAACGGCGCCGATCAGGAAGCCGATGGCCGCGGTGATCGAAAGCAGCCACCAGGCAAGCAGCAGGACCACGACGCCGACGATGGCGATGGTGGTGTACTGGCGCGCCAGATAAGCCTGAGCGCCTTCGCGGATGGCCGCGGAAATTTCCTGCATGCGTGCATTGCCCTGATCGGCCGCGAGGACCGAACGTGTCGCCCAGATGGCGTAAAGGACTGAAAGCAGACCGCAGGCGATGACAGCTGAAATTATGGTCATTGCCGAATTTTCCTCGATTGGTGGCCCAAAAGAACCCCTCCCCGGGCCGTTGAGACAGGGGACGAATTTTCCGCAACCGGAATCCGTCCCTTCGCAGCGGCTTATGCGAAACAGGGCTCGGAACGTCAAGATATTGTTCCGTTCCTGTCCGGCTTTCGCCCAAAAGATCCCGGGTTTCGCCCAAAAGGCTGGACGGCAGCGCCTGTCGACACTGCCATCCGGTTAGATCGGTTGAAATCGGCGAACAGTGGTCAGGCTTTACGCGGGTCGCCGTCCGGCTGGACGACGAAGACCAGCACCAGCAGCATGGTGATGTAGAATTTGAACGCCGCCTCCTGACCATTCCAAGTCGAAGACTGCCACATGGCGAACCACTCGCCGCCAACGACCATGAAGCCGAAATACCAAACGAAGAAGCCCATTGTGGCGGCAATGATGGCGAACTTCTTGGCATCGTTGAAAGCCTGTCCGCTGGCGTTGCGCGCCTGCCAGAGTTGCCAGGCGGCGATTAGGTAAAGCAGGCAGGTCAGCGCCTCGCCAATGATGATCAGCCAGTAGCCAGCCGTCCACAGCGACGGGTTGGTGATCGAGCGGTACATCAGTGCATTGCCGGGAAAGGTCGTGTCCATGCTCAGCACATGCTGGACAAAGGCGAAGTTTGAGCCGTAATCGGTGATGTTGCCGAAGGCGACGAGGAAGGCGAAAGCCGCCAGACACAAACACATGACGATCTTGGAGAAACGCGCGGTCATGGCAAGAACTCCTGCTGAAAGATCGGGGCATCGCACTCATCAATCGCCGAGTCCCGAAGATCGCGCAACGGGTGGGCCAGTGATCATCGTGCTCACAGCCGTTGCGAGACATTATGCCGGCAAGCAAGACATTGCCGAGACTGTCGAAGCCCTCGATCTCGACAGTGATTGCGCGGTGGGCGACTTGGTCTCTGTGGTTAGAGCCGACACACAGCACGATTTCGCCATCATCTGCCGCCGCTGGATCACCGGCGAGACGGGCACAACGCTGGAACTGACGCTCGATCATCCGACGCGGTCGACCGGCCACTGAAAAAAGAGCGAACTTCGCCCCGAGACGCTACTCGGGCTCGCGTCCCATGCGCCGGGCGGTATAGCGCTCGACCGCCGACAGCCCGTCATAGATCAGCACGGCAAGGGCGGCGACGATCAGGCCACCCTGCAGGATGAAGGCGAGGTTGTTCGACAGCAGGCCTGCGATGATCACCTCGCCCAGTGTCCTCGCCGCTACCGTCGAGCCGATGGTCGCGGTGGCGAGGCTGATCACCACCGACAGCCGGATACCACCGAGAATGATCGGCGCGCTGAGCGGCAGCTCGACCTTGACCAGTCTTTGCCAGCCGGTCATGCCGGCGCCACGCGCCGCCTCGACTACGTTGGCCGGCAGCGTCGTCAGGCCGGTCAGCGCATTCTCAAAGATCGGCAGCAGTCCGTAGAGAAACAGCGCAATCAGCGTCGGCTTTTCGCCGAAGCCGACGGCCGGCACGGCAAGCGCCAGCACCGCCACCGGCGGAAACGTTTGGCCGATATTGACCAGGCTGCGCGACAGCGGCAGGAATTCGGCGCCGGCTGGCCTGGTGACCAGAATGGCGAGCGCGACCGCAACGATCGTCGCGGCAACCGTCGCGATCAGCACGGTCCGCAGATGCAGCAGCGTCAACGTCAAAAGGCTGCCCTGATTGTAGATTACCGGCGCGTTGTTCTCTGTCAGCGGCTTCAGCAGCGGTTCGAACCAGCCGGGATTGGTGACGAAGGCAATAAGCACTACTACCAAGGCCAGCCTGAGCAGCGACGGAAGCCAGGCTTTCATGCCGGCCTCGCCGCACGCTTAACCAGTCCGTCCACAGTGACGCGGCCAAGCGATTTGCCGTCAGAATCTTTCACCGGAAGTGCCGGGCGGCCCGACCACAGGAGTTCGGCCAACGCGTCGCGTTGGCTGGCGTCACCGGGGATCGCCTCGCCTTCGGCCGTGCCTTTTTCCACCGCGTCGCGCACCCGGCCAAGCGACAACAGCCGGAACGGTCTTTCACTGGCGCCAACCAGGGTCTCGACAAACGCGCTGGCCGGTTTCGCCAGTATCTCGGCCGGCGCGGCATATTGCACTACTTTGCCGCCATCCATCACCGCGATCTTGTCGCCCATGTGAACGGCCTCTTCCATGTCATGGGTGACGAGGATGATGGTGGTGCCGAAGCGTTTCTGGATCGCCAGCAGATCCTCCTGCGCCTTGTTGCGGATGATCGGGTCGAGCGCGCCGAACGGCTCATCCATCAACAGCACGTTGGGTTCCGCGGCAAGCGCCCGGGCGACGCCGACGCGCTGCTGCTGGCCGCCGGAAAGCTCATGCGGATAGCGTGGCCCGTAGGCTTGCGGGTCGAGCTGGTATAGCGTCATCAGCTCGTCGACGCGGGCCTTGATGCGGTTGGCGCCCCAGCCGAGCAATACCGGCACAGTGGCGATGTTCTGCGCCACCGTGCGATGCGGAAACAGGCCGTGGCCCTGGATGGCATAGCCGATGCTGCGACGCAGCTCATAATCCGGGACCGAGCGGTTGTCGACGCCGTCGAGCTTGATCATGCCCGATGTCGGCTCGACCAGCCGGTTTATCATGCGAAGCAGCGTCGTCTTGCCGGAGCCGGAGGTGCCGACGATGACGGCGATGCTGCGCGGCTCGATTACTATCGACACGTCGTCGACGACTGTCGTCTCGCCGTAGCGCTTGGTGATGCCTTCGATCTCGATCATGCCGTTTCAACCCTGCGCTTGCTGGCGCTCATTTCGATCACTGCATCGAGGATGATGGCAGCGGCGAAGGCCAGCACCACCGTCGGAACAGCACCGAGCAGCACCAGGTCCATCGCCGTCTGGCCGACCCCCTGGAATACGAACACGCCAAAGCCGCCGCCGCCGATCAACGCGGCAATTGTGGCGAGGCCGATATTCTGCACCAGCACGATGCGGATGCCGGTGAGGATCACCGGGAAAGCCAGCGGAAACTCGACGCCGAACAGCCGCTGGCGGTCGGTCATGCCCATGCCGCGCGCTGCGTCGTTGGCGGCACGCGTCACACCGGCAAGGCCGACCACGGTGTTGGCCACTACCGGCAGCAGTGAATAGAGGAACAGGGCGACGAAAGCCGGCGCTGTGCCGATGCCGCGGATGCCGAGCGCGGCAGCACCCGGCACATGCGAAGCTACCCAGCCGAGCGGTGCGATTAAGAGGCCGAACAGCGCGATCGAAGGAATGGTCTGGATGATGTTCAGCACGTTGAGCACGCCGGCCCGCAATTTCTCGACGCGATGGCAGAGGATGCCGAGCGGCAGGCCGATAATCACCGCTGCCGCCAGCGAACCCAGCGCCAGCGTCACATGCTTGGAGCCTTCCGCCCAAAAACTATCGGAGCGATTGAAATATTCCTTGAGGATCGACAGGCTGTTCCAGCTTCCCGAGACGAGCAGCAGCCCGATCGCCGCGGCGGCGACAACAAGCACGCCGATCCGTGCCTGCGGCGACAGGTTCAGCCGCGTAAGCACGTCGGCGAGCAGAAGCGTGAAGGCGAAGATAAGCAGCCAAAAGCCCGAAGCCGGCGAGATACGGGCGAAGGTGTTGCCGGCAGGTGTCAGGAAACTGCCGGCGATGCCGATCAGCAGCGCCAGCGCCGCAAGCGCAACCACACTGGCGGCGAGGCGCAGAACAAGCGGCGTTTTCAGCAGCGCAATGAGCGCTGCTGCGACGACAATCGCCATCAACAGCGGACCGACGGTCGCAGGCAAAGATTCGAGGATCGAGCGCGCCTCGCCGGGTACGATGCGATTGGCGCGGAACGTGGCGAATGGTGCCGCAAAAGCCGCATAGGCTGATATCGCCGCGATGACCACGCCGAGCTTGTCGAACCGGATGCGCACGCCCTCCCCCATCGGCCGATCCGGCGCACCTCGAAAGCGGAGCGCCGGAATCGCCTTACTTCAGGAAGCCGTTCTTTTTCAAAAAGTCCTCGGCGACGCCCTTGACCGGCTCGCCGCCGACCTGCACGCGGCCGTTCAACTCCTGCAACGTGACGAGATCGAGCTTGGCGAACACCGGCTTCAGCAGCGTCTCGATTTCGGGATGCTCCTTCAGCACCGCCTCGCGGATGATCGGCGCCGGCTGGTAGACCGGCTGCACACCCTTGTCGTCCCCAAGCACGACGAGGCCGGAGGGCGCGATGCCGCCGTCGGTGCCGTAGACCATGGCGGCGTTGGCGCCGTTGGTCTGGTTGGCCGCAGCGGCAATGGTGGCCGCCGTGTCGCCGCCCGACAGCGTGATCAACTGGTCCGGCTTCAGCGTGAAGCCATAGGTCTTCTGGAAAGCGGGCAGCGCGGCCGCCGAATTGACGAACTCGGCGGAGGCCGCCAGCACCACCTTGCCGCCGCCCGAGACATATTTGCCGAAGTCGGAAAGGGTGACGAGCTTATTGGTATCGGCGACCTCCTTGCGCAGGGCGATCGCCCAGGTGTTGTTGGCCGGTGACGGTGACAGCCAGACGATCTTGTTGGCGTCGTAGTCGAGCTTCTTGGCAGTCTCGTAGGCCTTGGCGGCGTCTTTCCACACCGGATCGTCGGCCTTCTCGAAGAAGAAGGCGGCGTTGCCGGTGTATTCCGGATAGATGTCTATCTCGCCGGCTGTAATCGCCTTGCGTACCACGGGCGTGCCGCCGAGTTGGATGCGGTCGGTGGTCTGGATATTATTGGCGTTCAGCACCAGCTGGATGATATTGCCGAGCACACCGCCCTCGGTGTCGATCTTCGACGACACCACCACCTGGGCACTCGCCGAGGCCAACGCAATTCCGAGCGCTAGTACAGCGCCGGCCAGAATCTTGATTGAAAACATCTCACAAATCCCTTGCTGTGAACCGGAATACGGCTGCCGCATATGAGCATGGCTTCGATGCCCCGTCGGGGTACACGGTTTCATAAGAGGGGGGATGGGCGCAATAATTTTGTTCGGATGTGAGTGAATCCGCTGCCGCGACGTCCCGACAGGGTGACGTCAGTTGGCCGCGCGCAGGCCCGTCATCTTCAACACGCCCAGTGCCACGAAGCACAGCGCGACGACCGGGAAAATCATCCAGTTCAGCATCTCCCAGCCCCAGGCATTGTAGACCGCCCCCGACATCAGTGAGGCGAAGGCGACGGAGCCGAACAGGACGAAATCGTGGAACCCCTGGACCTTGCCTTTTTCGGATGACTGGTAGCTGTCGGCCACCATGGCGGTGGCACCGATGAAGCTGAAGTTCCAGCCAAGGCCGAGCAGGATCAGCGCCGTCCAGAACTGCCACAGTGCCAACCCTGACAGCGCCACTATGGCGCAGCCAATCAGCAGCACCAGGCCGATGGCCACGATCCGCTCAGCGCCGAAGCGATAGATCAGCGACCCCGTGAAGAAGCTCGGCGCGAACATCGCCATGACGTGCCAGGAAATGCCGAGCGTGGCGTCGTCGGTCGAAAGGCCGCAGCCGACCATGGCCAGCGGCGCGCCGGTCATCACGAAGCTCATCAGTGCGTAGCTGCCGATGGCGCAAAACAACGCCGCGACGAAGCGTGGCCTGGTGACAATTTCCGAGAGCGGCCGGGCGTCGCTGTCGGAAATTTCCACCTTGTCGGTTGCCTTGGCCGGGATGCGCAACAAAGAGAGAATGGCGGCGCCGACCGCCGCCAGCACCAGGATGGACGCAAACGAGCCGGCAAACTTCACCGGCGAGAACAGATCGCCGGTGAAGATGACGATCTGCGGTCCAAGGATGGCGGTGACGATGCCGCCGGCCAGCACGAAGGAGATGGCGCGCGCCTTGAATTCAGGCGGCGCATTGTCGGCGGCGGCAAAGCGGAACTGCTGGACGAAAGCGCCCCCGATGCCGATCACGGCCAAGCCGAAAGCGAATAGCCAGAAGCTGGGATGAAACAGCGCCAGCGTGGCGACCAGCCCGCCAAGCGCCGTGACCGCTGTGCCGGTCATGAAGCCGTCGCGCTGGCCGAGCCGGCGGATGATCGCCGCGGCCGGCAGGGAACCGAGCGCCACGCCGACATTGAAACCGGTGATCGGCGCGGTTGCCAGCGACTTGTCAGCATCGAGCAGGTACTGCCCGGCCAATCCGCCCATGGAAATGGCGATGGGTGCGGCCGAGCCGATGATCGCCTGCGAGGCTGCGAGGATGAAGGCGGTGCGACGCGCTTCCTTGCCCGCCCCAACGGCGACGATAGCAGTCATGAGGCGTCCTTGCCGCGGCCCTCGCCACGCACCCGGCGCGACACGCGATCAAGCACCGCATTGACCAGTTTCGGCTCGTCTTCCTCGTAAAATGCCTTGGCGATGTCGACATATTCGGAGACGATGACCGCCACCGGCACGTCCTCGCGCTGCATCAACTCGTAGACGCCGGCGCGCAATATGGCGCGCAACGTGGAATCGAGCCTCGACAGAGGCCAGTCCTCGGTCAGCGCCTGTCGAATGACTGGATCGATGGTCTTCTGGTGCTCGACAACGCCGGCAAGAATGGCACGAAACCATTGCGCATCGGCTTCGCGATAGAGCGCGCCGTCGACTTCCTTGCCGAGCCTGAACGCCTCGTATTCGGCGGTGATCTCAAACACACCGCTGCCGGCGACGTCCATCTGGTAGAGCGCCTGCACGGCGGCCAGACGGGCAGCACCGCGCTTGTTGGCATGGCGAACCGCAGGCTGGCCGGGCGAAGCGGGTTCGCTCACGTTCGCTCTCCCAACTGTTCCTTTAGAGCGATCATGGTCAGCGCCGCACGCGCCGCAAAGCCGCCCTTGTCGCCTTCCGAACGCCTGGCCCGTGTCCAGGCCTGTTCGTCGTTTTCGGTGGTCAGGATGCCGTTGCCGATGCAGACCGCATCCTGCACGGACAGGTCCATCAGGGCACGGCTGGATTCATTGGCGACGATATCGAAATGATAGGTGTCGCCGCGGACCACCGTGCCGAGGGCGACGAAGCCGTCATAGTTCGTCCCGCCTTCGGAGGCACCGTCGAGCGCGAAGGAAATCACCGCCGGGATTTCGAGCGAGCCCGGAACAGTGACGACGTCGTATGTCGCGCCCGCTTCCTCGAGGGCCTTTGTCGCGCCTTCGAGCAACGCGTCGGCAAGGTCGTCGTGAAAGCGCGCCTCGATGACAAGAAGGTGGGCCTTCTTCTTCGGACGGATGAACGCTTTGCCGTGTTGGGATGTGCCTGCCATAGATGTCTCCGGGGATCGCCGGTGACTTAGGCCGAAGCCGGTTTGATCGCAAGCGGAAGATTGCCGAAGGAACTTTCAAGGCCAACTCGGCGGCGGTCGCATCAGGGAATGGGCTTTATGGACGAGCGCCTCAAAGCCCCTCCTTCGCCGCCTCCACCAGTCGCGCCGCGTAGCGGGCCATGGTGTCGATCTCAAGGTTGACGCGATCGCCGACCTGGCGTTCGCCCCAGGTGGTGACGGTCAGCGAATGGTGGATCAACAGCACGTCGAATCGGGTGCCCTCGACCTTGTTGACGGTGAGCGAAGTGCCGTCGAGCGCGACGGAACCCTTGGGGGCGATGAATTTGGCAAGCTCGCGCGAGGCTTCCAGGGTGAAGCGAACGGCGTCGCCCTCTTCCTTACGCGCCACGATCTCGGCCATGCCGTCGACGTGGCCGGACACTATATGGCCGCCAAGCTCGTCGCCGATCTTCAGAGCCCGCTCCAGGTTGATGCGCGTGCCTGATTTCCAGCCCATCGCGGTCGTCAGCCTGAGGGCCTCTTCCCAGGCCTCGACCTCGAACCAACGTGCGTTGGCGCCATCTTCCGGCAATCCCGTTACCGTCAGGCAGACGCCGCCGCAGGAAATCGAGGCGCCGATGGCAATGGTCTGCGGATCGTAAGCGGTGTCGATACGCAAACCGACGCCTTCCCTGAGCGGCTTCACGGCAGCGACAGTGCCGACATCGGTGACGATTCCAGTGAACATTAGTTTGGCCCCGTGAACATCAGTTCGGTCCTAGATGTCTCTTATCCATTCCGCATATGTATCTTCGCCGAAACGCATGTTGCGCAATTTGCGAAATCCCGGCGGGATATTGTTGGCATCGATCGGCGATACAATGCCGCCCTCGCCGATCGCGCCCGGCCCCTGAAACAGCACGATACGATCGACCAGTTGTTCGTCGAGGAACGCCTTGGCCACCCTCGCGCCGCCCTCGACCAGGACGCTTGCCATGCCGAGCGCCGCCAGGTCCTCGAGCAGTTCCGGCAGCGCAATATCGCCTTCATAGGTCTCAGTACCGATGAAGCGAACGCCGGCGCGTTCGAGCGCGGCGCGCCGGTGCGGATCGGCCTCGGCGCAGGCAGCGACATAGAGCGGCACACGGTCGACGCCGGCGACCAGTTTCGAAGTCTCGGGTAGCCTGATCTGACGGTCGAGTACGATGCGCGCCGGCGAACGGCTCTCCAGTCCCGGAAGCCGAACCGTCAGCGCCGGATCGTCCTCCAATGCGGTGCCGATGCCGATCAATATGCCATCGGCTTCGGCGCGCATCAGATAGACTTCGCGCCGCGCAATATCGCCGGTGATGGAGACCTGTCCCTCGCCTTTCACGCCGATCTTGTTGTCGCTCGAAAGCGCAAGTTTCAGGATCACTTCCGGGCGTTTTTTCAGAGATCGAATTAAATAGCCGGCCATCTGCTCCGCGGCCTCGGCCGCCAACACTTTTTCCACCACTTCGACGCCGGCGGCACGCAAGATTGCATAGCCCTTGCCGGAAACACGCGGGTCCGGATCGCTGGCAGCGCCGACCACACGCGCCACGCCGGCACTGACCAGCGCATTGGCGCAAGGCGGCGTGCGGCCGTGATGGGCGCAGGGCTCCAGCGTTACATAGGCGGTGGCGCCGCGCGCCAGTTCGCCGGCCTCTGCCAAAGCCTCGGTCTCGGCATGCGGCCGGCCGCCGACGGCGGTGACGCCGCTGCCGACGATCCTCGGCCCGTCGCCGTCATCGCGCACGATCAGCGTGCCGACGGAAGGGTTGGTCGAGGTCCGCCCGGCATTCTTGCGCGACAGCCTGAGGGCTGCCGCCATATAGCGGCGATCGACGACCTCTTGCTCAGCCGTGCTGCGTTCGGACCCTGCCATGCTCAGCTGGCGTCCTCTTCGCTCTTCAGCTCTTCGCCCCTGGGCTCGTCGGTTTTGAGCTCGTCGCCTTTGAGTTCGCCCAACACGTCGTGGAAATCCTTGGCCTCGCGGAAATTGCGGTAGACGGAGGCAAAGCGCACATAGGCGACATCATCGAGCGACTTAAGCGCCTCCATGACCAGCCGGCCGACTTCCCCCGAGGCCACCTCGGTCTCGCCCGAGCTTTCGAGCTGGCGCACGATGCCGGTCACCGCGCGGTCGATGCGCTCCGGGTCGACGTTGCGCTTGCGTACCGCAATCTCGACCGAGCGCAGCAGCTTGTCGCGGTCGAACGGCACCTTGCGTCCCGACTTCTTCACCACGACGAGGTCGCGCAGTTGTACCCGCTCGAAAGTGGTGAAGCGGCCGCCGCAATCCGGGCAGACGCGCCGCCTGCGGATCGCTGCACCGTCTTCGGCAGGGCGCGAATCCTTCACCTGCGTATCTTCGGACTGGCAATAAGGGCAGCGCATGGAGAGCCTTCGGTTCGCGATTCTCGTGGAGCGAAAGGCTTAGAGGTTTTTGCCGCCGTGGCAAAGTATGGCCGATGACCGATCGCGCTTCAGAGATAGCGAGGCGCGAGGAAAATTGCGAGAGCGGCAATCAGTTGACAGCGGTCCGCCAATCAGGGCGCGACGTCGCCGGTCGGGAAGCCGCAAGACGTGCCGAGATAGCGATAGGCCTTGGTGAAGCCGTCCATCGATATGGTCGCGACCGGCTTGTCGGCGAAGCTGACATCGAGGGCGCTGGTGCGGCGCATGGCGCGCAGTACCGCGAGCGTGGTCTCGGACTTGTTGTCTATCATCCACTGTCCGTCGGCGATAAGACGAAAACCGGCCTTGATCTTGTCGTTGACGTCCCGGAACACCACCGGGATGTTATCGCCCTTGGGCAAGTCACTGTTTCTCACGGCGATGATGAGGCTCGGATAACCATCGGGTGGCAATACGTCGCCATTCGAGATGGCCAGCGTGAGGGTGCCACTGGTGCCGTTAGCGTCGAAAAAGACCGTCGAGGCGGCGCAGGTCTTGCGCACATCCTCGCCGGTGTTGACCTCGTCCACCGTGGTGGACCAACTGCCGAAGGTCTCTGTCTTGGGTGCTGCCGGGGTCGGCTCGGTCTGCGCAAAGGCCGCGCCGAGTAGCGGCGAGGTGGCTAAGGTGAGCAAGGCAGCGCCAACACTGGCGAAACGGAAAATTCGCATCATCATCAAGCGTCTCCGAGATGCAGCCGTGCCCAGTTGATCGGCGCCGTCACAGTTGGGGGAACGACGCCCTGCGTCAACCAAGATACGGGTAAAGCGGAAAACGATCCGTCAATGTCGCCACCTTGGCCTTCACGGTTGCCTCGACGGCCGCATTGCCTTCGTCGGAATTGGCGACCTTCAGTCCATCCAGCACTTCGGCGATCAGCTTGCCGATCTCGCGGAACTCGGCCTGACCGAAGCCGCGCGTGGTGCCGGCCGGCGTGCCGAGCCGAACGCCCGATGTCACGAAAGGCTTTTCCGGATCGAAGGGGATGCCGTTCTTGTTGCAGGTGATGTTGGCGCGGCCAAGGGCAGCCTCGGCGCGCTTGCCGGTGGCGTTCTTGGGACGCAGGTCGACCAACATCAGATGGTTGTCGGTGCCGCCGGAGACGATGTCGAGACCGGTTTCCTGCAGACTGGAGGCCAGCGCCTTGGCATTGGCGACGACGCTCTCCGCATAGATCTTGAAGCTCGGCTTCAGCGCCTCGCCCAGAGCCACCGCCTTGGCGGCGATGACATGCATCAGCGGTCCGCCCTGCAGGCCGGGGAAGACGGCCGAATTCATCTTCTTGGCAATATCCTCATCATTGCAAAGGATCATGCCGCCGCGCGGCCCGCGCAGCGATTTGTGCGTCGTGGTGGTGACCACATGGGCATGCGGCAGCGGCGACGGATGCATGCCGCCGGCGACCAGGCCGGCGATGTGGGCCATGTCGACCATCAGATAGGCACCGATCGAATCGGCGATCTCGCGAAAACGCTTCCAGTCCCAGACACGTGAATAGGCTGTGCCGCCGGCCAGGATCAATTTCGGCCTGGTCTCATGGGCGGTCTTCTCGATCGCATCCATGTCGAGCAGATGATCGTCCCGGCGCACGCCATAGGAGACGACCTTGAACCATTTGCCGCTCATATTGACCGGCGAGCCATGTGTCAGGTGTCCGCCGGAATTGAGGTCGAGGCCCATGAAGGTGTCGCCGGGCTGCAGCAACGCTAGGAACACCGCCTGGTTCATCTGGCTGCCGGAATTCGGCTGGACGTTGGCGAAGTTGCAGCCGAACAGCTTTTTCGCGCGTTCGATGGCCAGTTCCTCGGCGACATCGACGAATTGGCAGCCGCCGTAGTAGCGCTTGCCCGGATAGCCCTCGGCATATTTGTTGGTCATGATCGACCCCTGTGCCTCGAGCACGGCACGCGAGACGATATTTTCCGAGGCAATCAGCTCGATCTCGTGGCGCTGGCGGCCGAGTTCGTTGCGGATTGCGCCGAAAATCTCGGGGTCGGCATCGGCAAGCGTGGTTTCGAAAAAGGATTCGAATTTGTTCGACACTGCCGCTGCTGTTGCCATGGGCTGAAATCCTCAAGGTTCGGGGTCTGTCGCGCCATTAACACAGTTGCTTTCGGCCCGCCACGTTTGCAGCGCGAAATTTGCTAGCCGGATTGCGCCAGAGAGACTGGCAGCCTCTATTTCCTTGCCTGCCGGCCCTTCAGCAGGGCCTCGGTGAGCGTGATCTCGGTGAACAGCGCCTGCATCGTATGGTCGTTAATCTGGCCGCTGCGAAACATTGCGCGAACCGCTGCGCGTTCGGCCTCAATGCCCGCCAGCCTCAATTCGAGCTCCAGCCGTCCGGCCTCGCGGGCCTCGGCGCGCGCCTCGTCGGCCTCGTCGGAGGCAGCGATGCGGCGACGGTAGCCGGCGACGATGCTGTCGGCGGCGGCAAGCCGGGCGCCGGGTGTTTCCCCTTCATCGCTGTCGGTCGCGCCGGCCATGCTCTCGATGCGGGCGATGGCGGCCTTGGCCGCGCCCACGCGCGCAAAACGCTCCTCGGCAGCGCCAGGATCCTCGCCCGGCTCGACCAGCCCGCGTGCCACCTTGGGCAAGGCAAGGCTGGCAATGAGCAATGAGCAGATGATGACGCCTGCGGCGAGGAAGATCACCACGTCGCGCGCCGGAAAGGGCGAACCATTCGGCGTGGTGAGCGGCAGCGACAGGATGCCGGCCAGCGTGATGGCGCCGCGCACGCCGGCAACAGAGCCGGCGATCCGGACCCGCAGCCCGAACGGCTCGGCCTTCTGCTCGCGTAATCGCGCCGAGACGCGCGTCGCGATGTCGCCGACCCAGATCCACAGGAAGCGCAGCCCGATCAGGCATAGTGTCAGCGCGACCACCGTGGCGATTGGCTGGATGACCGGATAGCGGCTGCCGAGCTCAGGCGGCACGTTGCCGATGATTTCGGGAAGCTGCAACCCGAGCAGGATGAACAGCGCGCCGTTGAAGACGAAGGATAGCGTCGTCCACAGCGATACGGTCTGTATGCGCGCCGAGACGCCGAGAAAGCGGAAAATCCCGGAGCCGCCGGTGAGCACTCCGGCCGTGACCGCCGCCAGAATGCCCGAGGCGCCGACATTCTCGGCGCCGAGATAGGCGATGAACGGCAGCAGGACCATGACCAGCACCTGCGCCTCGGCCGGCACGCCGCCGATACGGTTCAGCAATTGCAGCACCTTGGCGGCGACGAACAAGGCAGCCACGCCGGCCAGGATGCCGGCAGCGACGGCATAGAGGAAAGTCACGGACGCCGCGACGAAGGAGAAGCTGCCGGTCAAGGCAGCTGCCACCGCAAAGCGGAACATCGCGAGGCCCGACGCATCGTTGAGCAGCGCCTCGCCCTCCAGGATGTGCATCAGCCGGGCCGGGACCAGGCTCTTGTCGACGATCGAGGAGACGGCCACCGCATCCGTTGGGGACAGCACCGCAGCAAGTGCGAAAGCGACGACGAGCGGGATGCTCGGGACAAGCCAGTGCAAAGCGTAGCCGAAGCCGACAATGGTGAAGAAGACCAGCCCGATGGCGAGGTCGAGGATCGGCCCGCGCAGCGCGATCAGTTCGCGCTTGGGCGCACCATAGGCGTCGCTGAACAACAGCGGTGGGATGAACACCAGCAGAAACAGCTCGGGATCGATCTCGACATGCATTCCGCGCACCGGCCAAGCCAGTGCCGCGCCGATGGCGATCTGCAGCACAGGTAGCGGAACCCGCACCGGCCGGACCAGCGCGCCCGAAACGGCGACGAAGATGAGCACGACCAGAATGAACATTGCGACATGCATGATGCGATTTCCGAATACGGCACCGCGCGTTCTTTTGCCGGCGATCAGTCCAGCAAAGCTTGCCGCGAAAGACTCGGCAACGAAAAAGGCCGCCCTTCCGGCGGCCTTTTGCAAATGAGCTCAACTGCTTAGAGCGCGGATGTGATCTGCAGCTCGTTGGCTCCGTCGAGGCCGTAAATGTCGTCACGGAACTGGACCACGCCCGGCCCTGTCGACCAGGCCGAGACGTAGAGAAAATAAACCGGCACCGGATTGGTGACCTGCACCGGCGTGTTCTCCCCGGTCTTGATCGCCGCCTCGAAATGCTGGCGATCCCAGCCCGGCGTGTCGCGCAGAATCCAGGTGACGAGGTCGCGCACGTTCTGAACCCGCACGCAGCCAGAGGAATCGAAGCGCATCAGCTTGCCGAACAGGCTCTGCTGCGGCGTGTCGTGCATGTAGACGCCGTCCGGGCTGGGGAAATTGATCTTGACCGAGGCCATCGCGTTGCCGGAACCGGGATCCTGGCGGAAGCGGTATTTGGCGGCATCGTCGGTCGACCAGTCGACCGTCATTGGGTCGACCTCGCTGCCGTCCGGCGCAAACAGGCGGATATGGCTGTCCTTGAGATAGTTGGGGTCCTTCCGCATCAGCGGAATGATATCCTTGCGCACGATCGAGACCGGCGCGTTCCAGTACGGATTGACGATGATTTCGTTGATCTTGGAATTGACGATCGGCGTCTGGCGATCGATCTTGCCGACGATTGCGGTGTGGCGCAGCACAACGCGGTCGTTCTCGACAGCCTCGATCTGCGCCGCCGGGATGTCGACCAGAACATAGCGGTTGCCAAGCGTGCCGGCCCGCTCACGCAGCCGTTGCAGATTGGTCTGGAGCTGACCAAGCCGAACCGGCGCCGACACGTTCATTGCCGCGAAAGTATATTTGCCCGTGGTTCCGTCGGCCGGCAAGCCGTGCCGCAACTGGAAGCGCTTAAGCGCCGAGTCGACGTAAGAATCGAACGCTTCCGAGAGCCCGGCGCTCTGCGCCAGATCGCCCGATATCATCAAGCGCCTGCGCAGCGGCACCACATCGGGATCCTCGACGCCAAGCTGCAGCTTCTTGGTGTCTGGAACCTGTTCCCAGCCGCCTTGCGCGACGATATTCTGATACTGCATGATCGCCTGCTCGGTGAAGGACACCGTCTGCAGGCTGAAGATCGGCAGCGTCGAGGCAACCTTGCCGCCTTCGCTGGCACGCGCATCGAATTGGTCGTCCCAATTGCCGCGCGCCGAGGATTTCAGGATATCCCCGATCACATCCTGTGCACTGGCGCGGCCGGCGACCATTGCGGCTGCGAGCGCGGAGGCTCCTGAAAGGAAGAAACGGCGGCTGGTTCTCATGGACGTTCCAGACATTCTTGCTACAATTCAACCCACCGGGCGGTCTCGCCCGCACTCTAGAGTTGGCTTCTTAACAATTAGCCAACCATGGCCCGCATCACTTCGGTGTAAAACCACATGGGAAGTGACTTGAGCACAGGACAAATGCACGGCTTTGGCCCCAGCATCACCCGCATCTTCGGTTCCATTGGAATATGGCGGCAACGTGGCTGTTGCTCGAATTTGGATCGGCCGGCCTGACGAAACGGCAAGACCGGTGCTTTTCGGCACCGGCCTTTGGTCCACTCCGCGGCAGCACTTCCGTAGTCCAGCTTCAAATCTAGATGCGGCGGATGCGATTACATTCGGTAGGCGATGGTATCGTTCCAGAACCGATCCAGGCGCTGCAGGGCGCGGTTCATCTGCTTGAACTCCTCCGTGTTGATGCCGCCAACCTGCTCGATCGAACCGACATGGCGCTCGTAGAGGCCGGCGACGACTTCCGCCACCTCATTGCCCTTCGGCGTCAGCGAAACCCGCACCGAACGGCGGTCGATGCGCGAGCGCTGGTGGTTGATGAAGCCGAGATCGACCAGCTTCTTCAGATTGTAGGAGACGTTCGAGCCGAGATAGTAGCCACGCGAGCGCAGTTCGCCGGCGGTCAGCTCCGAATTGCCGATGTTGAACAGGAGCAGCGCCTGGATGGCGTTGATGTCGGAGCGACCGTTGCGGTCGAATTCGTCCTTGATCACATCAAGCAGACGGCGATGCAGCCGCTCGACCAGCTGCAGCGATTCCATGTACAGCGAACGGATCGCCTCGCGGCGGTCATCGGATACGTTGGCGGTCTTCGCCGCCGGACGCGAATTGATCATTGTCTTTGCCTCTCGTTTGTCGCCCGGTGATTTTTTGTTCTTCACCTTGATCGCGACACTATCGAATACTCATAAAATTCGACTTAAACGCCAAGGCTAACAAGAGCTTACCGGTAAGGGGTTTCGAAAGAGGCTTAACGGACGGTCACCTGAGCAAGGATAATTAACCTAAAGATTTAGCCAACGATCCTGGCCGGAATTGCTATCGCCGGGGTTGCCGCTTCTGGATCCAGATCACCACGCGGAACACTATGTAGAGCAGCGCCACCGCAAGGTGCGAGGCGACGATCAGCGGCCGGTGGCCGAACAACTCGGGGAAGCCAGCATACATGACGCACTCGGTCACCGCGCAGATGAACCAGATCACCGGCCCCCAGGACGCCAGCATCCACAGGCCGGCGGCAGCGAACGGAAAAAACACCGCCAGCACCACCGCCGCCACTTGCCAGTGTACCGGCATCAGGTCGAAGCGCCACAACGGGCCGGGGTAAAAGCCGATCAGCCGGATCCAGTACAAGATGCCGAACAGCAGACAGTAGCCGGCGATGACGCGCTGGAACCAGGCGAAGATGACCTCGATCGTCGAGGGCTGCAGCACCACGCGTCTCGAGGCGACCTCGCTCACAGCTTCAGTTCCCGTTCGCCGAGCGATGCGAAATAGGCGTCGACGTTGGCGGCGCTGACGTCATCGATACCTGCCGGCCGCCATTGCGGCGTCGAGCCTTTATCGATGATGGCGGCGCGGATACCTTCATAGAAGTCGTGCCCGGCAAGCATGCGGTTGAGGATACGGAACTCCATTTTCATGCACTCGTCCATCGACAACGTCTGCCCGGCGCTAATCTGGCGCCATGCAACATGCAGGCTGGTCGGTGAACGTGTGCGGATGGTGGCCAGCGTCTTTGCCGCGAACTCGTCGGCAGCGGCTGCCCGCTCCAGACTGGCGACGATATCGGCCAGCGACGGCTGCGCGAAATGCCGGGCGATGGCTTCCAGCGTCGGCCTGTCGGTCTCGCGCCTGGCCGGGACGAAGCAGCCGCGCAGCACCGATTCCGGGTCGCCGCTTTCCGCCAGACGGTCGAGGAAGCCGGCCTGGTCCTCCGCCTTGATCGTATGGGTGGCGAGGCCCGAGCACAAAGCATCGCCATAGCGGATGCGGTTGCCGGTCAGCGCCAGATACATGCCGAAGCTGCCGCCGAGATCCGGCAACAGATGGCTGGCGCCGACATCCGGGAAAAAGCCGATGCCGACCTCGGGCATGGCAAACTGGGCGTTTTCGGTCAGCACTCGCTGCGAACCATGGAAGGAGATACCTACGCCGCCGCCCATGACGATGCCGTCGATCACCGCGACATAGGGTTTCTTGAAGCGGGCGATGCGGGCGTTCAGCCGGTATTCATCGGCGAAGAAATCGACCGGAGGCCTTCCTGCGCGGCCGGCTTCGTAGATGTGGAGGATGTCGCCGCCCGCCGAAAATGCCCTGCCCTCGGCCTTGACGACGACAACGTCGACGCCGTCGTCGCGCTCCCAACTGCGCAGCGCCTTGTCCAGCGCCTTGACCATGCGGTGGGTTACGGCATTGAGCGCCTGCGGCCGCGTCAGCGTGACGACGCCAGCCCTGCCCAATCTTTCGAAGCGAATCTCGTCGCCTCCGCCAAAATCCATCGCCAGAGAATCCCTCCCCGCGCCCGCCGGGAGTGAAGTGCTAAAGCGTGGCGCATGGCCGCGTCAATGGCGGCGGCCAATCCGCTGCATGGTCGTCGGCGTCACCCAGTGCTAATGCTGGCGCTTTGAACCGGAAGGTTGAACCATGCCTTGGTTGCCGCGCCTTGCTGTTATGGTGGTCGGCCTGATCGCTGCGAACACTCCTCCCGTATCGGCCGAAACCGTCGACGAGCTCTATCAATCGCAGACCATCGTCACCGGCCAGGGCGAGGTCAACAGGCAGATCGGCTTCAAGGCCTGCCTCGATGCGGTGCTGGTTCGTGTGTCCGGCGATCAGCGGCTGCCGAAGAGAACTGAGATGGCGGCGCTGCGCGACAAGGCCGGCAGCTTCGTTGCCGAATTCCGCTATCGCGACCGTCTCGAAGGCATTCCAATCCATGACGAACAAGGCACCCATGACCGGCCGCATGATCTCACTTGTCTGTACAGGCCTGACGTTATCGATCCGGTGCTTGCCGCGCTTGGCAGCAAACCATGGCTTGGCGAGCGGCCACGCCTGGCAATTTTCCTGGCGGCGGAGCAAGGCACAAGGCAGTTCATGCTGACCGCCGACGATGAGCGCGGGGCGGCGATGCGCGAATCCTTCGTCAATGCCACCGGTCCGCTGGTCATGCCGATTGTGTTTCCCGAAGCGTCACTGCTGTCGGCCTCGAAGCTTGACGACCAGGCCCTGCGCCATGCCGATATCACGACGCTGGACCAGCTTGCCAGGAAGGCCGGAGCCGACCAGGCGCTCGCCGGCAGTATCGTCTGGAGCGACAAGGAACTGGGCTGGATAGCCGACTGGCGGCTTGCCTTGAATGGCAAGAGCTACAATTGGCAAGTGCGCGGCGTCAGCTTCGACGAGGCATTCCGCGTCGCCATGCGGGGTGCTGCGCAGATCCTGTCGGGCAATGGCCAACCAGAATAGCGCCCGACAGGACCCTGGCACAATCGTGTCGCATTGGTCAGCAGCGGAAGCTCGTGGTAAAAGCCGCCCGATCCGGAGTTTTTGCGATGAACAAATTCACCCCTGCAAAGCCTGCCGGCGCGCGCAGCGTCGACGAGATCACCGGCAGCCGGCGTCTGCGGCGCATGCGCAAGGCCGATTGGTCGCGCCGCCTTGTCCAGGAGAACCGGCTCTCGGTCGACGATCTGATTTGGCCGATCTTCGTCGTCGACGGCAGACAAGTGCGCGAACCGATCGCCGCCATGCCCGGCGTGTTCCGCCTGTCGCTCGACCTCGCCGTCAAGGAGGCTGAGCGCGCGGCCAAGCTTGGCATTCCGGCGATCGCCACTTTCCCCAATGTGGAGCTCGGCCTGCGCGATCAGACCGGTTCGCACATCCTCGATCCGGAAAACATCATCAACCGCGCCACCCGCGCCATCAAGCGGGCGGTGCCGGAGATCGGCATCATCACCGACGCGGCGCTTGACCCGTTCACCTCGCATGGCCATGACGGCATCTTGCGCGAGGGCATTATCGTCAATGATGAAACGGTGGAGCAAGTGACGGCGGCGGCCGTCATCCAGGCGGCGGCGGGGGCCGACATCATTGCCCCCTCGGACATGATGGACGGCCGGATCGGTGCCATCCGCGATGCGCTCGACGCCAATGGATTTCAGGATGTGGCGATCATGTCCTATGCGACCAAGTTCGCATCCGCTTTTTACGGCCCCTACCGTGAGGCGGTCGGCACCGCCGGCCTGCTCAAGGGCGACAAGAAGACCTATTATATCGATCACGCCAATTCCGACGAAGCGGTGCGCGAGGCCGAGCAGGATCTGGCCGAGGGCGCCGACATGCTGATGGTCAAGCCCGGCCTGCCCTATCTCGACATCATCCGCCGGCTGAAAGTCGAGTTGCAGATGCCGACCTTTGCCTATCAGGTCTCGGGCGAATATTCGATGATCAAGGCCGCCGCCGCCAATGGCTGGATCGACGGCGAAAAGGCGATGCTGGAATCGCTGCTCGCCTTCAAGCGCGCCGGCTGCGACGGCATCCTGACCTACTTCGCGCCGGAAGTGGCGGCGATGCTCAAGGGGTGATGCGCCTTTGTAGCGTCTACATCGAGTTGTGTTCGTTCGTCCAAAGCGCGACATGGAACGCCGCAGGACATCGCTTCAAGTTTACGCTGCCCCTCGTTGCCCTGCCGGGCATTTCTCCCTGTAAAGTGGCAGGGAGAAAGACGCGTTCGTAAAAGATTTCACCAATCTCCAGCGTTGCAAAAACATCGACGTTGCGGCCAGCCCCTTCTCCCCGTCACTATACAGGGAGAAGCTGCCGGCAGGCGGATGACGGGCGGCGCCGACATTGAGATTGGTTATTCCAATATGATTTGGAAGCGATTGCCCCGCCGGCGATTCAAAATACCGCTTGCAAAATGCAATCAGTTAAGCTACCCCAATAACTGCTTGCATCTCACAATTGGCTATCGAGGAGGCTCCCATGTCCAAGCTTCGCGTCAGCGCCTTCACCCTGTCGATCGACGGCTTCGGCGCCGGTCCCGACCAAGACCTGAAGAACCCGCTGGGTGTTGGCGGAGAAGCCCTGCACGAATGGATGTTCGGCACCCGCACCTTCCGCAAGATGGTCCTCGGCAAGGATGGCGGGACCACGGACACCGACGAGGCGTTCGCGGCACGCAGCTTCGAAAATGTCGGCGCATGGATCCTCGGCCGCAACATGTTTGGGCCGATCCGCGGCGAATGGCCGGATGACAGCTGGAAAGGCTGGTGGGGTGACAACCCACCCTACCACGTGCCGGTCTTCGTGCTCACGCACCATGCGCGTGATCCTATTGTCATGGAGGGCGGCACGACCTTCTATTTCGTGACCGACGGCATCCACCCAGCGCTGGAGAAGGCGAAGGCAGTGGCTGACGGTAAGGATATACGGCTGGGCGGCGGCGTTTCTACGATCCGGCAATATCTCAAGGAAAAGCTCATTGACGAAATGCATCTGGCGATCTCACCGGTCCTGCTAGGCGCCGGCGAGAGCCTTTTTGCCGGCATCGACATGCCCAAGCTCGGCTATCGCTGCAGCGAGCAGGTCGCGACGCCGAAGGCCACGCATGTCATCATCGAGCGCACCTAGCTTGTTGCAGGGTGCCGCCATGGAGCGGCGCCCTCCTCGCCGCTTTAGTCAGTACTTCTCCGGCACATACTGTTTGCGCGGCAGTACCTGGCGCTCGTATTCGGGATTGAAGACGCGCTCCGCAGTGTGATCTCCTCGTGCGGCACCTCCTCATAGGGCACCTGCTTGAGCAGATGGTCGATGCAGTTCAGCCGTGCCTGTTTCTTGTCGTTGCCCTCGACGATGAACCACGGGGCTTCCGGGATATTGGTGCGGGCGAACGTTTCTTCCTTGGCCTTGGTGTACTGCTCCTAGCGCACGCGCGACTGGAGGTCCATCGGCGACAGTTTCCATTGCTTCATTGGGTCATGGATGCGCATCAAAAAGCGCATCTGCTGCTCCTCGTCGGTGATCGAAAACCAGTATTTGACAAGCGTAATGCCCGAGCGGACCAGCATGCGTTCGAAATCCGGAACGTCGCGGAAGAACTCCTCGACCTGATCCCGGCTGGGCAAAGCCCATTACCCGCTCGACGCCGGAGCGGTTGTACCAGGAGCGGTCGAACAGCACGATCTCGCCGCCGGCCGGCAGATGCGGAACGTAGCGCTGGAAATACCATTGCGACTTCTCGCGCTCGGTCGGCGCCCCACTATTGCGCTGGCTGTGCGTTTCAATCCGCAAGATGTGATCGAGCTTGCCCTGCGGAACGGGCGACAAGCGGAACGAATTATCCTACAAATAGCCGGTTCATTGAGGGCTGTCGTCTGCAACGCCCTTTCCCGATAAATTGTGAGGATACGACATGGAATACCGCACTCTCGGCCGTTCCGGGCTGAAGGTTTCGACGCTGACCATGGGCACCATGACGTTCGGCGGCGGCGGCGCGTTTTCGGCGGTCGGCAAGACCGACCTCGACGAGGCGCGCCGGATGATCGACCTTTGCATCGATGCCGGCGTCAATGTCATCGACACCGCCAACGTCTATTCGAACGGCGTGTCGGAAGAGATCATCGGCGAGGCGCTCGGCGGCAAGCGCAAGGGCGACGTGCTGATCGCCTCCAAGGCGCGCATGCGGATCGGCAAAGGCCCCAATGATGAAGGCCTGTCGCGCTACCATCTGATCCGCGAATGCGAGAGGAGCCTGAAGCGGCTCAGGACGGATGTCATCGACATCTATTTCCTGCACGAGTGGGATGGCCTGACACCGCTTGAGGAAACCATCGCCGCGCTCGACACGCTGGTCGCGCAGGGCAAGGTCCGTTATGTCGGCTGCTCCAATTATTCCGGCTGGCAAGTGATGAAGGGGCTGGGGATCAGCGACCGTCATCACCAGCCGCGCTTCGTCACCCAGCAGATCCATTACACGTTGGAAGCGCGCGAGGCCGAGTATGAATTGTTACCGATCTCGGTCGACCAGGGGCTCGGCGTGCTGGTCTGGAGCCCGCTTGCCGGCGGGTTGCTGTCCGGCAAATACCACCGTGACCAGCCGACCGCCCGCCAGCTCAGCGGCTGGTCGGAACCGCCGATCCGCGACGAGGACCGGCTGTGGCGGATCGTCGACACGCTGATCGATATCGGCAATAATCACGGCGTGTCGGCGGCGCAGGTGGCGCTCGCCTGGCTGCTCGGCCGGCCCGCTGTCAGTTCGCTGGTGATCGGCGGACGAACCGAAGCCCATTTCAAAGACAATATCGCCGCTGCAAGCCTTGTGCTTGCCGATGAGGAGCGCACACGGCTCGATGTGGTCAGCAGGCCGCCCGTGCTCTATCCCTACTGGCACCAGCAATTCACGGCAAAGGACCGGTTCGGGCCGGCCGATCTCGTTCTCGACCGCGACGGCGCCTGAAAAGCCGGGCTCTCCGGACTGCGCCGAGATATGGAGCCCGATCGTGCCTTGCGGTGTTGTGTTTGCGGTCCAATGCTCCTAGGCAAAGGCCAAGCACAACGAAAGGAAACGATATGGCACGAGCACCGAACTACGGTCAGGAACGCAAGGAACGCGACCGGCAGAAGGCTGCCAAGAAGGCGGAAAAGCTGGCTGCCAAGGTCGCAGCCAAGGAGCGATCGAAGCCCGAGGGCGAGAGCGAGTCCCAAACCAAAACCGAAACGGCAGAGTGATGATATCCGGGCTGTCAGGCGGGCCGGGCCTCGGTCAAATCCCGCTATGCCTCAGGCAGGCGCCTTGTCGCTGACGAAGACGTTCACTTCACGAGCGGCGGCAATGAAGGCCCGTCTTGCGTTCATGGCCGGCTTGTCGCCGGCCAGCGCATCAGGCTTGCAACGCTTCGCGGTGCTTGGGGCTGCGCTTGCCGGGCCAATTGTTGAGGAGGTAGTCGGAAGCCTCGCGGGCCGTACGCAAGAGCTGATTGCTTCCCGCCGCGCCCTTGACGGTCACGGGTGTGTCAAATCGGTTGTTTTCCATCGCCGCTCTTACGCCATCGGCATTTGCGAAGCGAGACCGAAAGTAGCATTCTTCGCTCATCTGCTCTTTTCGTGATCAATGGCAGCCGATCCTCACTCAAGCGACGACGGCAAATCCCCGGGCGCGCAGGCCGCGCCGGTCGTTGCGCAGCGAGGTCACCAGCCGGTCGCGGCTGCCGATGATATGGGCCGAAAGCAGGCGGGCGGCGCTATCGGCATCGCCGGCCCGCACCGCCGACAGAATGGCATGGTGTTCGGCCCAGGCACGGCCGAGCGCTGCCTCGTCGCGAACCTCGAGCCAGCGGGCGCGCGACAGGCGTGTCATCGCATCGCGAACCGCTCTGAACAGGAACTCGTTGCCGGATAGACGCGCCAACTCGATATGAAAATCCCTGCCGACGCGATGCCATTCCTCGCGCGGCGTCTTGTCGTCGCAAGAATCGAGCATCGCCTCGATGATTTCGACGGCACTTCTGTCCTGCAAGGTGCAAGTTAGTCTGAGTGCCGCGACCTCGACCGCCTCGCGATAGACGGCGATCTGCTCCAGCTCGGCAAGATTGATTGGCGAGACCGTCCAGCCGCGGCCGTCGCGGCAGATCAGGCCTTCGGTCTCGAGCCGCAGCAACGCAGCCCTGACCGGCGTGCGCGAGGCGCCGAAGCGGCTTTCGACCCAGCGCTCCGTCAGCCGCTCGCCGGGACCAATCTCGAGCCCGAGGATCATCTCGCGAAGCTGCTTTTCGACGTTCTGCATCTGCGACATTGGCGTTCCGTTCAGGTCATTCGTTCCGGCAATCGGGTCACTGGCCGGCGTTGGCCGATCACGCCGGCCTTTGTCGATCATGTTTGAGAGGCCCGCATTGACAGCGACGGGGCTTGCGTTCATGACAGATACCAGCTTGGTATCCCAAATAGGTATCCACAGCAAGTTTCATGCAAGCTGGCCGGACAGGACAGACATGCCGCAAGACGCCAACCGCGCCACGCACAACGTCCACTGGCGCCGCAATCTCGCCGGGTGTTTTGCCGGCTCGTTCACCACGCTTGTAGCGATGACGCTGCTGTTGCCCTTCCTGCCGCTTTACGTCGAGCAGCTGGGCGCAGAGGGCCATGCGGCGATCGTGCAGTGGTCGGGCGTCGCCTACGGCGCCACCTTCCTTGCCGCCGCGCTGGTCGCGCCCCTGTGGGGGCGGCTAGGCGACCTCTACGGCCGCAAACTGATGCTGGTGCGCGCCAGTTTCGGCATGGCGCTGTGCATGTCGCTGACCGGCATGGTGCAGACTGTCTGGCAATTGGTGCTCTTGCGCCTGCTGATCGGCTTTGCCGGCGGCTATTCTTCGGGCTCGACCATCCTGGTTGCCATGCAGACGCCGAAGGATCGCTCCGGCTGGGCGCTGGGCGTGCTGTCGGCCGGTATCACCGCCGGTGCCCTGGTCGGTCCGCTGCTTGGCGGCGCGCTGCCGCCGCTGATTGGCATCCGCGCCACATTCCTGCTCGCCGGCGGCGTCATTTTCCTGGCTTTTCTGGCAACCACCTTGCTGATCAAGGAGGCGCCTCGCCCGGTTGCCGCCAAGGCCGCGTCAGAAGAAAAAGTGAAAGACAGCTGGTCGCAGATTCCCGACAAGCGCCCCGTCGTCGCCATGCTCGCGACCGGCATGCTGTTGAGTTTCGCCACCATGTCGATCGAGCCGATCATCACCGTCTATGTCCAGCAGCTCATCGAAGACCAGAGCCAGGTCACGCTGGTCTCCGGCATCGTCATGTCCGCGGCAGCGCTCGGCGCCATCCTGTCGGCGTCGCGGCTCGGCAAGCTCGCGGACCGTATCGGCCACTGGAACGTCATCGTTGCCGCACTCGCCGTCTCGGCGCTGCTGCTGATCCCGCAGGCCTTCGTTACCCAGGGCTGGCAACTCGTCGTCCTGCGTTTCCTGATGGGCCTGGCGCTTGGCGGTCTTTTGCCCTGCATCACCAGCGTCATCCGCCACAATGTGCCCGACGGGGTCGGCGGCAATGTGCTGGGCTTGTCGATCTCGGCGCAATATGTCGGGCAGGTCGCCGGACCGTTGCTCGGCGGCTTTGCCGGCGGCCATTTCGGTATGCGCTCGGTGTTTCTCGGCACATCCATTCTGATGGCGGGCGGAGCGGCCTATAACTGGCTGGTCCAGTCGCGCCGCGAGCGCGACATGCTGGCGGAAGCCGGCAAATCCTGACACGGTTCGCAGCACTATCTCAGGCGGTCGCCAGGAATCACGGAGGCGTGGACATGAGCACGGATGAACACGCGGCAGGCGGCCGCATTCTGGTTTTTGCCGGCGGCCTATGCGGCGCGGCTGGCGTGGCGCTTTCGGCGGCGGCGGCGCATCTCGGCGGCGCTTTCTTCGGTACGGCCGCATCCTTCCTGCTCTTGCATGCGCCGGTCTTCCTTGCCGTCGGGCTGCTCGGTGGCAATAGCATCCTGCGAACCGGAAGCCTCATCCTTCTCGTCGGGCTTCTGCTGTTCTCGGGAGATCTTTTGGCCCGCGACTTCCTTGGCTCGCGGCTGTTCCCGATGTCGGCGCCGATCGGCGGCACGTTGCTCATCGGCGGCTGGCTGATGATGGCCGCCTCGGCGCTGGTGCGGCCGCGCCCTTGACGCGGCAGCCAGGTTCGCCGGTTCTGTCAGTCTTGGCGACGTTCGGGCCGGACTTGGCCGTCGCGTTTGGCCGTTTTGACCACACGCCGCCGCTCCGGCCGTTCGGTGGCCGGCGATATGCCCCAATAATTGCGATAGATGTCTTCGAACAGATGCTTGATCGGGTGCATGGCTTAATCTCCTTTTTGAATCGATCCAATCAGCGGGCACAAAAAATAGGCCGCCGATCAGCTCCGCTTGCGTCCTACGAGGAAACGCAGGTCGCGAATCCACGGACCGGTCCTGTCGCGCCCCTTGCGGGCCTCCGCGCTCGAGCGGATGCTCCAGTCGTTCCGGTAAATGTCCTCGAACAGATAATTGACGGGGTGCATGGCACTCTCCTCTTGTATCGATCCAATGTGCGGGCAAAACCGCTCTTGGATCGATTCAAGAATATGCGTCACAGCATAAATGTCAAGCAAAAATTTGAATCGATCCAAGGAAGATGTTAGGTAATCGGCACTACTGTCGGACAGGAGTCCTGGAGACGAACAAATGACATCACCCACCGAGGGCAGCAGGAGGCCCATCCGGCTGGCAGACATCGCCAAAGCCGCGGGCGTATCGCACGGCACTGCCTCCAATGCCTTCAGCCGTCCCGAAATCGTGCGCGAGGAAGTCCGCGAGCGGGTCAAGGCGGCGGCCGAGGCGCTGGGCTACGCCGGCCCGGATCCCAAGGGCCGGCTGCTGCGCGCCGGCAAGGTCAATGCAATCGGCGTCGCCACAACCGAGCCGCTGTCCTATTTCTTCGACGACCCGTTTGCCCGCGTGATGATGGCCGGCATCTCGGAAGCCTGCGACGCCACCGGCGCGGGGATAGCCCTCGTGTCGGCTGGCAACGAGGAAAAACTTGCCTGGAATATCCAGAGCGCCCTCGTGGACGGCTTCATCCTTTTCTGCATCGAGGGCGGTCCGCGTCTCGTTGAGCTGACGCGCGAACGAAAGCTCCCCTTCGTCGCGCTCGAGCTCGGCTCGCAGGACGAGACGGTCTCGGCGATCAGTATCGACAATGTTGCCGGCGGCCGGCTCGCGGCGCGCCATCTGGCGGAACTTGGACATCGCCGCTTCGCCGTGCTGTCGCTGGCCTTCGCCGACGACAGCACCGGTCTTGTCTCGCCCGAGCAGGTCCGGACCGCGGTCTATACCGGAACCCGTGACCGCCTCCTCGGCTATTTCGAAGAGCTTTCCCGGTTTGGTGTCGACACCGCCAAGGTGCCGGTCTACGAGACGGAAAACGATAAGGCGAGCACAAGGGCCGGTCTCGAAACCATCTTCGCCTCGGCGGAACCGCCGACCGCCATCCTGGCGATGTCGGACCGGATCGCGATGGTCGCGTTGGAATGGCTCAACGCACGGGGCATCGCGGTTCCCCGCGATGTTTCCGTCGTCGGCTTCGACGGCGTGCCTGAAGCCGCAACTTGCGAGCCTCCGCTCACCACCATCGCCCAGCCGATCGCCGAGATCGGCCGCCGGGCAGCGCGAAGAATCCTCGACTTCGACGGCACCGTGCGGCGAGAAACGCTCGACGTCGAACTTGTCGTCAGGGCATCGTCCGGACCGCCGCCAAGTACAGGCTGACTGGGGCAGATCGGCTCCAAATCTTACCTATTGGCCGCCATGGGACCGATGCCAAAGGATGGACGGACAGGCGGCGCCTCGTTGCGGACCGGCTTGCCCTTGCCGGACCAGCCGATGGCGGACAGCCACTCCAGATAGAAGGCGAGCGCGAACTGCATGGCGATGCCGGCGGCGAGCAGCAGACTGTCATAGGCAATGCCGCCCGGGTTGATCAGCTTCATCACCTGCGCCGCCATGGCAATCACCGTGCCGGCAATGAAAACCGGCAGCGAGCGTTTGCCCAATATGGCGAGCGGATTGTCGCGGCCGGTGCGGAACAGGTTCGAGACGAAAGGCAAGGCGACGACCAGATAGCTCATCGCCAGGATGTGCAGCAGCCGCGGCAACGACAGGAACGTCTTGTCGAAACCGGTCAGCACCACCGGCAGGTCAAGCCATGACACATGCCCCCACAGCGGGCTGTGCACCCAGACGAGCGCCGTCAGCACATAAGCGGACGCCGCGCCGACCAGCCAACGATTGACCGGGATGGTGCCGCCGCGCCGCACATGCAACACGCTGGCCATGCCGATATTGAACAGCAATTGCCATGACAGCGGATTGAGGAACCAGAAACCGGGCTCCGGGTAGTTCGGCGGCGCGATCTGGTAGATACCGGCAATCAGCCAAAGGGCTGCGGATACTGCGAGCGCCGCCAGTGGCCGGTAGCTGATGAACAGCAGGAAGACCGGCGCCATCAACAGCAGCGCCGCATAGACCGGCAGTATGTTGTTGTAACCGAGCTGATGGCCGAGCGTGACGATGCCGACCAGGACTTGTGGCGGGTTCCTGACGAGCGGCTCGATGTTGATCAGCGTCAGAAGATCCGGCCGTTTCGCAAACACCGCCGCCGCGCAGAAGATAGCCATGACCACCATCGTCGTGACGATGTGGGTGACATAGAGCACACCGGCGCGGCGCCACATTTTCAGTGTTGCAATCAGCCGGTTTCCCGGCTGGAACTTAGTGCCGTAGGCGAGAGCGACTGACATGCCGGAGATCAGCACGAAGGCCTCGGCCGCATCTGAAAACCCGAAATTCTTGTAGGTCAGGGTTTCGAACACGGTGCCCGGCACGTGGTCGACGAATATGGTCAGGAGGGCGAGAGCCCGGAACACATCAATACGCGTATCGCGTTCCGGCGAAACTGGCATGGTCATCGATAAAAGGCCTTAAAGCTGGTTGTTCATGCCCGGCATGCGATCCCTCGGGCGATCACCCGGCGCACACTGCTTCGATCCCCCCGCGGGGATTATATCGGCAAAGAAACGGACTGAAATGCGCCCGGTTCAATCAACTTTCGCGGAGCTTGAAAATATTTTGTTTTGAAGCCGGCAAATTAACGAAAGTAACGCGAAATCAAGAGGATGTGACCATGGCCGAGGAGAGCCTCGAAGACGGTATTCTGCAGGAGAATTCAGGCTTTTTCTACCGGCTCCATCGACCCGCCAACTTACCCGGTGACTGGCTGTTCCTGTTGCATGGATCGGGTGTCGACGAGACGACCTTGCTGCCGCTTGGTCGGCAAATCGCGCCGCATGCGGCGCTGGTTGCGGTCCGTGGCCGCATCCCTCAGGAGGACGGGTTCCGTTGGTTCACGCGAATCACCCCGACGCGATTCGAGCAGGCAAGCATCCGCGCGGAGGCGGAGGCATTCGCGGCCTTCGTCGCCGGCGTCGCGAAGCGCCACAGCCTCGATCTCCGCCACGCGACCTTTCTCGGCTATTCGAACGGCGCCAATTTGGTCTCAAGCGTCATGCTGCTGCATCCGGGCTTCATCGAGCGCGCTGCATTGCTGCGTCCGATGCCGGTGCTCGACGAGGTGCCGCCGGCCGACCTGTCGAAGGCGCGGACTCTGATCGTCGCCGGCGCCGCCGACCTGACCTACGCGCCATTCGCGCCGGTGCTGGCCGCTCTACTGAGCTCGCATGGCGCCAAGGTCGAAACCCACACCATTGCCTCCGGCCATGAAATCGGCGATCCGGACGCCGACATCGTCGGGCAATGGCTGGCGGATCCTGCGGTCGCCGTTGCAGCGTCGGATCGATGAGCCCCGAAGCTACCCTCGCCCCATGCGGTTCCAGGCGTCCAGCCCGGCGATCTTGTAGGCTTCCGCCAGCGTCGGGTAGTTGAAGGTGTTGTTGACGAAGAAGTCGACTGTGCCGCCGAGATTGATGACCGCCTGGCCGATGTGGATGAGTTCGGTCGCGCCCTCGCCGACAATATGGGCGCCGAGCAGACGGCGTGTTTCGATCGAGAACAGAAGCTTCAGGAAACCGGTGTTGACACCCATGATGTGGCCGCGCGATGTCTCGCGGAACCGCGCCACGCCGACCTCGTAGGCGGCACCGCTCTCGCGCACCTGCTCCTCGGATTGCCCGACGGTGGAGATTTCCGGCACGGCGTAGATGCCGTAGGGAAAGGTTTCGGGCGGCGGCGGCAAGGGCACGCCGAAGGCATGGCAGGCGGCCACCCTGCCCTGCTCCATCGAGGTCGATGCCAGGCTCGGAAAGCCGATGACATCGCCGGCGGCATAGATGTTGGGCGCGCTGGTCTGGAAGGTCTGCGGATCGACCTTGATGCGGCCTCGCGAATCAGCCTCGATGCCGACGGCGTCGAGCCCTAAATTGCCGACATTGCCGGTGCGTCCCGCGGCATAAAGCACGATCTCGGAACGTATGGTGCGGCCGTCGGCCAGCGTCACCTCAGCATAGTCGGGTTTCGAGGCGATCTCCTTGACGGCACTGCCCAATCGGATGGTCATGCCGCGGTCGCGCATCTGATGGATGAAGTCGTCGACGATCTCGCGGTCGACGAAATCCAATATCGTGTTGCGCGGCTCGACCAATGTCACCGGAACGTCGAGTGCCGAAAAGATTGTCGCATATTCGACGCCGATGACGCCGGCGCCGATCACCGTCAGCGTGCGCGGTAGCCGATCGAGCTCCAGCATCTCGTCGCTGTCGAAGATCCGTGTCTTGTCGAACGGCACGTCGCGCGGCCGGTGCGGCCGGGTGCCGACCGCGATCAGCGCATGGGCGAAGCCAACCTCGCTGTAGTCGCCGGTGTCGGTGGTCAGGCTGACCTTGTTGGGGCTCAGGAATTTTACCGCGGCGCGCGCACTCTTGACCGTGTTGCGCATGAACTGGTGCTGCAGCACCTCGACCTCATGGTCGAGCGTCTTGTGCAGGCGCTCGACCAGATCGCCGACCGAAATGTCCTGCTTGACGCGGTAGCCGCGTCCATAAAAGCCGCGCTCGCGCCAGCCGGAGAGGTTGAGCACCGTCTCGCGCAACGTCTTCGACGGTATAGTGCCGGTATGCACCGAAACGCCGCCGAGACGCCGGCCCCTGTCGACCACCAGCACTGACTTGCCGAGCTTGGCCGACTGCACCGCGGCGCGGCGCCCGGATGGGCCGCTGCCGATGACCAGCATGTCGTAGTCCATGTCGCCCCGTCCCCTCGGCTCGGCGCGCTTTGTGCGCCGCAGCAAACTAACGCTATCCGCGCCGTGAATTCAACAAGTCAGACGGCCCCAGGCGCTCTGTCGCCATCTACACGGCGGCGAAAGGCTCGATCTTGATTCCGCCGCGAACCTTCACCATTTCATCAATACGCGGCCCGTGCATTAACCCGGGTTCGATTACGAGGAAATGACATGAACGCTCGCGTTCTCGACGGCGAAATCATCACCAGCAGGCTCGAAGATGTCCGCTCTTATGAGGGCGTGCGCACGCGGCGCATTCTCGCTTTCGTCATCGACTATTTCATCGTCGCGCTGCTCACCATTCCATTCGCGATCCTGGTGTTCCTGTTCGGGCTGTTGACGCTCGGCCTCGGCTGGATGCTGTTTTCCATTCTCGTGCCGACCGTCGCCATCCTCTACATCTGGAACACGCTCGGCAGTAAAGACCAGGCCACCACCGGCATGAAGATGATGGGCATCCGGCTCGACCGACTCGACGGCAGCCGCATCGACGGGCTGACCGCCGTCGTGCATTCGGTGCTGTTTTGGGCCGGTAATGTCATCCTTTCGCCGCTGGTCCTGCTGGTGAGCCTGTTTTCCGACCGCAAGCGCACGCTGCACGACCTGCTGCTCGGCACCGTTGTCAGCCGCAGTGGCCGCTGAGCAGACTTTTGAAGCGCGGCCGCAGCCTTTGCGCACAAATGTGAAGACGTCCAATCAACCAGGCTTTCACAATCCTGTTGAATTTTTCGGCGTCCGCGCCAAAGGTAGAGCGATTCGCAGGAGTATTTCCAAGGCTCGATGACGCAGCACCCGACCCAGTCGCCGCAGTTCTTTCTGACCGCGCCCTCGCCATGTCCCTATCTCGAGGGCCAGTTCGAGCGCAAGGTGTTCACACACTTGGTCGGCGACAAGGCCCCCGAGATGAACGATCTGTTGACGCAGGGCGGTTTCAGGCGCTCGCAGAACATCGCCTACAGGCCGGCCTGCGAGACCTGCCGCGCCTGTGTGTCCGTGCGCATCCTGGCGCAGGAATTCACCGCCAGCCGCAACATGAAACGGGTCATACAGCATAATTCGGATCTGGTCGGCGCCATGCACGACGCCGAACCCTCCACCGAACAGTATTCGCTGTTCCGCAGCTATCTCGACGTCCGCCACCGCCGTGGCGGCATGTCTGACATGACCGTGCTCGACTACGCCATGATGGTCGAGGATACCCATGTCGACACCAAGGTCATCGAATACCGTCGCCGCGGACCTGACAGCTTCATTACCGGCAAGGGCCAGGGCGAACTGATCGCCGTGGCGCTTACCGACAAGATGGCCGATGGCCTGTCGATGGTCTATTCCTACTTCAACCCGGACTTCGAGGACCGTTCGCTCGGCACCTTCATGATCCTCGATCACATCGCCCGCGCCAGGGCGATGGGCCTGCCCCATGTCTACCTGGGTTACTGGGTCAACGGCTCGCGCAAGATGAATTATAAGATGCGCTTCCAGCCGCAGGAGCATCTCGGCCCGAAAGGCTGGGAACGCTACAATCACGAAGCGGTTTCGCGCTGATCTTCGCTTTCGGTATTCACTCTTAAATTGTTTCGAGGAGGATGCCGCTGGGCTTCCGGCCGATCGGCTGGGAAACCGGGCGGGTCAATTTTGCGCCTCCAAGCCTACGCGAGAATTGCCGCATGTCTTCCCACAACGACCAGAGAGGCCTTCTGATCACCGCCATCGGCGGGCTGACGCTGACCGTCGACATTCCGCTGATCCGGCTCGCCGACGGCGAGGCGTGGACGATCCTGCTGTTGCGCACCGGCACGACCTTCGTCGCCACGCTTATCATCTGGGCCGCCTGGCGATCGCTGAGCGCAAAGGCACCGCAGCTTGTACCGGGCTGGTCAGGGCTCATCGTTGCCGGCCTCTACGGGCTCGGCTCGATCGCCTTCATCACCGGTGTCTACAATACCTCGACAGCCAACCTCGTTTTCATCCTGGCGTTCACAACCATGTTCGCGGCCCTTTTGTCATGGCTGTTCCTGAAGGAGAGGCCACGGCCCCTGACGCTTGCAGCGCTGGCACTTATGATCGTCGGCGTGACGATCATTGTCGGCGATTCCGTTGGAACCGGACATCTCTTCGGCGACCTGATGGCGCTATGCTCGGCTTTCATGATCGCCGCGGCCATCACCATCTCGCGCGCCAGCGGCAAGGATATGGGTTTCACGGCGCTGATCGGAGTGGTCCTGCCGCTGGCCGTCGCCACCCTGATGGTTTCCAAGGTGGGTTTTCACGTCAACGCGCCATGGTGGATCGTCTTCAACGGTGCCGTCATCATGCCGATCTCGTTCTTCTGCCTCGCCAACGGCCCGAAATACATCTCCGGGCCGGAGGTGGCGATGTTCTACCTGCTTGAAACCGTGCTGGCGCCGGTCTGGGTGTGGATGATCTTCGCCGAAACACCGACGCGCAACAGCCTGATCGGCGGCGCGATCCTCATCATGACCTTGATCGGCCATTCGCTCTGGCAGTTGCACGACGGGCGCAAGCGCCGCGCCACGTTCGCCGTCAGTCACCCGGCCTGATTCTTTTTCGCGGCGGCGCGTTCGGCAACAATTTCAATCTGCGGCGGTGCATCTTCCTGCTCCGCCGGTTCGGCGGCAGCGAGTTCATCGGTCAGTTCCACCTCGCGCAGCCATTCGCGCCAGATTGCGACCAGCAGGGCCATCAGCACCGGGCCGATGAACAGGCCGAGAAAACCCATTGTCTTGACGCCGCCGATCAGGCCGAAAAAGGTTGGCAGGAAGGGCAGCTTTATCGGCCCGCCGACCAGCTTCGGGCGCAATGTCTTGTCGACGATGAAGAGTTCGACCGCGCCCCAGACGAACAGCGCCAGCCCCGCCATCGGCGAGCCGCTGGCGGCGAGATAGATCGAGACCAGCGTGAACGACAGCGGCGCGCCGCCGGGGATAAGCGCCATGATGCCGGTCAGCGCGCCGAGCGTCACCGGCGACGGTACGCCGGCCAACCAGTAAGCGATGCCCAGCACCAGTCCTTCGCCGATGGCGATAACGGTCATACCGGTAACCGTCGACGAGATCGTCGCCGGCACCACGCGTGAGATCCGTTCCCATCGGGCCGGCAGGATGCGTTCGCCGAGGCGATCGACCTGCCCGGCGAAATGCTCGCCGTCGCGATAGGCAAAGAACAATGCGATCATCATGAACAGCAGCGTCAGCAAAAGTCCGAAGGCGCTGCCGCCGGCGGCAAGCGCGCCGCGATAGATGCTGCCGATATTGGCGCCGCTGATCAGCTGGATCAGTTCGCCGATACCGCCTGGATGGCCAACGTTGACCGTCCACTGTTCATTGAGCCATTCGCCTACTACAGGCAGCGTGGCGATCCAGTGCGGCGTCGGCGCGCCGTAGCGGTTGGTCTCGATAGCCCAGCCGACCCATTCGCGCACCTCGTTGATGGCGTAGGTGCCGGCAAGCGCGATCGGCACCACCAGGAAGGTCAGGATGAACAGGATCGCAAGCGTAGCGGCAATCGTGCGGTTGCCGCCGACGCCGGCGAGCAGCCGCCGATAGAGCGGCCAACTGGCGAAAGCGATAACCAGGGCGGCAAGGACCGGGAAAAGGAACCCGTGGAAGAAATAGACGCCAGCGGCGACGATCAGCACCAGGAGCCAGCGCGCTGCCGACAGCGGCGGAATGACAGCGGCCCTGAGCGGCGTCGACAGGCCAAACAGGCGCTGCTGCCGCTCCGGCTTCTGGATCCTGACTTCCTTCAAGCGCCCAATTCTCCCTAGCCCATCGCATCGCTTATGCACTGATATAGTGCAGCAATCGTGACGACATTCCAAATGTTCGGGTGGCGCTGCTAATCTCCCCCCTTGAGGGGGAGATGTCGCCGAAGGCGACAGAGGGGTCGGGACGTCCTGACGCGACCTTACCACGAACAAAGCAGGCTGGCGCTTCATGCGCGGGGACCCCCTCTGGCCTGCCGGCCATCTCCCCCTCGAGGGGGGAGATTACCGCTTCACCCGAACTTGCCAGTCCTCGGGAAACCCTTCGGCACCATGCGGCCGGCCGAGGCGCGGGCGCCGATCCATTCGGCAAGCTCGTCACGCGATTTGGTGAAGGTGCGGTCTGCCGAATCCTGCCAGGACAGGCCGCTTGCCAGCGTGAAGGTCTTGAGGTCGAGGACACCGCCATCCTTGTATTTCTGCAGGCGCACGCCCTTGCCGCGTCCCATCTCGGGGATCTCGGCCAGCGGGAACACCAGCATCTTGCGGTTCTCGCCGACAATGGCGAGATGGTCGCCGGCGACGCTCACACAGCGCTGGGCTTCGTCGGGCGCCTTGACGTTCATCACCTGCTTGCCCTTGCGGGTGTTGGCGACGACTTCTTCTTCCGGCACGATGAAACCGTTGCCGTCATGCGACACCAGCAGCAGCTTGCGCTTGGGATCATGGACGAAAGCGGTGACGATATCCTGGTCGTTGTCCATGTCGACGATGATGCGGATCGGCTCGCCGTGGCCACGCCCACCCGGCAGCCGGTCGGCGCCGATCGTGTAGAACTTGCCGCCGGTGGTGAAGACCAGCACCTTGTCGGTCGTCTGGGCGTGGAAGGCGAGCTTGAGGCTGTCGCCTTCCTTGAAGGTCAGGGCCGAATGGTCGGTCAGATGACCTTTCATGGCCCTCAGCCAGCCCTTTTCCGAAACCACCACGGTGACCGGCTCGCGCTCGATCATGGCGTGGGCGATATCGGTCAGGTCATGCTCGGGTGCGTCGGCGAACTCGGTGCGGCGCTTGCCGATCTCGGTGTCGGGCCCGTATTTCTGGCGAACATTGGCGACTTCCCACTTGATCGTCGCCCACTGCTTGGCGTCGGACGCAAGCAGTGCCTCGATCTGCTTCTTCTCGCCGGTCAGGCCATTGAATTCCTCGCTGATTTCGAATTCCTCGAGCTTGCGCAGCGCTCTCAGCCGCATGTTGAGGATGGCTTCAGCCTGGGTGTCGGTCAGTGACCAGCGCGCCATCATCACCTGCTTGGGCTCGTCCTCCTCGCGGATGATCCTGATCACCTCGTCGATGTTGAGGTAGGCGATCAAATAGCCGGCGAGGATCTCCAGCCGCCTTTCGATCTCGCCGAGGCGGTGCTTGGAGCGGCGGATCAGGACGTCGCGGCGGTGCTCCAGCCATTCCTTGAGCACACCTTTCAGCGACAGCACGTTCGGCACCTTGCCGCGCGACAACACGTTCATGTTGAGCGGAAAGCGGCTTTCGAGCTCGGTCAGCTTGAACAGCGATTCCATCATGATGCCGGGATCGACCGAGCGGCTCTTCGGCACCAGCACGACGCGGATGTCCTCGGCGCTCTCGTCGCGGATGTCCTCGAGCAGCGGCAGCTTACGCGCCATCAAGAGCTCGGCGATCTTTTCGATCAGCCTGGCCTTCTGGACGCCATAGGGGATTTCGGTGACGACTATGTTCCAGGTGCCCCTGCCCTGGTCCTCCTGGCTCCATTTCGCCCTGACGCGAAAGCCGCCGCGACCCGTTTCGTAGGCTTCGAGGATCGAGGCTCGGCTGTCGACGATGATGCCGCCGGTCGGGAAATCCGGACCTTGCACGAAATCCATCAGCTTGGTGACGGGCGCATCCGGATGATCGATCAGGTGAAGCGCGGCGTCGCAAAGCTCGGCCGCATTGTGCGGCGGGATCGAGGTCGCCATGCCGACGGCGATGCCGGACGAGCCGTTGGCGAGCAGGTTCGGGAAGGCGCCGGGCAGCACGGCCGGCTCCTCGTCTTCCTCGTTGTAGGTCGGGCGGAAATCGACGGCGTCCTCGGTGATGCCTTCCAGCAGCAGCGTCGACACTTCGGTCATGCGCGCTTCGGTGTAGCGCATGGCGGCGGCGTTATCGCCGTCGATATTGCCGAAATTGCCCTGCCCGTCGACCAGCGGGTAGCGCATCGAAAAATCCTGCGCCAACCGCACCAACGCGTCGTAGATCGACTGGTCGCCATGCGGATGGAATTTGCCCATCACCTCGCCGACGATGCGGGCGCATTTGGCAAAACCCTGGTCGGGGTTGAGCCGCAACAGGCGCATGGCATGCATGATGCGACGATGCACCGGCTTCAATCCGTCGCGCACGTCCGGCAGCGCCCGGTGCATGATGGTCGACAGCGCGTAGGCGAGATAGCGCTCTTCCAGCGCCTTCTTCAGATCGACCGGCTCAATATTGTCGCCGCCGCCACTCTCGGGCGGCAAAAGCCTTTTTCCCATGGGCTGGCACTAGCCGAGCGGGTGATTCGCGGCAAGAGGCACACCGGTATGCGTGCTCCTAAAGCGCATCGCGTTCGACCGGCCCCATGCGACGCTTTAGGTCCTTGTTTTGATGCATGTCGTTATCGCAAAACCGTTGCACATTTTTGCGCGACACCCATTATGCAACAGGAATTGGAAGCGTCGCGACGCCGGCCAACATCAATCCGTTACATCCTGCTTCTATCGCAAGGCTGATGGATCGGGTTTGCCTTTGGCCGCGATTTTCGACCATTGTGCCGAGGCCCGCCTTTTTCCGGTCCAGTTCGTCACCGAATGGTGACGACGCGACGATTTGAAAAGAATTTCAGGACACTCTCAGGGGAGCTCTCGATGACGATCAGACACTCGACACTTATTAAAAGACACTCGACACTTGTTAAGAGACTGGCTTTTTCGACCTTTTTGCTGACGCTGCCGCTAAATGCGGCATTCGCGCAGGATACCGCGGTCGCCGACCGGCTGAAGGCTGCCCTCGCCGCGCAGGGTGTCGACCTCTCCTGGACCGGAGTAACCGGCGACACCTCCAGCATGATTCTGCAAGGCGTAGCGGTCAAACCGGCGGCCGAAAAGGAGGCGCTCAAGATCGGCGACGTCAAGCTCGAAGGTGTGACCGAAGCCAATGGCGGCTATCAAATCGCGACCGTATCGACGTCGCCGTTCGAACACAGCGAAGATGGCGTCACGCTCAATCTCAGCCCCTTCGTCATCCACGACATGACGGTTCCGGCCGAAGGCGCAACCGGTCCGCTGGGCTCGCTGATGATGTACAAATCGGCCGAGATCGACAACATGACAGTCAAAGTGGCTGACAAAACTGCTTTCTCGATGGACGGGCTTGCCATCGCAATCACGCCGCCGGCCGACGGCAAGGCCATGGCGTTTTCCGGCACTACGGAAAAATTCGCTGCCGACCTGACCCTGGTCGAAGATCCGAAATCCAAGGAAGTCATCAACGCACTCGGCTACCAGAACATAACAGGCAATCTTGAGATGGAAGGCACCTGGCAGCCTACCGACGGCAGGATGGACTTGTCGAAATACGAAATATCGGTCGACAATGCCGGCACGCTCGGCATGACCTTCGATCTCGGCGGCTACACGCTGGACGTCATCAAATCACTGCAGGAGATGCAGAAGAAGATGGCAGCGCAGCCCGAAGGCGCCGACAATTCGGCGCAAGGCATGGCCATGCTCGGGCTGCTGCAGCAGCTTTCGTTCAACAGCGCCTCGATCCGCTTCGACGACGATTCGCTGACCAAAAAGGTGCTCGATTATGCCGGCAAGCAGCAAGGCATGTCCGGCAAGGACATCGCCAACCAGGCCAAGGCGATCGTGCCCTTCGGCATGGCGCAGCTCAACAATCCGGAACTGACCGCGCAGGTTTCGGCCGCGGTCAACAAGTTCCTCGACGATCCGCAAAGCATCGAGGTCTCGGCCGAGCCGCCGGCAGCGGTGCCGTTCGCGCTGATCATGGCGGGCGCCATGTCCAACCCGCTCGACCTGCCGAAAACGCTCGGCGTGACGGTTACGGCAAACGAAGACTGACCGAGACAGGCTTCAAGCAAAAAGCCCGGCAGCGATGCCGGGCTTTTTTATGAATCAACAGCACCGGTTCGGAGCGTTTCTAAACCTCTTTCTTCGTCGCCACCACGCGCAGCGACAATTCGCGAAGCTGCTGCGGGCTGGCTTCCGACGGCGCGCTCATCAACAGGTCGTAGGCCTGCTGGTTCATCGGGAACATAGTCACTTCGCGCAGGTTCCTGGCGCCGACCAGAAGCATGACGACGCGGTCGATGCCGGCCGCCATGCCGCCATGCGGCGGCGCGCCATACTGGAAGGCGCGATAAAGGCCGCCGAAGCGCTCTTCGACCGTCGCGCGGTCCAGCCCGACGGTTTCGAACGCCTTGACCATGGTTTCGGGCAGATGGTTGCGGATGCCGCCGGAGGCGATCTCGAAACCGTTACAGACCATGTCGTACTGGAACGCCTTGATGCCGAGCAGATCCTCGCCGTTAAGCGCATCGATGCCGCCTTGTGGCATCGAGAAAGGATTGTGCGCGAAGTCGATCTTCTTCTCCTCCTCGTTCCATTCGAAGAACGGGAAGTCGACGATCCAGCACAATTCGAAGCGGTCGCGGTCGACAAGATTGAGCTCCTCGCCGGCGCGGGTGCGCGCCGCTCCTGCGAAGGAGACGAACTTCTTCGGATCACCGGCGACGAAGAAGGCGGCATCGCCATCGGCGAGGCCGAGTTGTTGTCGGATCGCCTCCGTGCGCTCCTCGCCGATGTTCTTGGCCAGCGGCCCGGCGCCTTCGAGCTTCTCGCCCTCCTTGCGCCAGAAGATGTAGCCGAGGCCGGGCTGACCCTCGCCTTGCGCCCATGAGTTCATGCGGTCGCAGAAGGCGCGAGACCCGCCGGTCTTGGCCGGAATGGCCCAGACCTCGGCCTTCGGATCGTTGGCAAGGATGTTGGCAAATACCTTGAAGCCAGAGTCGCGAAAATGATCCGAGACGGCCTGCATCTCGATCGGGTTGCGCAGGTCCGGCTTGTCGGTGCCGTATTTGCGCATGGCGACATCATAGGCGATGCGCGGAAACTTCTCCGTCACCGGCTTGCCGGCGGCAAAGGTCTCGAACACCCCCCGCATCACCGGCTCCATGGTGGTGAACACATCCTCCTGCTCGACGAAGCTCATCTCAACGTCGAGCTGGTAGAATTCACCCGGCAGACGGTCGGCGCGCGGGTCCTCGTCGCGGAAGCACGGCGCAATCTGGAAGTAGCGGTCGAAGCCGGACACCATGATCAGCTGCTTATATATCTGCGGTGCCTGCGGCAGCGCATAGAAAGTGCCGGGGTGGATGCGCGACGGCACCAGAAAGTCGCGCGCCCCTTCCGGCGACGAGGCGGTCAGGATCGGCGTCGAGAATTCGGTGAAGCCGACCTCGCCCATCAGCTTGCGCATCTCGGCGATGATTTTGGTGCGCGCGACGATGTTCTTGTGCAGGGTATCGCGGCGCAGGTCGAGGAAGCGGTATTTGAGGCGGATGTCCTCTGGGTAATCCGGCTCGCCGAAGACCGGCAGGGGCAATTCCCTGGCGGCCGACAGTACCTCGATCTCGCGCGCGAAGACTTCGATCTCGCCGGTTGGCAAATTAGGGTTCACGGTGTCGGCGAGGCGCGCCTTGACCTCGCCGTCGACGCGGACGACCCATTCGCCGCGCAGGGTCTCGGCGATCTTGAAGGCGGGCGAATCCGGATCGGCGACGATCTGGGTCAGGCCGTAATGGTCGCGCAAATCGATGAACAGCAGGCCGCCATGGTCGCGCACGCGATGCACCCAGCCCGACAGGCGAACGGTCGAGCCGACGTCGGCCTTCCTCAACTGGGCACAGGTATGGCTGCGGTAACGATGCATTGTCATTCTTAAAGTCCGGATGTTGGGTTGCGGCCAAGGCATGATGGCCCAGCCTGAAAATTTGCGCGAAAAGCACATGAGAGGGTGCATTTGTCAAGGCAAGCTGCAGCCGGGTCGAGTCCCACCGGCATCAATTTATGCTCGAGGCGTCAATCTGAGTTCGCTGCTCTGTGCCGGCAGTTCAACTATGCACTCACCCCTTCACCCCGCCCGCCGTGAGACCGGAAATGATCTTGCGCTGGAAGATGAGAACGAGGACGACGAGCGGCACGGTGACGATCACCGATGCGGCCATGATGTTGCCCCACGGGATCTCGAACTGCGAGCTGCCGGAGAGCAGAGCGATGGCGACCGGCACGGTTCGCTGCTCGTTGCTGGAGGTAAACGTCAGGGCGAACAGGAACTCGTTCCACGCACCGATGAAGGCGAGAAGCCCGGTGGTCGCCAGCGCCGGCCACATGAGCGGCAGGAAGACGCGGCTGATGATGATCCAGGGCGTGGCGCCATCGAGGATCGCCGCTTCCTCCAGCTCGATCGGCAGGTCGCGAACGAAGGCGGTGAGCACCCAGACGGTGAACGGCAAGGTGAAGATCATGTAGGACAAGATCAGCGCGAACGGCGAATTGTAGAGGCCGAAGATGCGGATCAGCTCGAAAAGCCCGGCAAGCACCGCCAATTGCGGGAACATCGAAACGGACAGGATAGTGAGGAGCAGAGCCGAGCGGCCGCGGAAGCGGATGCGCGCCAGCGCATAGGCGGCGGTGACGCCGAGGAACAGCGAAATGACGACAACGGCGCTCGAGATGAACAGCGAGTTCACGAGGTTGCGCAGGAAGGTCCCCTCGGTGAACACGGTCCTGTAATTGCTGAAGGTAATCGTCTTCGGCCAATAGTCGATCTGGAAGAGCGCCGTCCCCGATTTCAGGCTGGTGATGATGGCGTAGTAGAACGGGAACACCGCGACGACGACGATAACGGCGACGAGGAGGTAGAAAGCCGTGCGCTTGACGATCCACATGGTCAGTTGTCCCCCATGATCAATAGTCCCCCATGATCAATAGTCCTTGTCCAGTCGTATCCGGCCGAGCCAAAGAACGAGCATGGTCAGCAGAGCGAGGATAAGGAAGAGAAGCGTCGAGGCGGCGGAACCGGAAGCGAACTTGTCGAACTCAAACAGGCTCTCGCGGGCAAACACCGACATCGACTTGGTGTGTATGTTGTTTGGCGTAAGCACGTAGATCAGATCGAAGATGCGCAGGGCATCGAGACCGCGAAAGATCATGGCCACCATCAACGCCGGTCGGATGAGCGGCAAAGTGATCTTCCAGAAAATTCTCCACGCGCCGACGCCGTCGAGCTTGGCGACCTCGTAGATTTCTTGTGGAAGCATCTGGAGGCCGGCGAGAATGAGAAGCGCCATGAAGGGGGTCGCCTTCCAGATGTCGACAACAAGGACGGCGACCATCGCCGTGTCGGCGCTGGCCGTCCAGGCGATCTTGGTGCTGATCAGGCCGAGCTTGAGCAGGACGTCGTTGATGATGCCGAACTGGTCGTTGAGCATCCACTGCCACATTTTCGCCGAGACGATCGTCGGGATCGCCCAAGGGATGAGGATCGCGGCGCGCACGATACCGCGGCCGCGAAACCTGGCGTTGAGCACCAGCGCGACGATCATGCCGAGCACCGTCTCGCAGGTCACCGAAATCACCGCGAAGCGCACCGTGTTCCAGACGGCGCGCCACCAGACCGGATCGGCGAGCAGCCCGTCATAGACGACGCGGCCGCTCGGCATTTGCACGACGGAGAAATAGTTGGCGAAGCCAACCCAGCGGCGGGCTTCGAGGTCGGCGAGCGAGGCGTCGGTGAAGCCGAAATAGATCGTGCGCATCAACGGCCAACCGGCAACGGCGGCGAGCACGATGAGCATCGGGGCAAGCAACAGCCATGCCGAGCGCGTACGTTGACGCGCCAGCAGCGAGCCTGAGCGCGGCGAGGTCACCAGGCGGTGCCCTTGAGCCTGGTCAAGGAGAACTCCAGATCGGCAAGGTTGTCGGCGGCTGTGCCCTCGCCGGAAATGGTGTTGTGGACGGCGGTCCAGAACTCGCTCGATGCCTCATTGTACCGGCTCTTGGCTTGGGCCGAGGGACGCGGCACCGCGTTGAGGACGACTTCCTTCCAGCGCGGAATCACCGGCTGGGCGCTGGCGATGTCGGCATCGTCATAGAGTGCCTGGATGGTCGGCAGATATGCCCCCTTCAAGGCGCGGTACTTCTGCATCTGAGGCGAGGCGATCCATTTGACCAGCTCGATCGCTGCATCCGGGTTCTTCGAATATTTGGAAACCGCGAGATTCCAGCCGCCAAGCGTTGCTGCCGGGTGCGCGCCCTCACCAGACCCCGGCGGCAGCGTCGTCACCTCGAACTTGCCTTTGATGGGGGAGCTTTCGCTGTTGCCAAGCGCGTAGGCGTAGGGCCAGTTGCGCATGAAGACGGCGTTGCCGGTCTGCCAGACTCCGCGCGACTCTTCTTCCTGGTAGGCCAGAACGCCGGGCGGTGAGATGGTTCCCACCCAGCTCCTCGCCATTTCCAGCGCCGCAGCTGCTTGCGGATTGTTGATGGAGATGGTGCCGTCCGGCTCGATAATCTGGCCGCCGCCGTTCGACTTCACCCATTCGAGTGCATCGCAGGTCAGCCCCTCATAGGCGTTGCCCTGGAAAACGAAACCCCACATGTCCTTGTTGCCGGCCGCGCGCTCCTTATCCATGACAAGCTTGGCGGTATCGGCAAGTTCAGCCCAGCTGGCCGGGACCCTGGCGCCGTATTTGTCGAGGAGATCCTTGCGGTAGTAGAGCGCCGGAGCGTCGGTGAATATCGGCAAGGCGACGAGCTTGCCGTCCACGGTCTGCGATTTGATGATCGATGGGAAATGGGCGCCAACGACATCCTTGGTCGCTTCGGTCAGGTCGATGAACTGCCTTGCAAGCTGGGGGGCCCAGATGATGTCCGTTTGATAGACGTCGACGTCGCTGCTTCCGGCGGCAAGCCAGAGCCGGTATTGGCCAAACTGGTCCGTCGCCGAGGGGGGCAGCGGAACGACGCTAACCTTGTTGCCGGTCGTCTTCTCGTATTGATCGAGGATCTCGCGAAGGATTCTCTGGCCGTTGCCGGTATCTCCGGACACCATGACGAGGTCGACAGCCCGCGCCGGCCCGGCCGCCAGAACTGCGGCCACGGCAAATGCCGCAAATGCGGAATGAAATTTCATGATGGCGGACCTCCCTTTGGAGCTTCAGGCCGGGCAGCAGAAACGACGTCGATGCCTGACACCATCTCCGCACACCGGCAGCTCACAAGACGCGCATTCGCCCACCAGCACTGAACTACAAAGATACGCCTTGGTTCCCAACACGGAGGGTCCGGCGCCACGCGGTAGCGCAAGTTCCCCCTCGTTAATGCACCTAAAACGTGTCGCGTTCGATCGGCCTCGGCGACGCGCTTTAGGTTCTTGTTTTTATGCATGTCGTTATCGCAAAACCGCTGCACACTTTTGCGCGACATGCGTTAAGGCCCCCGGCTGGCCCCAACGCCACCGGGAATTGCCGCTGGCATTGGCGAAGGCGATGGTTCAAGAAGGATCAACGACAGGCTTTCCTTCATGTCCTCCATCCGCCCGCTGATCCCCCTCCTGATCGCCGCCGGCATCCTGCTCGGCGGCAATGGCCTGCAGAGCACGTTGATTGCGCTGCGTGGTGCGCAGGAAGGTTTTCCCGCTTCCTCGATCGGCCTGATGGGCACGTTCTATTTCGCCGGCTTCCTGCTCGGCTGCCTTGCCGTGACCCGCATCATGAAGTCCGTCGGCCATGTGCGCGCCTTTTCGGCACTCGCGGCGATCGCCTCGGCGGGAACGCTGCTTCTGGTGCTGGTCATCGATCCGGTGATGTGGTGCGCCGTGCGCTTTGCCGGCGGGTTCTGCTTTGCCGGCCTGTTCACCATCATGGAAGCCTGGCTGAATTCCGGCGTCACGAACACCGACCGGGCGCGGGTGCTTGCCATCTACCGGATGGTCGACATCGGCTCGGTGACGGGCGCCCAGTTCCTGATCCCGATCTTCGGCGCCGGCGGCTTTGCCATCTTCGCCATCATGTCGATGATGATCACCGTTTCGCTGGTGCCGGTTTCGCTCGGCGACCGCTCCAATCCGACGCCGCCGGAAGACGTCAAGCTCGATTTGGCGCGCGTCTGGCGGATCTCGCCGCTCGGCTGCTTCGGCTGTATCGCCGTCGGCGTCACAAACAGCGCCTTTCGCACCCTGTCGCCGGTCTATGCCGAGCAGATCGGCATGTCGGTCGCCGACGTCGTCACCTTCGTCAGCGTCGGCATTTTCGGCGGCGCCATCATACAATACCCGCTTGGCTATCTCTCCGACCGCTGGGACCGGCGCTCGGTGCTGCTGATGACGACGTGCTGTGCGATGGTGGCGGCACTGGCGCTGGCATTCGTGGCAGGCGGCAGCCCGTTTCTCAACTTCCTGCTCGTCTTCATCTTCGGCTGCTTCGCCATGCCGCTCTATTCGTTGTCAGCGGCGCATTCCAACGACCGCGCCGACAAGGGCGAGTTCGTGCTGATCAACGCGGCCTTGATGCTGTTTTATTCCTTCGGCGCCATTGGCGGGCCGTTCGCAGCCTCGACGGTGATGCAATTTTTCGGGCCGAGCGCGCTGTTCGTGTTCAGCGCCACCGTCTATGCGATCTTCGTGGCCGTCATCCTTTACCGGATGCAGGCGCGCTCCGCCGTGCCGGCCACCCATCGCAGCCGTTTTACGGCGCTGTTGCGCACTTCGACGGTTTTTGCCCGGCTGGCGAAGCGGAATGCCGATCCCGATGAACCCGCAAAGCCTGGATAGAGGTGCTTGCGCTTGACGAAAGCGCGCGCGGCTGAAATTGAAAGAGACCCTATCCCTTGCCAAAAGCGATTTGATGCACGTCATCACCACCCAGAAAGAACTCGAGACCGCTATTGCCGCTTTCGAAAAGGCGGAATTCGTCACCGTCGATACCGAATTCATTCGCGAAACGACCTTCTGGCCGATCCTGTGCCTGATCCAGATGGCAGCGCCCGGGGTGACCGCGCTGATCGATCCGCTGTCGCCCGACATCGACCTGAAACCGTTCTTCAGGCTGATGTCCAACGAGGCGATCGTCAAAGTCTTCCATGCGGCGCGCCAGGACATCGAAATCATCGTGCATCTCGGCGATCTGGTGCCGCATCCGGTGTTCGACACCCAGGTCGCGGCAATGGTCTGCGGCTTCGGCGACAGCGTCTCCTACGACCAGCTGGTGCAGCGCATCACCGGAGCGCGGCTCGACAAGTCCTCGCGCTTCACCGACTGGCGCCACCGTCCGCTGTCCGAAAAGCAGCTCGACTACGCGCTCGCCGACGTCACCCACCTGATCGAGGTCTACAAGCATCTCAGCGCCGAGCTGGTGCGGGAAAACCGCGCCCACTGGCTGAACGAGGAGATGGACGTGCTGACCTCGCGCGAGACCTACGATCCGCATCCCGAGGATGCCTGGAAGAGGCTCAAGATGCGGCTGCGCAAGCCGCAGGAACTGGCGATCGTGCAGGCGGTGGCCGCCTGGCGCGAACGCGAAGCGCGCGAGCGCGACGTGCCGCGCGGCCGGGTGCTCAAGGACGATGCTATCTACGAAGTGGCGCAGCAGGCGCCGCGCGACGCTGCGGCGCTGAGCAAGCTGCGTACCACGCCGAAGGGCTGGGAGCGCTCGTCGACGGCGACGGCACTGCTTGGCGCGGTAAACGCTGCCCTTGCCCTGCCCAGGGAAGAGATGCCGAAGCTGCCGAAGAGCTTCCAGCCGCCGGAGGGGTCAAGCGCCGCGGCGGAGTTGCTGAAGGTGCTGCTGCGGATCGTTGCCGAAAAGGAGGGCGTCGCATCCAAGGTACTCGCCTCCAGTGACGACATCGACCGCATCGCTGCCGAGGGCGAGGAAGCCGACGTGCCGGCATTGCAAGGCTGGCGGCGCGCCGTCTTCGGCGAGGCCGCGCTCAAGCTTGTGCGCGGTGAACTCGCCATCAGGTTCGACAAGCGCAAGATCGCTGTGTTCGACGTGCAGCCTTGATCTGCTCAGACCAAGCCGAGCAGATGCAGCGCCACCCATATCCAGCCAAGTGCGAGAACCACCGCGCCCAGGTAGAATGCCCTGCTGCGCAGGATTAGCTGATTGCTGGTCAAGTGGACCGATGCGTGAAAATAGCGAGAGACGACAAAGATCCACATCAGTGCCAAGGTCAGGTAATTGACGCCATTGGTCACGTGCAGCGTCAAGCATAAGACGTAGAAAAGCACCGGCAGTTCGAACTGGTTGCTCAGATTGTCGGCGACGGTGACGCTGGAACCAGGCTCCGTCGAGCGCGTCTTGAACTGACCGGTCTTGGCTTCGCCCGATCTGACCGCACCATAGCGGCGCCGGCCCATTACGATATAGACGATATAGACCAGCAGCACCTGCGCCAGCATCGGCCAGAAGATCGCGGTCTGGTTCAAGATGCCCCCTGTCTCTGTCACCCAGCCTTCAAGACCGTTTCTGAGCCATCAGAGTGAAAGCCGCAGTGACGGTCACTGGTATCGCCAGTAGGGCGAATTTGGTGACGATCAGCGCCGAGGCGAAGGATAGCGAATCCGGATTGGCCGACAGAAAATCGGACAAAAGACGAGCTACGGCGATATTCTGGGCATAGTCGGTAAGCAGGTAGGGCAGCACCAGCACAACCGCGAATATCGACTGGGTTTGCGCAGGCAGTGCACGGAAATTCTTCAGCCGCCGGCCCGTGGCCAGGATCAGGCTGACCATCGTCAGCGACAGCAGCGCCGGAAACAGCAGGTCGAAGGTCAGGTAATGCCAGACGAGAATAATTTCGCTGCCGCGCCGGCCGAGGGCTGTTAGCCAGGCCATGCCCTCATCCGGGGTAAAACCGGTATAGCGCATGTCGAGCGACGGCAGACCGCCGCTCAATCGGCGAAAATAGAGGAACTCCATCGCCGTCATGATGATGAAAACCACCACGGTGGCGACACAGAGTGCGGCCGCGTGGCGCGACAGCCGCAGGATCATTGCCGTCAGATTGCGCCAAGACGCATGACGGTCAGGCTCCGCCAGGATAATTCGGGCTTTCGCGGGTAATCGTGACGTCATGGGCGTGGCTTTCACGAAGTCCGGCATTGGATATCCGCACAAAAGTGGCGCGCTCGCGGAAATCGGCAAGGTCGCGGCCACCGACATAACCCATAGCGGCTTTCAGGCCGCCTGCAAGCTGGTGCAGCACGCCAGACACAGGTCCTTTGTACGGCACCTGCCCTTCGATGCCTTCCGGGACCAGTTTCAGCGTGTCGCGTACCTCGGCCTGGAAATAACGATCGGCGGAGCCGCGCGCCATCGCGCCGACCGAGCCCATGCCGCGATAGGCTTTGAACGAGCGGCCCTGGTGCAGATAGACCTCGCCCGGGCTCTCGTCCGTGCCGGCCAGCAGCGAGCCGATCATCGCAGCACTTGCGCCGGCGGCCAGCGCCTTGGCGAGATCGCCCGAATATTTGATGCCGCCATCGGCAATGACCGAAACGCCGGATTTCTGCGCCGTCTCGACCGCCGACATGATCGCCGAGAGCTGCGGCACGCCGACGCCGGCGACGATGCGGGTGGTGCAGATGGAGCCTGGTCCGATGCCGACCTTGACCGCGTCGGCGCCGGCATCGATCAGCGCCAAGGTGCCTTCCGCGGTGGCGACGTTGCCGGCCAGGATGCGAACCGAGTTGGACAGTTTCTTGGCCCGCGTCACCGCATCCAGAACGCGCTGCGAATGACCGTGCGCGGTGTCGATCACGAGAAGGTCGACGCCGGCGTCGATGAGGCGCTCGGCGCGTTCGAAACCGTCATCGCCGACGCTGGTGGCGGCGGCTGCGCGCAAGCGCCCCTGCGCATCCTTGGTGGCGTGCGGGTTGAGCTGCGACTTCTCGATGTCCTTGACCGTGATCAGCCCGACGCAATTGCCGTCCCGATCGACCACAACAAGCTTCTCGATGCGGTGCTGGTGGAGTAGCCGCTTGGCCTCGTCCTGATCGACGTTCTCCTTGACCGTGATCAGGTTCTCGCGGGTCATCAGCTCATAGACCTTTTGCGCCGGATCGGACGCGAAGCGGACGTCGCGGTTGGTCAGGATGCCGACGAGCCGGCCGACCGTGTGGCCGCCGGTGCCGCCGTTCTCGACCACCGGAATGCCCGAAATGCTGTAGGTGCGCATCAGACCCAGCGCATCGGCAAGCGTCGCCTCGGGACCGATGGTGACCGGGTTGACCACCATGCCGGACTCGAATTTCTTCACCTGCCGCACCTGCTCGGCCTGTTCGGCCGGCGAGAAATTGCGGTGGATGACACCGATGCCGCCGGCCTGGGCCATGGCGATGGCGAGCCGCGCCTCGGTAACCGTGTCCATGGCGGCCGACAGGATCGGCACGTTGAGGTCGATGTCGCCGGCGATGCGGGTGCGGATGTCGGTCTCGCCGGGCATGACCTCGGAATGACCCGGCTGCAGCAGCACGTCGTCAAAGGTCAGCGCCAATGCGCCGGTGGACGTCTCGATGATTTTTGCCATGGCCAGCCCTCGGAATGCAGGAAAGGCGCTCGCCCTGGATGGACAGCGCCGACTCGTCTTCTTCCCTTTCAGGATTGGCGCTGGCTCGTAACACGTCCCGTGGCCGTTGAAAAGCCGATGGTTGTGTAGTGGCGAAGCTGCATTTTGCCCCAGGGGCTGCGGGACTTGCGGTCGCACAAACGTGACAGCAAATTAATACGACATCCGGGCCAAACCATGATAACCGCCCTACCTGTCGGTTTGGCCCCCAGGGCCGGCAAGCAATCGCGACGCACATTTCAAGGCCGGATCCATCGTGAACCGCACCATTCCGCTTATCCTGGCGGTCGCTCTATTCATGGAAAACATGGATTCGACCGTCATTGCGACATCGTTGCCGGCGATCGCCATCGACATCCACACCAGCCCGATCGCGCTCAAGCTGGCGCTGACCGCCTATCTGGTATCGCTGGCGATCTTCATTCCGATCAGCGGCTGGATGGCCGACCGCTTCGGCGCCAAGAATGTCTTCCGCGCCGCGATCGCCGTGTTCATCGTCGGTTCGGTCGCGTGCGCCATTTCCAATTCGCTGCCGGCTTTCGTGGTGTCACGTTTCCTGCAAGGTATTGGCGGCGCCATGATGACGCCGGTCGGACGCCTGGTGCTGGTACGCGCGACGCCGAAAAGCGAGCTCGTCGCCGCCATGTCGTGGCTGACTGTCCCGGCTCTGGTCGGCCCCCTGGTCGGCCCGCCGGTCGGCGGCTTCATCACCACCTATTTTTCCTGGCACTGGATTTTTCTGATCAATGTGCCGATCGGGCTGATCGGCATCTGGCTGGCCACGCGTTTCCTGCCGAAGACCGACGCCGCGCAGACGCCGCCGCTCGATCTCATCGGTTTCGTGCTGAGCGGGCTGGCGGCATCGGGCATCGTGTTCGGCCTGTCGGTGGTCAGCCTGCCGGCTCTGCCGCCAGTCGCCGGCTTTATCACCGTTGCCGTCGGGCTGGCATCGGCGGTGCTTTACCTGCTGCACGCGCGCCGCGCCAAGAACCCGCTGCTGGCGCTCGAGCTGTTTCGCAATCGGGTGTTCCGCTCGTCGGTGCTCGGCGGCGGACTGTTCCGCATCGGCATTGGTGCCGTACCTTTCCTGTTGCCGCTGATGTTCCAGATCGGTTTCGGGCTGACGCCGTTCCAGTCCGGCATGATCACCTTCGTCTCGGCAATCGGCGCCATAGGCATGAAATTCGTCACCGCGCTGATCTTCAGGGTCGCCGGCTTCCGCCGGGTGCTGATTTCAGGCTCGCTCATCGCTGCCGCGTCCATCGCCATCAACGGTCTGTTCACACCCGACACGCCCTACGGGCTGATCCTCGCCATGCTGCTCGCCGGGGGCTTTATCCGCTCGATGTTCTTCACCGGCATCAATGCGCTTGCCTACGCCGAGATTTCGGCCGCCGACACCAGCAAGGCGACGCCGATCACCGCGGTGTTCCAGCAGTTGGCGATCGCGCTCGGTGTGGCGCTGGCCGGCGGCATCCTGGAAGTGTCAACCAAGATCCATGGTGGCCCGCTGACGCTGAGCGACTTCCACACCGCCTTCTTCATCGTAGCGGCGGTGTCGGCGGCAGCCTCGCTGTCGTTCATGCGGCTGGCCCCGGACGCCGGCAATGCCGTGTCTGGACATGGCCGGTTGACGCCGCCGAAGACACTGGAGCCGGTGAGCCCGCCGGGGAGTTGAGGACCCCTTCCCTTCTCCCCTTGTGGGAGAAGGTGGATCGGCGCGCAGCGCCGAGACGGTTGAGGGGTGTTGGAAGAAATGAGGCGATGATAACTGCAAGCGTGTTGCCAAGCTGGAACACCCCTCATCCGACCTCGCTTCGCGAGGCCACCTTCTCCCACAAGGGGAGAAGGAAAGGGCGCTACCCCTTAAAATCCTTCGCCAGCAAATAAAGCTCCACCGACTCATCGCGTGAGGCCGGCGGCTTGACGTGATGGACCGAGCGGAAATTCCGCTTGAGTTTCGCCAGCAATTCGTTCTCGGCGCCGCCCTGAAACGTCTTGGCGAGGAAATGTCCGCCTGGCTTCAATACCGACAGCGCGAAATCGGCCGCCACCTCGCACAGATGCATGGTGCGGATGTGGTCGGTCCGTTTGTGGCCGGTGGTCGGTGCGGCCATGTCGGAGAGCACGATGTCGGGCTGGCCGCCCAGCGTCTCGGCCAGCTTTTCGGGTGCCTGCGGATCGAGGAAATCCATCAGCAGCACCGGCGCGCCCGGCACGGCGTCCATCTCGAGGTAATCGATGCCGACGACGTTCGGGTGTTCCGCGGTCGACTTGGTACGCGCGGCGGCGACCTGGCACCAGCCGCCGGGTGCCGCGCCAAGGTCTATCACCTTCATGCCTGGCTTGAGCAGATGGTGCTTGTCGTCGATCTCGATCAGCTTGTAGGCGGCGCGCGAGCGATAGCCGTCGGCCTTCGAGCGCTGGACATAGGGATCGTTGATGTGGCGCTGCAGCCAGCGGCGCGACGATTCCTTCAGGCCGCTTTTCTTCTTGATCTTCGTCTTCAGCACGCGAATGCCGGCGGAGCTCGGTCTTTCCGGTTTCTTGGTCATTGCTTGATTGCTTGTTTGAGCATGATCTTGTCCGAAAACCGGCAGCCACTTTTCGGGATCATGCTCTGCCTCGCCGCCAGACGCCGTCATCGGCCATCAATTCGCTCAATATGCCCTCGCGCAGGCCGCGGTCGGCGACACGCAGCCGCTCCGACGGCCAGACGGCGCGGATCGCCTCCAATATGGCGCAGCCGGCCAGAACCAGGTCGGCGCGGTCGGCGCCGATGCAAGGGTTGGCGACGCGTTGCTGGAAATCCCAGCCGACCAGTTTTTCGACCATGCGGTCGACGCTGTCGCGATCCATCCACAGCCCGTCGACGCGGCGGCGGTCATAGCGTTCGAGATCGAGATGGACGCCGGCCAGCGTCGTCACAGTGCCCGATGTGCCGAGCAAATGGAATTTCGGGCTGGCCAGGAGGTGGCTCAGCCGATCACGCCCGTCGAAGGCGCGCAGCCGCATTGCGACATCCTCGACCATGGCGCCAAAGATCTCGCGTGTCACCGTGCGGCCGCCAAAACGCTCGGCCAGCGAGACGACGCCGACCGGCAGCGACGTCCACGAGACGATATGGTTGGCAAGCCTTGGCGAGCGCTGACCGGTGAGGTCGATCAGCGCGATTTCGGACGAGCCGCCGCCGATGTCGAACAGCACGACGCCTTGCGTGTCGCGCTCGACCAGCGAACCGCAGCCCGACACCGCCAGCCGCGCCTCGGTCTGGCGGTCGATGATCTCGAGCTTCAGGCCGGCCTCGCGCTCGACGCGCTCGAGGAACTCGACGCCATTGGCGGCGGTTCGGCAGGCCTCGGTGGCGATCAGCCTGGCTTTCCTGACCTTGCGGTTGCGCAATTTGTCACCGCAGATCTTCAGCGCCTCGACCGCGCGGTCCATTGCGGCGTCGCCGAGCCGGCCATTGGCGGTAAGGCCCTCGCCCAGCCTGACGATGCGCGAGAAGGCATCGATGACGCGGAACTGGCCATGGCGCGTCGGCACCGCGACCAGCAGCCGGCAATTGTTGGTGCCGAGATCGAGCGCGGCAAACACCGGCAATTCCTGCAGCGGCGGCGGTGTGCGGGCACCTTGCCCCGGCCTTGGCGGAGCTGAGGGCGGAGGCGCGTAAGCCGCTGGCTGGGGCGGGCGCGCGGCCGGGGCCTCGTTGGCGGCGGGCACCGAAGCGCCGGCCGCCAGCGGACGAGTCTCGTCGCGTGCGAAAACCTTGCGCCCGCGCCGGCGCTTGCGCCGTTTCTTGGGTTTGCCGTTCTGATGCGGGCCGTTCTGACCCTTGTGATCGTGGGACGTGTCGCCAGCCTGTCCATTGCCGGACCAGGGTTGCACCTGACGGCCGTAGCGTCCGGTGGATGGGCTTGCCTGGCCGGACGGCGTCGGCGAACCCCTGGACACGCCCACTTCCGGCGCGCCAGCGCCGGCGTCGTGGTCTTCCACTGTCGTTCCTTCCGGCACCGCGCGAACCGGAGACCGGACGCAGCAGGCGCTTTTACATGTTCAAGTTGCCGCCAGACTATCAGCGCACGGCCGGATCACCAAGAGCGCTCGCGGCGAATTTTGCCGGCGGCGTGAAGGCGGCGACGTCGGTGAGCCCTTGTCCCCTTGGGAGAAGGGAAGGCGCGAGCGCCACAACGCGCCTTCCCGGTTGAATAGCCGGCTTCAATGAGGCATTTCTGAAATGGAGGGTAAATCATTCGGCAACGCGGGCGGTTTGCCTGCTGCGAACCGGAAAACGGTACGGGCTGCAACGCATGATCGTCATGCCATGAACTGGAGGCGCTATTTCTGGCCCGTCATCGGCATCGCCGCGGTGGTGTTCTCGCTGTGGCTGCTGCTGCACGAATTGCGCGGCATCTCGCTTGACGATGTCTGGGCCGGCATAATCGCCATCCCGGCGCGCGGCTGGGTACTGGCGGCGCTGAGCTCGGTCATCGCCTATGCCTCGCTCGCCGGCTACGACCACATCGCGTTGCTGCACATCGGCAAGAAAGTATCGTGGCTGTTCGTCACCTTCTGCTCGTTCACCACCTACGCGCTGTCGCACAATATCGGCGGCTCGGTGTTTTCCGGTGCGGTGATCCGCTACCGCGCCTACGGCACCAGGGGCCTGACCGGGCAGGACGTCGGCATTCTGGTGGCGATCTGCTGGATCACCTTCGTGCTGTCGACGCTGTTCGTCTCAAGCATCGTCCTGCTGCTCGAGCCCGACGTGATCGACCGGTTTTCCGGCACGCCGCATCACCGGCTGTCGCAAGCAGCAGGGCTCGCCATGCTGCTCGTGGTGGCGGCCTACATATTCGGCAGTTGGCTGCATCTGAGACCACTCAGGATCGGCAGCTTTCAGCTGCATTATCCGGCGCTGCCGATCGTGGCGCGGCAATTGCTGGTCGGCCCGATCGAACTGCTGGCGGCGGCGGCGATCATCTTCTTCGCCCTGCCCGCCACCGGCAATCCCGGCTATTTCATCGTGCTCGGCGTTTTCCTGGTGTCGTTCTCGATCGCGCAGATCTCGCATGCGCCGGGCGGGCTGGGCGTGTTCGAGGTGGTGTTTCTCGCGGGCTTGTCACATATGGACCAGGTCGGCGTGCTGGCGGCGCTGCTGGTGTTCCGGCTGTTCTACCTGATCATCCCGCTGCTGATCGCGCTCGGCGTGGTGCTATTCTTCGAGCACTCGCAATACAGCCGCAGCGAGAGTTGAAGCACCGGAAGCCGACGATTGAACCCCAACACAGGGTTGACTATTTTCCGGCGGCGGCTACAAGGGCCGCGCGGCTGCCTGGCGGCCCACCCTGCGCGACAAGCGCCTGCTGGGGAATAGGTTAACGGTAGACCCACGGACTCTGACTCCGTTAGTCCTGGTTCGAATCCAGGTTCCCCAGCCAGTTGATTCTCTTTCAATAACATAGACACGATTTTGCCCGACACTTGTGTAGGGCGATGCTTGCGTCTGCGGTGATCTTGCGCGATGCTTCCCTTTGCCTGGGGAGGGCTGGGGATGAAATATAGAAAGTTGGCCGTTTTTGCGGCCGCATTTGCGCTTGCCGGCTGTCAATATAAAGCCGAGCCAATGCCAATCGCCGCTTATAACGTTTATTCGAGCTACGGCGAAAAGCTCCCTGGAAAATATCTGCTGTTTATAGACTCCGCCGCGCTAAATAGATCGATCAAGCCTTCGGATCTAAATTGCGCCGCTCACAGTTACCCGATCGATATGCGAAGCGGTTTCTCCGGATCTGTCCGCAAGACGCTGGAATCCCTCGTCACAGAACTCGAGATCGTGGATCAGCCAGTCGATGCCGCTGGCCTCGCGGAGCGTAAGAGCCGTGGGATGATTATGGTCAAAGGCGAAGAGATGAATGCCCGACTGCGGGTTGTACCAGGTTTTTGGTCTGCCGGCATAGAAACCGATGTTGACTTGGTTGCTTCGATAACTGTTGACGGTCGAAAAGGTCGATTGCTCGGTTCAACTGTGGAAGGTCAGGGAAATGCACAAGGCGATGCAGGTGTCCTCTGCGAGGGCGGCGCTAAATCGCTAACCGATTCCGCGGAAAAGGCACTGAAACAAGCGGTGGGCCGCCTCGGCGAAGCCCTGACCAATTCGGAACGGGTTCGTAACGGCGTTTGAAGGAAAATAGATGCGCTCGCTTGCATCTGTTCCCCGGAATACCGCTGATCAACGAAGCCTTGCCCGCGTTCCCGGTCTGCCGCGTCTCCCCGGCACCGTACCGGCGAGCCAAAGTGTTTTCACGTCCGAAGACTCCGAAGACTATGTGTTCCATAAGAACTGCTGATCGAGCATTACCGCGTCGCCGATGTCGCGGTTTTTCAATGCGCCCGTGGGCCGAGAGTATCGGCGAGCAAATCGGCAAAGCCGTGAGAACCCGGAAAACGAGGCAGGCGGCGAAAAGAAAAATGGTGCACTGTCACCGTAGTTCCTAAAACCTCTCCGGCAACCCTTCTACTCCCCGACAATGGACGTCGGCGGGCGTGCCGAGGTTATCGGATCGGCATGACGAAGGACGATCCTCCACGTGCCTTCCTCGCGCCGGAATATGGTGGTGACTCGAAGCGCAATCGGCACCAGTTTGTTGCCACCGCCGACCTTGGATTGGAGCCGCTCGACCTCGATGATGTATCCCAAGTCGGCTGTCGCATACTCCGAGATGCGCTCAAAGCCGATGGCCTTGCCGTGCCGGTAATTGGTGGCGGCCCGTTCCATGGTCTCAGCGGCCTTTCTCCATCCCTTCGCCGGCGGGCCAAAGGGATTGGCAATAATGACGTCGTCCTGTCGCGAGTAGAGGTTTTTCAAGGGCTCAGGATCGCCCTTTACGAAGGCATCCAGAGCCAGATGATCCTGCTCGATAAATTTCGTCAGGTCGGAGGCTAACATCTTAACATCGCCCCATGACTACAAAGAGAACTCTATCAAGCGCTTCATCCAGCCCTTCGGCTTGCCGTAGGCGTTCGGGCCGATGTCCGGAGTATAGATCAGAATTACGGTGAGTGCACTGTTTACCATGTGGCTCCCGCCGCATGGTGCACCTTGCCCGCGTTCCCGGTCTGCCGCATCGCCGGCACCGTACGGGTGAGCCAAAGCGTTTTCACGTCCGAAAGACTATGGTTTCACAAGAACTGCTCATCGAGTATTGCCGCGTCGCCGATGGCGCGGTTTTCAATGCGCCCCTGGGGCCGAGAGCATCGCCAGGCAAATCGGCAAAGCCGTGAAAACCCGGAAAACGAGGCACGCGGCGAAAGGAAAATGATGCACCGTCACCGTAATCCCGGCGGCGGCTACAAGGCACGCGCGGCGACATCGTCGCCCTGCCCGCGCGGTTTTCAACAACCGCGCCTGCTGGGGAATAGGTCAACGGTAGACCCACGGACTCTGACCCCGTTAGTCCTGGTTCGAATCCAAGTTCCCCAGCCAAACCTCATTTTTCGCCAATTTGGCTCTCTCGTCCGGCCCAAAGTTTGCAGCGGCAGTTAAGGTTTTCGCAAGCATGTCAAAGGGTTGGCGGAACGTAGCGACCACTTCGCCATCCTCCCAGGTGCAGTTCGATAGCACGAAGTTGAGCAACCGGCGTTTTTCGCGCGGTTCCTGCGCCGAGAACAGGCTTTGCGCGTTCCGGGCGAGGTCAAGAAGCCGTTCGATCTCGCGGTGGCAGCGGCTCTGCTCCTCGCGCCACCTTTGCGCCGCTCTTGGGATAGACCAGACCCGCCGCGTGCGCCTTGCGCGCCGCTTCCTTCAACGAAACGTCGCCGCGCGCATACTAGTCAAACAGCCGCGCCACGACCGGCGAGAGCGCTGGATCGACGGCGATGATTCTTCTTGCCGTCCGGGCCGGTGATGTTGCGATAGCCCAGCGGCGTTTCGGTCGGCCAGATGCCACGTCCAGTTCGTCGACCGTCACCCGATCCTTGAGGTTGCGATAAGGCCGGTCGGTCTTCTCGACCAGCACCACGCGAACGGATGGATGCGCCTTGAGATACGCTACCATCTCGCCGAAGGCGGTGCGGCCTGTCTGCTTGGCAGTTTCAACGTCGATGTATTCCTCGGCCACCGCGAAGCCGTTCGCCGCCGCTAGACGAGTGTCATTAATAATAGCCGCTGCATTTTGTATCCCCCTGAATGGTTCGGCGGACCGACCGCACCGCCCGCTTTCATTGACGGAGTAAATCGCCAAGAAAAATGCACTCCCAATACATGCTTTCTGCCCACGAGTTAGCCTTTGTCTCACGCTCCCAAGTCCATTGAAATCGATTGATGGACAGGCGGTCGGGAGCTGGACATGTCGTGAGAGCGTCTGCTTTGACTTCTTGGGTCGCGCCTTCATAAAGATAGCGAAAGAACGCGTTGTCGGACGTGCGCCCAAAAAGAATAGCTGCGGCTTGATCGACTTTGCTAAGATCCACGTCGAGTCGTCTGGCGAGCATTATGTCGACACCCACCAGATGTTGAGGATAGCCTGGATCATCGACAGTTGCGGCGCCAATTAGAAATTCGCCAAGGGGCAGGAGTACATCTTCTGGCATATGAAGTTCGCGCATGATGCGCCTGCACAGCGTGCCATCGACGCTGAGTTTCCGCGCTACTTCCTCGATGCGAACACAATCGGCTGGGCGAAGTGTGCAGCGCTTATCTGGATCGTCTGTACAGAAGCGCAGCCAACCTAATTGGACACACGTGCCGCCGACCTTAGCGAGACATGGACGATTCGCCTCTAACCAGGATAACCAACGTGAGAATCTTACAGCATCACCGGTTTGAACAGAATATAGCAATACCCCCAACGACTGGTCAGGAGAGAACGATACGTCATAAGCAGGCGCCTCCCAACCAATCCGCCGCGGAGACCGCCACCATCGACCATTGGTCCCCTGGGAACGCGCGACTGCATCACATCCCTCTGATTCTCCAGCGGCGCAAAGCAGGCCATTGAAAAGAGTCATGTCACCATCGTCGCAGTCCAGGGGCTGACCCACGATTTCCTTGGACGGGAACGTCGGAGAGGCTATAGCGCAGAGGAAGGCATTTTGTCGCCAAAGTACATCGCGGTCGGTCAGATCGTCTGCGCGGGCGGATGACAATAAGCAGGCAACGGTGCAGCCAATGAACCACCCCACCTTGGCCAGTTTGTACCAATTCATCAGCAGACCTTTTCGCATGTCTATCGCTAAATCAGTTATTAATAGAAATCGTCCCGGCAGCACAAAGATACCGGGTCCAATCCGCGGTTTTCTTTATCAATGTTACCTTGACGCGATTGCCCGTGAACGCTATCGGGTTGCCCCCAACGTCAAGCTGATAACTGAAACTAGTCCCGTCCTTACGATCGCCCTGAAAGAGAATTGTCGGGCGCGCCGCGCTCCCGCCGCAGTCGGCTCGCGCTGCATTGAAATGCATGTCGACAGGGCCATCGTAAACAAGATTGGTATCCACAGGATCGCCTACGGGGCCTTCCACCAACCAGACTCCGGCCAACGTCATCGCCTGTGACAGGACTGTCCGCACAAAACCGGGAATTCGTCTCTCTAGATCTGTGCATGCGGAAACATTGATAGCTATTGTCGACAAAATCCTCAAGACAGGTGGAAAATCAGAAGAGTATTTCACTGCGATTGTAGCTATCGCGATTGCGTCTTTAAGAGTTAATGCCGACACGTCTGCCTCTATCTGCTGCCGATTTGATATGGGATATAAAATATCCATCAAGGTTGCATCTACGTCCTCCCAGATATACATTAGGGCAGGCGCCCTGCTGAACTCTCCGGCGGCATACGCCTTTCTAAACAGATCCGAGAAAATGTCATGCGCTGCTATGAAGTCCAGCCCTAGCGGGCTCGCGTGGCAACCTTTAATTATATAGCCGCTGCTATCCCAACACTGCTTAGCGGCACTAGGAAAGGGGCAGTCGTAATGTTGTGACATCGTTGCGTGGTCCCAGTAGTCTTGGAACTGCGCGCAATCGCCGAATGAGAGTGCAGGGCAGGTTTGTGAAAAGCGAGGGGACTGGGCCGCAGCCGTCGGCGGACAAAGCAAACCAGCGCCCAATGTAAGAATTAGTGTCATCAAAAAAAAGAGCAAGCACCCGATCACGCTGGCTGAAGAGCGACGATGACCCCCAAGATAAGTGACCAATAAAGCACCCTTTCACTGTTCGACCATATCGATAAGCTTGGGACGTTACCCTGGATGGGCACGTGGAGAGAAGTACGGGTAGTAACCCCTACCAGCAGGCCTTCGTCGTGCTCCAGGTCGATCCGTTCACCGTGGCTGTCGCGTAAACACACCGAGGCGTACGACAGTACATATTATATTCCTTAATCGTTTTGGCACAGATTGATGTAGAGTTGCACGTTTGGTCTCCCGAGTCGCCCCCGACCTGAAAGTGCAGGGTTAGCGAGTCAACATTCACCGGTTGGCTGTTAATATCTTTACCCGTGGTTGTTTTAGTTTCGTAGTAATGCTCGTCATATAGATAATAACAATCTGTTTTTCCCTTGGAATGCAGCCAAATTGCACCCGAGGTAAGTACCGCTTCTGGCGACAATACGTCAAGCGAACCGTCAGTTTTCTCTTTCAATGGAAGTGCAATAGATGCGCTGGCTTCGCTCGATGTAAGAGGAGGCGCATCCGTTTGGCCGGCCGCAGAACCGATCATTAGCCCCATAGTTAAGATAAACGCTACAAAACGACCGCTCATTGCCATCTCCTTTAAAAAATAAGCGCGATATTACATCCCTCTGGGCCAAGCGTTATCTTCGGCGATGTTAGATGCCTGCTGCCGCCGATCGTGTGTGCCGACAGGGTCGTGGCATCAACCGCCAGCGGCGGCAGATAGCCGAACCACACGTCCCATGGCTTCAACCGGTCACGAAGCAAACTCTATGATATCGCTGGTTTTTGGGAGGAACGGCAATTGCGTCCCCCGCCGAACCAGCAGACTCTGCTCGAACCCCAAGATCTTCCGAACGCTCGCGAGCGCCGCCTCATTCACCTCGATATACGCGACGATATACCATTCGCCGTTTTCTTCCCTGGCCATGCCCATCGGCTCGGCGCGCCACTTCAGCGCGCCATGGTGGGGCATGAAGTAGGTTTCCTGGATGCCGCCGACGGCGCTGAGGCCCTCGTCGAGAGCGTACTCCATCACCGCGCAGCACAGCTGCGTCAGCGTGCCCCTCAGTCCGGCAGTTCGTTTGTCGGGAACGACGAATGTGCGGGTCCATTCGGCCCAGTCGGGACGCCTCGGGACGCCCGATTTTTCACACATGTGAGAAAAAACCTCCGAGACCATGTGCGGCTCGCTCGTTGGGATCAATCGAGCCGAAGTCACTACGCGACCATCTTCAATACCAAGCAGGTAAGTCGCCGCGTCGGTATCGAATTGGTCTAGCTCGCGACCGTCCGGGCTCGGAGGGCGCCAATGTTTCTGGTGCACGAAGAAGTCGTGCCGGCGGCGCAGAAACTCGTCGAATTCGTTTTCGTAGAGATGCTTGTTATGCGCATTGACTACGTGGGCCGTTATCATGGCGCGATCCCCCGATCGTTCTCGCAGGGATACTCGCAGTCGCGCTAATATACGTCACCTGTCCGATGGGACAGTTGACGCGATTAGGGATGGATCAGACGCCGGCGCACCGCCTCGACGACCGCCTGCGTGGTCGTGCCGACGCCAAAAGCCTCGCGGGCCCGCGTCGAGTGCCATTTGACCGTGCGCTCGGTCAGGCCAAGGATCTGCGAGGTTTCCGATGAGGTCTTGCCGGCCGCGGCCCACAAGAGCACTTCTTTTTCGCGGTCGGTCAGCACGCCCTCGTGGTCGTCATCGTCATTCGCCAAGGCCTGGATCGACATGCCCGCGTATACCGCCATGGTCACCAGTTGCACCTGATGGCGCGGCGACAGGGTGCAGGCCTTCGCGGAAGAGGCAAACGACAGCACGGATTGCCAATGGTGAACGCTGAGCATCGGTACGGCGAAGCCGCTACAGATGCCGAACTCCGTCGCCTCACCGGCAACGCGTCGTGAGCCTTCCGTATCCGACCACTTTGCCGGGACTTCGGACCACAGGAACGGCTTCAGGGTCTTTGCCGAGTAAATGCAAACACCATCAGCCGCGGCATGCTCGGCCTCGACATAGCGTTCGAACCAGCCGGCCGGCCAGCCATTCAGTTCGACCATCGGTGCAAGCTTCTGCCCACCGAGCGGCACCCCGCTCAGGATAAGGTGCTCGAAGCCGAGATTCCTCACGGTCTCGAGAAGGTCGCCCAGCAGCGGCCCGGTAGCTGTATGTTTCCTGCAGCGTTCGACAAAGTCGAACACATCTGAATCGATCATGACACAGACCCCCCGTCTCCACGCCCGAAAACAAAGCTTATCTTAAATTAGAGACTTCGAATACTCCCAATAAGTGTGTCCGCGACGCAGGACGCGTGGACCAAAATCAGCTAAATCAGCCGGATTGTAGTCAGCAACACAGGACCCCCAAGCATGACGCCATCACTGCCGAAACGAAACGAGCCGTTCCGGGCTGGCGAAACCGCGCTGCTGCTGGTCGACATGCAACGGGTCTGGCTGGAGCCGGGTGCCGATCCGGCGCATCCGGAGCGCGGTCCCGATCACTATTTCTACCGGCAGACGGCGTCGCAAACGATCCCCAACCAGGAGCGCCTGCTGGCGGCGGCGCGGGCCAACGGCGTCGAGGTGATCCACACGATCATCCAGAGCCTGACCGAAGACGGCCGCGACTGCTCGCTCGACCACAAGCTGACGCCGATCCATATCGCGCCGAGCCGGCCGGAAGGCCTGCCGGTGCCGTCGCTGGCGCCGGTCGGCGACGAGATCATGCTGCCGAAGACATCGTCGGGCGTCTTCAACTCGACCAACATCGACTATGTCTTGAAAAACCTCGGAGTGCGTTATCTGATCGTCGCCGGCATCATGACCGACCAGTGCGTCGACATGGCGGTGCGCGATGCCGCCGATCGCGGCTATCTCGTCACCTGCGTATCGGATGCCTGCGCCGCCGCCTCGCAGGAGCGTCATGACGGCGCGCTCGAGGCTTTCGGTGGCTATTGCTGGGTCACTGATACCGCCACCGTTACGGGCCGTTTCGAAGCCTTGGGAAAAGCTGCATGACATCGACCGTCGAACCGCTGGTTGCCGTCGTCACCACCGATCTTTCGGCGATCACGCGCGGCCGCTCGGTCGTCGAAAGCAAGCTGCAGAAGATCGCCGCGACCGGCGTCGGCTGGCTGCAGGCCAATCTGTCGCTGACGCCGTTCAACTCCATCGTCGATCCCAATCCCTGGGGCTCGTCAGGCGATGTGCGGCTCGTTCCCGATCTCAACGCGCGGTTCCGCACGGCGCTGACCGGATCGGCGACGCCTTTCGACATGGTCGCCGGCAACATCGTCGAACTCGACGGCAGCCCGTGGGTCGGCTGTACGCGGACCATGCTCAAGGATGCGCTGGCGGAGTTGAAGGCGGCAACCGGGCTTTCCGTCATCGCCGCCTTCGAGCATGAATTCCATATCGAGGGCGACTTCGCACCGGCTCATTCGATGTCGTTGGCCGCACTGCGCCGCGCCGATCCGTTTGCCGCCAATCTTATGGCGGCGCTGGCGGAGGCCGGCGTCGCGCCCGAAGTGGTAATCGCCGAGTTCGGCACCGACCAGTTCGAGGTGACGTGCGAGCCGGCCGATGCGCTTGCCTCGGCCGATCGCGCCGTCGCCATCCGCGAGATCACGCGCGAAGTCGCGCGATGCGCCGGCTGGCGGGCGAGCTTCGCGCCCAAAACCGCTCCCGATGCCGTCGGCAACGGCGTCCACATCCATTTCAGTTTCGTCGAAGACGCCGGCAAACCGGCGACCTACGACCCGGCCCAGCCGGGCGGCCTTTCCAGCCGTGCCGCTTCGTTCTGTGCCGGTGTGCTGCGCCACCTGCCCGCGATCACCGCCATGACGGCGGCGAGTGTGTCGTCCTACTACCGGCTGAAGCCGCATAGCTGGAGCTCGTCCTACACTTGGCTTGCCGATCGCGACCGCGAGGCGAGCCTGCGCATCTGCCCGACGGTGACGATCGGCGGGCGCGATCCGGCGCGGCAGTACAACATCGAATACCGGGCGGCCGACGCCACCGGCAATCCCTATTTGTCGCTGGCGGCGATCGTGCGCGCCGGGCTGGAGGGGCTGAAAGCCAAGCTGCCGGCGCCGCCGCTGGTCTCGGGCGACCCGATACAGATGAGCGTTGCCGAGCGCAAGAAGCTTGGCCTCGTGCGGCTGCCGGAAACGCTGCCGATGGCACTCGACGCGCTCGTCGCCGACAAGACCGTCACCGGATGGTTCGCGCCGGTGTTCGTCGAGACTTTTGTCGGCCTTAAGCGGCATGAGACCGAGCGCCTCGCCGGTCTCGACCCAGTGGCGGTCTGCGATCTCTACCGGACGCTGTATTGATGGCTGAGCCGGTTGCCAACGCCATCCTACCGGAAGGTTGGCTTCCAGCGGTCGAAGCTATCAACGAAACGGGGCGTTCCGATATCGTTCTGATATGCGAGCATGCGTCCAATCATATTCCGGCCGAGTATGCGCGGCTCGGTCTCGACAGCCGCCATTTGCAGCGCCATATCGCCTGGGACATCGGCGCCGCCGCAGTGACCCGCCTTCTGTCGAAGCTGCTCGATGCTCCGGCTTTCCTCAGCTCCTATTCGCGGCTTTTGATCGATCTCAACCGGCCGCTTGGTTCCAGCGGCAGCATTCCGGTGCTATCGGAGGACACCGGCATCCCCGGCAATGTCGGCCTCGATCCGGAGGAGCGAAGCCGGCGTGCCGAAATCATGTTCGCGCCGTTTCATGACCGCGTGGCCGCCCATCTCGACGACCGGGCGAAGCAGGGCAGACCGACGCGCATCGCGACGGTCCACTCCTTCACGCCGGTCTTCCTCGGCATTGCGCGGCCCTGGCACGCCGGCGTGCTTTACGACCGGGCAGTCGATTTCGGCCAGGCAGTGCTTGCCGGCCTGCGCGCCGACGGTGCGCTCAACGCCGCGGCAAACGAGCCTTATGCGATCAGCCGCGACGGCGACTACGCCATACCGGTCCATGGCGACGATCGCGGCATTCAGGCCGTCCTCATCGAGATCAGGCAGGACCTGCTGGCGGGCCGCTCCGGCATCGAAGAATGGGCGAAGCGGCTGGCCGCAGCGTTACCGGCGCAGACACAGGGTTTGTGAACAAGCTCGGCTGCTCGAGCGCAACGCGAGAGCCGAGCCGTCGATGAAAAGCCGGGCGAACCGTCCTTAGGAGAAGATCTGCGACAGCTCTTCGACGCTGGTGCCTTCCTTGACCTGACGCAGCTCGACATAGCTGACGGCGATGGCAACGGAAAACACGACTTGCTCGACCGCGCGCGCCAGAGCGTCCAGGAAGAACACGAGCGGAATGCCTAAGTGGGATAGGACGCGGCCCAACGTGAAATTTGTTGCGACCAAAGCTACGAACAGGGGGAACCAGAGACTGAGCAGAGACCAACGGCTGCCCTTGGAAAGATCGCGGCTGCGGCCCAAACTCGCGAATACCCCCAGTTTTTCCTGAATCAGAACCGGTATCGCTACAACCCAGAGAACCAACAACAAAAATCCCGGAACGACGAGCAGCACGAGGCCGACTGTGAAGCCAATGTTGACAATCAGCGAAATGCCGATTGCCGGCAGCAGGAGTGCCACGGCCGTCCCGATGCAATCACGCATCGACGGCCGCTTGCCGCTCAAATCCTCGATGGCAGCGCGCGTCAAAGCCACCTCCAGCAAGGACATGAGGACAATATAGCCGATCGCGCCAACCACCGTGAGCGCGACCCGTTGAACCGAGAATTCCGGGCCGCCATGCTCGACATTCGTAACGGTATTCCTGAACCAGAGCGCAAATACGAATCTCGGCAGGGCGGAGAAAATCAAGGCAAGCCCTAGGCAAAGAACGGGATTGCGTCCGATGACGGCAAAGCTGTCGTTGAAAACCCTGCCGATGCGAAATTTGTCGGGCTGTTCCAGCGTTATTGACGCCACGATATTACCTATCCAGTCCAGACCGATCCTGACGCGATGAAGGCAGCAAATCCCTTGCCGCTACGAGAAGATTTCCGCCAAGTCTTCGACGCTGGTGCCTTCCTTGATTTGTCTCAGCTCGACATAGCTAACGGCGATGGCAACCGATATTACCGTCGACACGACCGTTGACACAACGGCGCTTCCAATCGCGCCCACAATCAGGCCAACGGTCGAGAGGCTGCCGGTAAGGGCGAAAGCCAATCCAAACACCAAAGCGAATGCCATTTGGAAGGCAATCGCCACCAAGAACAGAATCAGCAAAAGGCCGAATAGTGACCAGCGGCTGCCCTTCGTCAGGGCGCGGCTCCGCGACATCGAGCCAAACACGCCAAGGCGCTCCTGGATCAGCACGGGTACGGAAACCGATATACCAAGCAACCACATGATGCCGGGAACAAGCAGCATCACGAACGCGATGATCGTCCCGAAGATCGGGATAATCAGCCCTGCGACGGCAATCGCAACAACCCCGAGGACCATGACGAAAAAGACCACCAGCCCGATCCCAAGCGTCGGGAATATGCAGCGTAAAGCTATTTGGATGCAGTCACCGATTGCCGGGCGCTTGCCGTTCAAGTCTTCTATCGTCGCCCTCACCAGTGATGATTGAAACAACAAAGCCAGCACAAGATATATCAAGCCAAAAGCCACCGATATTAACGAGTTGCGTAGAATCGCCGAGGGATCGGCAACAGCCAGAGTTTCGGGACTAGCAATATTGATGTTGGCAAAATTGCTGTAATTCCAAAGGTTAAGCACCAGTGCCGGAAGGGCGGAAAAAAGAGCCGCTAGTCCGACCAACAGACCCGGATTGCGGCCGATAACCGCAAAACTGTTGCTGAAAACCCTGCCGATGCGAAACTTGTCCGACCGTTCCAATGTCGTTGAAACCATGATGCGTCCCCCGCTTAATCACCGCATATCGGCTGGTGATCCCCGCATTAAATGTGCCAACATTGGAGGTTGACGTCTAGTCCACTTGCAATTGTCTTGCCGCATTGCCAGTGTCGGCTGGGGAACCACAGGTTGCAGGGGAGAGGGTGGCGTTGGCACAGCCAGGCACAGCGGAAGCCGAACGGCTGACCAATCTGCACAAGCAGCTGATCGCCGATGAGTCGATCCAGTTCGACCTGCCGGCCTATGTGCCGCCAAAGCCGCCCGAGTGGCTGAAGCCGCTGCAGGATTTTTTGTCGTGGCTCAGTCCCTACATGATCTATCTGTTCTGGGGGGCGGTGATATCGGGCGTCGCAATCATCCTGCTTTTGGTCTTCCTCGAGGTGAAAGGCATCGCCTGGCGGCTGCCATGGCAGCGCGCGCGGCCCGAAGTCGAAGACGAAGAAACCTGGCGCCCAGACGCCGGCGCCGCGCAGATCCTGTTGTCGCAAGCGGATGCGCTGGCCGCACGCGGCGACTACGACGAGGCGGTTCACCTTTTGCTTCGGCGCAGCGTCGCCGATATTGCCGGCCGGCTGCCGGACTTCCTGCGCCCGTCGCTCACCGCGCGCGACATCGCCAATGCCCCTTCCCTGCCGGGAAGGGCGCGCCATGCGTTTACCGAGATCGCCCGCATTGTCGAGGCGGCGCTGTTCGCGCGCCGGCCGGTCGGCGCGGAAGGCTGGCGGCAGGCGCGCGGCGCCTATGAACGTTTCGCCTTCCGGGATGCCTGGACGTGAGCGCACCGGCGGTCGAGGCACAGGAGCCGTTCAATCGAAAGACACTGTTTTGGGGGATTTTCGCCAGCCTCCTTGCGGCAGCCGGTTTCTTCCTGCTGTCCACCTATGCTCCCGATTTCCGGCAACCCGGCAATGGCGGCGCCACGCCGCTGTCGAAAAGCGGCGTCGGCTACGCCGGCCTGGCGGAATGGCTGCGGCTCACCGGCGAAGCGCCCTTGATGGCGCGGACCGAAGACGATCTTGCCAGAGATATACTGCTGATCGTCACCATCTCGCCCGACAGCGATCCGGAGGCGCTTGACCGCATTCTTGAGCTTCGCGATGACCGCGAGACTCTCTTCGTGCTGCCCAAATGGCAGACCTTGCCCCTCCAGCAGCATGAGGGATGGAAGATGAAAATCGAGCGTTTGCCCGACACCGTAGTCAACAATTGGCTCGGCCGGATCGCCAAGGCCAAGCTCGGTGTCGGCAGGAGCACCGTCGAGCAACTCGAGATCCGGGGCCATCTCGTCGCCGCGCCGCAAGACATGCAATGGGTTGCCGACGATCACCCGATCATTGCGGCAGGCAGCGGCAAGGCCGTCCTCGTCGAATTCCAAGACAAACCCTTTTTTATCCTGACCGACCCCGACCTAATCAACAATTCCGCGCTTGGAGATGCCGACAAGGCGGCCGCGGCGCGCGACCTGATCCAATGGCTGCGGCCTGGCAAGGGTCTGGTCATGTTCGATCTGACACTGCACGGCGGGGCGCGGAAATATGACCTCGCCAAGCTTCTGGTCGAGCCGCCGTTCCTGGCGCTGACACTGACGATCCTGATCGCTGCGGCGCTGGCGTTCCTGCATGGCCTTGGCCGGTTCGGCCCGCCGCGTATCGACCAGCGCGCGATCGCCTTCGGCAAGCGTGCGCTGGTCGATACGACGGCGATGCTCATGCGGCGTGCCGGCCGGCTGGACGAGCTGGGAGGCCGCTATGCGGCCTTGATGCGGGTGCGCGCCGGCGCGCTGCTCGGCGCACCGCAAGGGTTGCAAGGCAAAGCGCTCGACCACTGGCTCGACTCTCGCGATAAGGAGCAAGCCGGCGGCTTCACGACGCGCTCGCAAGCGGCCGGCGAGGCGAAGAATCTGACGCAGATGCAACAGGCAGCAGAACGGCTGCATGACTGGACGGCAAGGAGGCTCGGTGAACGTCGATGATGTGAAGGCCCTGGCGACACGGATCAGGGAAGAAGTGGCCAAGGCGATCACCGGGCAGCACGATACGGTCGACCTGATGCTGACCGCCTTGTTTGCGGGCGGGCATATCCTGCTGGAAGGTCCTCCGGGCACGGCCAAGACCATGACCGCGCGCTGCTTCGCCCAGGCGCTTGGGATCGCCTACGGGCGGATCCAGTTCACGCCGGACCTGATGCCCGGCGATATCGTCGGGTCGAACATCTACAACTTCCAGACCGGGCAGTTCACGCTGACGCGCGGCCCGATCTTCTGCGATCTCCTGCTTGCCGACGAAATCAACCGCACGCCGCCCAAGACGCAGGCCGCACTGCTCGAGGCGATGCAGGAGCATGCGGTCACCTTCGACGGCACCACGCATTCGCTCGGCCGCAATTTCATGGTCGTCGCGACCCAGAATCCGATCGAGCACCAGGGCGTCTATCCGCTGCCGGAGGCGCAGCTCGACCGCTTCCTGTTCAAGCACCGCGTCAGCTATCCCGGCCCCGAGGAAGAACGAGCCATCATCGTCCATCATGGCGGCGGCTCCGCCTCGCACGACATCGCGCAATATGGCATCGAGGCGCAGACGGATCGCGAAACGCTGCAGGAGGCCCTTGAAGTCGTCGGCTCCGTCACCCTTGTCGACGATGTCGTCGGCTACATAGCGGCGCTGGTTCGGGCTACGCGCGAAAATGCCGATCTGGAGGTCGGGGCCAGTCCGCGCGCCGGCGCCATGCTGGCGCGGGCGGCGCGTGCCCGGGCGGCGCTGGACGGACGCGCCTATGTGATCCCCGACGATGTCAAGGCGCTGGCGGTGCCGGCGCTGCGTCATCGCGTCATCCTTTCGCCTGCCGCACAGATCGATGGCCGGCTGGTCGAGCAGATCGTCTCCGACCTGGTCGACCAGACGGAAGCACCACGTTGATCTATCCCAGCGGCCGAGCGGTATGGGCAGCTGCGGCCGGCGCGGTGCCGGCCTTCCTGGTCGCGCTGGCATTGCCGTCGTTCTGGTATCTGGGATTGCTGTGGAGTTGCCTGCTGCTTGCCTTCCTGGCGGTGGATGCCGCGGCCGGACGCGGACGGGCATCGCTGAATGCCAGCATCGATGCGCCGCAGCAGGCCGGTGTCGGCGGCGAGTTCAGCGTGCAAATCACCGCCCGTCACTCGGGGCCGTGCGCCGCGGAGGCTCGCGTCGGCCACGATGCACGTCTGGCGCCGGTGGACGGCAGCGGCGGCGCCTTGCTGCCAATCGCCGGAGGCGGGTCGCTCAACCTCCGCTTCCAGGCGCTGCGGCGCGGCGTCGCCAGCTTCGACCGTCTCTGGGTGCGCTGGCGCGGGCCGTTCGGGCTGGTCTGGAACCAGGTCGTGCTGCCGGTGGAAAGCAAGGTTGCGGTGCTGCCCGACGTCAGCAGCGCCCGCGGCGAGGCGATCACGCTGCTGCAACATGCGGCGCTTGCCGAAGGCCATGCGCAGCGCCGCGCCGGTCAAGGCCGCGAGTTCGACGCGCTCAAGGACTACCAGCCGGGCATGGGCCGGCGGATGATCGACTGGAAGCGCAGCGCCCGCCACGGCAAGCTGTTGGCGCGCGAGTTCCGCATCGAGGAGAACAACAACATCGTGCTGGCCATCGACAGCGGACGCCTGATGTGCGAACCGGTCGACGGGGTGCCGAAGGTGGACCGGGCGGTGACGGCCGCCCTGCTGTCGGCATTCATCGCGCTGAAGGGCGGTGACATGGTCAGCCTGTTCGGCTTCGATGCAAGGCCGCGCGTTTCGAGCGGCGCGGTGCGCGGCCCCGCCAGCTTTGCGATGATCCAGAAACGGGCCGCCGAGATCGACTACTCCAGCGAGGAGACCAATTTCACGCTGGCATTGACGACGCTGGCGGCGCGGCTCGACCGCCGCTCGCTGCTCATCATCTTCACCGATTTCGTCGATCCGATCAGTGCGGAATTGATGCTGCGCACCGTGGGCCGGCTCACCGAACGGCATCTCGTGCTGTTCATGATGATGAAGGACACCGAACTGGAGAGCCTGGCCGACCTGCCGCCACGCTCCGGCGAGGATGTTGCCCGCGCGGTCGTTGCCGGAGGGCTCTTGCGCGAAAGGCAGGTCGTCATCGGCCGGCTGCGCCTGCTTGGGGCGCATGTGATCGAAGCCGACCACAACCGGCTCGGTCCGGCGCTGGTCGAGCGCTATCTGCAGTTCAAGCAGGAGGATTTGCTGTGACGGCGCCGGTACGCGGCAATGCGGAGCGCGGCGACGCGGTACGCCAGTCGCTGGCCAGCTTCCGCCGCGAGCGCGAGGCCGACTGGAAGGCATTCGAGGCGCTGCTGGCGCGTGTCGAGAAGCGTGCGCCGCGGACGCTTTCCGAAGAGGAGCTGCTGTCGCTGCCGCTGCTCTATCGATCGGCGCTGTCTTCCCTATCGCTGGCGCGCGCGACATCGCTCGATAATGCGCTGGTCGGCTATCTCGAAGCGCTGTCGCTGCGCGGTTATTTCTATCTCTACGGCGCGCGCCGCGGGCTGCGGCAGCGCCTCGCCGATTTCTTCCTGCATGACTGGCCCGAAGCCATTCGCGACCTGTGGCGCGAGACATTGGCGTCGGTCGCGCTGATGGTGATCGGCATTGGTGCAGGCGCCTGGCTGGTGGCATCCGACAAGAGCTGGTTCGACGCGATCATCCCGCCCGGCCTGGCAGGAGGCCGCGGCCCCGACACCTCGGCCGAGCTGCTGCGAGGCATGCTTTATGATGGCGACAATGGCTTTCTCTCAGGCTTTGCCGCCTATCTGTTCACGCACAACGTCCAGGTCGCAATCCTGGCCTTCGCCCTTGGCTTCGCCTTCGCGGTGCCGACGGTGCTGCTGATGCTGTACAACGGCTGCATGATCGGGGCGTTGTTCCAAGTCTATTGGTCCAAGGGGCTTGGCATGGAGCTCGGCGGCTGGCTGGCCATCCACGGCACCACCGAATTGTTCGCAATCTCTTTGGCCGGCGCGGCGGGCATGCGCATCGGCACCAGCATCGCCTTTCCCGGCGAATTGACACGCATGGCGGCAGCGGCTCGCGCCGGACGCATCGCCGCGAACGCCATGGTCGGGGTCTCGGTCATGCTGCTGTTTGCCGGGCTGCTCGAGGGCATTGGCAGGCAGACCATCACCAGCGACGTCACGCGCTACGGCATTGGCGGGGGCATGCTGGTGCTGTGGATCGGTTATTTCTACCTGTTCCGGGCGGTGCGGCATGGCGATCGTTAAACGCGCCGCCTTCGCGGCTATACGGCCGCTGATCACGCCCGAAGGCGTCGATCTCCGGATAAAGTTGGCCGACGCCGGCACGCGGGCCTCCGCCTTCCTGCTCGACATCGTGTTCATCGCCGCGGCGGCAATCGTGATCACGATCGTCGCGCTGTTCGGGGTGGGAGGCCTTGGCAGCGAGGGATTTCAGCCGCTCTTCGTCGTCTGGATCATCCTGATCTTCTTTCTGCGCAACGCCTACTTCATCGTCTTCGAAGCGGGCCGGCGCGCGGCTACGCCCGGCAAGCGGATCGTCGGCATCCGGGTCGCGTCGCGCAGCGGAGACGGCCTGTCGATCGACCAGGTCATCGCCCGCAACCTGATGCGCGAGATCGAGGTGTTCCTGCCGCTGTCGATCATCGTTGGACGCAGCGGGACCGACCTCGCCGACACGCTGACGACGGTGTTCGGACTGGTGTGGACGCTGCTGTTTGCCTTGTTCCCGCTGTTCAATCGCGACCGCATGCGGATCGGTGATCTGTTGGCGGGGACCTGGGTGGTAGAGGCGCCGAAGCGCGCCTTGCTTGAAGACCTGTCGGCACGACAGGATCCGGCGGCCGGCGCCTTCCGGTTCAGCCACGCCCAGCTCGATGCCTACGGGATTGCCGAACTCCACAAGCTGGAGGAGGTGCTGCGCCGCGATGACTATTTCGCCCTGCGGACAGTGGCCGAAACGATCGGACGCAAGATCGGCGCGGCACCCCAAGCCCATGACGCACGCGCGTTCCTGACGGCTTACTACGGCGAGCTACGGGCGCATCTCGAACGCAAGCTGCTGCTCGGCAACCGCAGGGCCGACAAGCATGCGCGGTAGCAGTTGCCGAACAGGCGCAGCTAGCGAGAAGCATCGGTGCTGCCCCTCATCCGCCTGCCTGCACCTTCTCCCCGTATAGTGACGGGGAGAAGGGAGATAGACGCAATGTCGACCACTATTCCGCAACGCTGCCAGTTTGCGAAACCATCTGCGATAGCGTCTTTCTCCCCGTCACTATACGGGGAGAAATGCCCGGCAGGGCAATGAGGGGCGGCGCCGACGAACCTGATGAGCCCCTCTCATGAACCCCGGTTCAAATGCCACCCTCCCCTATCCCACCCACTTCTCATAATCGGACACCAGCAGATGCAGCGGTTCCGTGTCCTCGTCGATGTCCGCGAAGCGGCCGATTGGTTCGCGAAAGACGTTGTCGGTGAGATCGTCGTTGACGGTCGAGACCTCGCCGATCAGCACGTCCTTGCCCTCGGCCCAGAAGGCATGCCAGACACCCGGCAGCAAAGTGACGCTCTGGCCTGGGTCGAGCTTCAGCAGTCCACCCGCAGGTAGTCTGTGGATGGTTCCATCGACAGGCACCGATACTTCGGCCTTCGGATCGATGCCGCCATCGCGATCATGCATGAACAGCTCCAGCACCAGTTTGCCGCCGCCGCGGTTGATGATGTCCTCCGCCTTGATGTTGTGGCGGTGCATCGGCGACAGCTGATCCTTGCGGGAGATCATGATCTTTTCGGCATAAAGCATGCCCATGCCCTTCTTCATGTCCTCGTAGCGGCCGTTGCGAACGGTGAACAGGAACAGGCCGAGCTCGTCGAATTTCTCCTGGCCGTAGTCGGTGATGTCCCAGCCAAGCCGCGACGAGAAGATTGCCGACGAATCCTGCCGGCGCGCCTTCATCTCTTCCGGCGACCAGTAGGCGAAGGGCGGCATGATGTAGCCGAACGAGCGGATGAAGGCGTCGGCGTCGCGGATGATATCGTTGATGGCGGAGCGTTTCATGATCGTGGTTCCTTCCCGTCGCTTTGCGAGCGCTAGAACGGTTCATCGTTTCACGGAACGCCGAACCGCTCTATCTTTCTTTGGACGCAATTCCGGACGGAAAACCGTTTCACACTTTTCCTGGGATTGCTCAAACCGCAATAGCCGAACGTCCATCCGGTGTCGATGCAAACTGCTGTCGCTGGCCCCATGACATGCGGTCCGATCAGGGCCATAAGGTCAACCAATTTTCCGATGGTGAGACCATGCGCAGCATAGACGACCTCGATACGCCGGCGATCCTGATCGATGCCGGCCGCGCCGAAGCCAATATCGCGCGGGCGCAGGCCCATGCCGACAGCCATGGGCTGAAGCTCCGGCCGCACATCAAGACCCACAAACTGCCCTACTGGGCAAAGAAGCAGATCGCGGCCGGCGCCGTCGGCATCACCTGCCAGAAGATCGGCGAGGCCGAGGTCATGGCCGACGCCGGACTGACCGACATCTTTCTGCCCTACAATATCCTCGGGCGGGCCAAGCTGGAGCGCCTCAAGGCGCTGCACGGCCGCGTAACCCTGTCGGTGACAACGGACAGCATGGACACGCTGATGGGGCTTGCCGCCACCTTTACCGATCCCGGCCACCGCCTGCCGGTGCTGGTCGAATGCGACACCGGCATGGGCCGCTGCGGTGTGCAGTCGGCCGGCGAGGCAGTCGCGCTGGCGAGCGAGATCAACAAGGTCCGGGGGCTCGTCTTCGGCGGCTTGATGACCTACCCGGGGGTCGGCCGCGCCGCCGAGACCGAGGCGCGGCTGGCCGAAGCGCAGCAAGCACTTGCCGCAGCCGGCCTTGCTTGCGAGCGCATCTCCAGCGGCGGCACACCCGATATGTGGCGTTCCGGCGAGCATAGCGTCGTTACCGAATACCGGCCCGGCACCTACATCTATCTCGACCGCTACCAGGTCGCCAAAGGCGTCGGCAGCCTCGACGATTGCGCACTGACGGTGCTGTCGACGGTGGTCAGCCACCCAACGCCGACACGCGCCATCCTCGACGCCGGCAGCAAGGCCCTGTCCAGCGACACACTGGGGCTCGCCGATTTCGGTGAGCTGCTGGGCATTTCAGGCGCAAGGGTGACCAGCCTCAGCGAAGAGCACGGCAACGTCACGCTGTCAGGCGGCGCCGAGCTTCGCATCGGCGAGCGCGTGCGCGTCGTGCCCGACCATTGCTGCGTCGTCACCAACCTGTTCGACGAGGTGCATCTGATCGAAGGCGACAAGGTGCTGGAAACGCTGCCGGTGGCAGCACGCGGGCGGATGGGGTGAGTCCAGCTGGAGCGCGTGCGCTTCAGGTACAAAATCCTTCAAACGCTGGAGGGACAGCACCCCCCCTCTGGCCTGCCGGCCATCTCCCCCTCAAGGGGGGAGATCGGTAGCTTCGCCTCTCTTTCAACATTCGCGATTGGCGAAACGATACGTGACATTCAATCTCCCCCCTTGAGGGGGAGATGTCCGGCAGGACAGAGGGGGGCGCGAAGGAACTCGACGGCGGTCAGTTAGCCTGCCTTGCCGCGACGCGGCGCATCGAAATGACTCGGCGGCGGAGGATTTCCGTGCGCATCGCCGCTAGGTGCAGCGCGAAGAAAAGCACGGTGAAGCCGAGTGCCATCACTAGCAATGGCCACAACAGGCTTGGGTCGATGGTCGGGCCGCCGAGCCGGAACACCGACGCCGGCTGATGCAGCGTGTTCCACCAGTCGACCGAAAATTTGATGATCGGAATGTTGATGAAGCCGACCAGGGTGATGATGGCGGCGGCCCACGCGGCGCGCCCGGCATCGTCGAGCGCGCGGGTCAGCGCGATGATGCCGAGATACATCAGGAACAGGATGAAGACCGAGGTCAACCGCGCGTCCCATACCCACCAGGTGCCCCACATCGGCTTGCCCCAGATCGAACCGGTGATCAGTGCAAGGGCGGTGAAGACGGCGCCGATGGGTGCCGCCGATTTCAGCGCCACGTCGGCCAGCGGATGGCGCCAGACCAGCGTGCCCAGTGCCGAGACCGCCATCAGCGTGTAGCACATCATGGCGAGCCAGGCGAAAGGCACGTGGATATACATGATGCGAACGGTGATGCCTTGCTGGAAGTCCTCGGGCGCCGCGAAGCTCATGTAGAGGCCGACAGCGAGGATGATGGCGGCAACGCTCGCCAGCCACGGCACGACCTTGTCGGCCAGCCCGACGAACCGCGTCGGGTTGGCAAGGTCCATCCAGCCGGAGAGGCGTGAAGTCGTGTCGCTCATGCCGCCTTACATAGACCGCCGGCGGAGTTGCGGCAACCGCAGCGGCGGTACGGCGTCTCCCGTTCTCCCCGTGAACGGCGGGGCAATCGCATTTGGATTCTTACGAAGATGGACCCCCTACCCTAACCCTCCCCACAAGGGGGAGGGAACGCTGCCGCCCGCCCTTACTTCCCCTTTTGGCGCCGAAAGGCAGGCAAATTTGGATAGTGTGCTGAAGGTTCTGCAAAAAGTTTTGGAGAGAGAACGGGGCTTGCTCTGAGGGGCGAGCGGCCATGGCACGGTGGTGA